>JBBASD010000245.1:0-3257 GCA_040399485.1 Cyanobium sp. | reverse complement strand
CCTGCGACCAATCGGTTAACAGCCGACCGCTCTACCACTGAGCTACCGAGGAATGGACCGGAAGGACCCGAGGGCCTAAATCTCCCAGAACTCATGGAACCTACCTCTAAGACTGGCCTTCGGGCAAGGGGGCCAGCTGGCTTCTCATGCTGACGCCACTGCACCAAGGCCCTACCAGGCCCCCTTCCATCAAGGCCGCTCCATCACAAAGGTTCAGTTCTTCCAGTCGGTGGGTGATCCAGAGGGCGGTCAGAGGCTTCGCTGGGTCACTGCAAAGCCTGCGGATCAGATGCAGCACCTCCCGTTGGCTCTCGGGATCCAGCAGGGCGGTGGGTTCATCCAGCAGCAGCAGATCGGCCTGGGCGGCCAGGGCACCGGCGATGGCCAGGCGTTGTTTCTGTCCCCCGCTCAGGGTGTGGATGGGCCGTTGCTCGAATCCCAGGAGGCCAACCTGAGCAAGCGCTTGATGAACCGCCCGTTGGCGTTGATCGGAGCCCATCGGCCCCCTCAGTCCGATCATCAGGTCACTACCGCAACTTGGCAGGAGCAACTGGTGATCGGGGTTTTGAAAGACCAGGGCGGGCTGCAGGTCTGTGTTGATGCGCCCCGCCCGGTACTGCAAGAGGCCCGCGATACAACGCAGCAGGGTGCTTTTACCGCTGCCGTTGCTTCCTACCAGCATCCAGAGACCGGAACGGGGGACGCGCAGGCTGCAGTGGCGAAGGGCCGGCTGTCCCGTAGGCCAGCAAAAGGTCAGGTCCTCCACGACTAGGGGGGAGGCCAGGCAGGCCGTTGACGCGTCCTGAACCATCGAGATCAGCCGTCCAGACT
Source organism: Cyanobium sp. (assembly GCA_040399485.1). Taxonomy (GTDB): domain Bacteria; phylum Cyanobacteriota; class Cyanobacteriia; order PCC-6307; family Cyanobiaceae; genus Cyanobium. Next base: position 2,426 of record JBBASD010000245.1, on the reverse strand, counting down.
GAAACCTGGCCTTTTACCGCTGGCGCCGATGGCTGATTTCTCGTAAATCTGGATGGCGACAAGTTCGGTGCAAAGCAAGCTGATGCGCTTGTGTTCGTCCTTTTCACAGGTCAGCTCAAGCAACTTTGGATGGCCTATGTCCATCGCCTGGCGAAGTTCCTGATAAAGCGACTGGGCTGTTGCCAGGTCTTTGCGCTGGACAGCGACCGGCATGGCGGTGAGGCGGAGAGAGAGCTCGACGACGTACATGGCAAGGACTGGGACCGCCCCACTCTGGCTGAAAGCCGCGGCCTTCAGGGTGGTGGGTGAAAATGATGGGTTTAGGGGGTGGCCAGCTCGACGGGGGTGAGCGAGGCTTTTGGGGTGCGTTGCTGCTGGCGATAGGCGGCTAATTGATCGCCAATCTGCTGGCGGACGATGTCACGGTATTCAAGAAAGTGTTCGTTGTGGGCGCACACGGCCAGATATTGCTCGGCAACGCCTGGGTTGGCGATGATGATGTGGCCCAGATGGTGCCAAAAGGCCCAACGGGTCTTGCGGACCACTCCTTGCCGCCAGCAAACTATCAATAGGGCACGGACGATGACCCATTTAGGCATCTGAAAAGCCGCTTTAACTCTCGGGGCGCCTAACTTGAGAAAATAACGATAGACACGGTCAAGGTATTGACCCGGTTCGTAAAGAGTACAGAAGGCGTCAACATATTCATTGGCGATGTCTTCCACCGGCCTGGTTGGAATGAAGTTCATCAATGTGGTCTGATTGATGTTGCCCCCATCCGCAATCAGACGACCCTCTTTGTCGAGTCGGTGCCACAGGGCCGTATGGGGCAAGGCCTGAAGCATGGCAAAGGTGGTTGTGGGAATTCCGGTCTGCTCAGCAAAGGCCACGATGCGTTGGCCGGCCCCTGCTTTCTCGCCGTCGAAGCCGATGATGAAACCGGCAATCACCCGCAGACCAGCCCGGGTCACTTTGTCCACCGATTCGTGGAGTGGGGAACGGGTATTTTGAAATTTCTTGGTAAATGAAAGACTTTCGGCATCAGGAGTCTCAATTCCCATGAAGACGGCGGCAAAATTGCAGGCCATCATCATGTCGATCATCTCGTCATCGTCGGCGAGATCAAGGGAGGCTTCTGTATCGAAGCGGAAGGGGTAGCCATGTTCTCTTTGCCATGCTTCCAGGGCTGTAAGCAAAAGTTTGACATTACGCTTATTGCCAATAAAGTTATCATCAACCATGAATATACCGCCGCGCCATCCCAGGTTGAATAGCACATTTAGTTCGGCTATGAGCTGTTGGGGAGTTTTGGTCCGGGGTTTGCGTCCATAAAGCACGATGATGTCGCAGAACTCACACTGAAACGGACAGCCTCGTGAGAACTGAACGCTCATGGAGTCGTAGGCGCCCATTTCGAGCAAGTCGTAGCGCGCGATTGGGGTCAGGCCGACATCGGGCTTTTCGCCATTGGCCGTAAAACGTCCGCTCTTGGCACCTTGCTCCAGGGCTTCGACAAAAAGCGGCAACGTTATTTCCCCTTCGTCCAGGATGAGAAAGTCGGCTCCGGCCGCACTCAACTCGTCAGGGGTTGAAGTGGGGTAAGGACCGCCGACGGCGACGAGTTTACCAAAATGGTGCGCTATGCCAATCTGACGAATAATATCATCTTTTTGTACAATCATTGCCGACATGATCACCAGGTCTGCCCATTGCCATTCTTCGGTGCTGACCGGACGAATGTTCACGTCAACGAGCCTGAATTCCCATTCTTGCGGCAGGATTGCCGCAACGGTGATTAGGCCGAGGGGGGGCAGAAGGACCTTGCGTTGAATAAGTTCGAGAATTTTCTCGTAACTCCAGAAGGTCTTAGGGAATTGCGGATAGACGAGTAGAACTTTCAATTTTGCAAGTTTCTAATAGTTACCACTTTAGGCCAGCCGCCCCTTTTTGGCTTGCCGTGTCCTTCGCCTTGAAGCACTTTCTGCTTTAAGTCCTCTCTCCGCCAGACCCTGCGCGGCTGCGTTCGCTTGGGCTGGCTTGGTTTGGCTTTGGATCAGGCTCCCTACCACTTTATTTGGACGTCTGCTGGCCTGGCCTTTCTTAGCTGCTAGGTAATTCTTCTTATTGTTCCCATGGAACCAGGCAAGGCGGCTGCAGGCGCGTCGTCAGCCCCCTAAGATTCGCTTTGTAAAGCTTCATAAAGCCTCTCATGACGATTGCTGTAGGGCGGGCGCCATCGGCCCGGGGATGGTTCGACGTCCTCGATGACTGGCTGAAGCGCGACCGCTTCGTTTTTGTGGGGTGGTCCGGTCTGCTGCTTTTCCCCTGCGCCTACCTGGCACTGGGGGGCTGGCTGACCGGCACCACCTTTGCCACCTCCTGGTACACCCACGGCATTGCCAGCTCCTACCTGGAGGGCTGCAACT
>JBBASD010000244.1:0-3264 GCA_040399485.1 Cyanobium sp. | reverse complement strand
TCTTCAAGCACCAGTCCCAACAGGGGTAGGGCTAGAATGTCCGTGACATCGCTGACCCCGAGCATTTCCTGGTTGGCCACCATTTTGGGACGAACCCGGTTCAAGACCATTTGTATCGGCGCCACCTCCTGGGTCTGGAGTAGGCCGATCACCCTATCCGCATCCCGCACCGCAGCCATCTCTGGTGTAGTGATGACGATTGCTTCCTTGGCGGCAGCGGCGGCATTGCGGAAGCCGGTTTCAATGCCAGCAGGGCAATCAATCAGAACAAAGTTGGCACGCTCTGCGAGCATGCCCACGATTTTCTTCATGTCGTCGGAGGTAAGCCAGTCGAGCATCCGAGCGTTGCCGGCGGGCAGCAGCGAGAGGTTTGGCTCTTGTTTGTGCTTCACCAACGCCTGCTCCAACCGACAGGTTGCTTCAAGTACGTCCTGGGCGTTGTAGACGATGCGGTTCTCCAAGCCCAGGAGCAAGTCAAGGTTGCGAAGGCCGAAATCAGCGTCCACAACAACGGTGCTCTCACCCAGTCGGGCCAAAGCAATGCCCAGGTTGGCCGTGAGGGTTGTCTTGCCAACCCCTCCCTTGCCTGAACAGATCAAGATGACGCGAGCTGAGGTGGCTGTCACAGGGCGCTGGTACTGAAACCAACGTTAAGCCCCAAGGACGGAATCCCAAGGAGGGGCCATCGAGGTGATGCAGGATCGATGCGAATTTCCCCGTTGACCAGCCGGGCTTCTTCGCATAGGCCATCAATAGGGACTTCATCTGGTCCCCGGGCCACGGCGCTGGCAATGCGAAGTTGGAGCGGTCGCATCTGCAGAGCCACGATTGTTGCCTGATCATCACCGCGGCGGCCGGCATGGGCCACCCCCCGCAGACGGCCCCAGACCAGTACGTGGCGCACGGCACTGATCTGGGCTCCTGGATTCACATCCCCCAGCACCAGGACCGAGCCCTCGGCCTGGAGATGCTCTCCTGATCGCAAGGGGCCCTGGTGAACAGTCAGGGCTGGGGCGGCGGGGGCGGCATCTGGGTCCTGACGGCGACCAGTCATGGGCCCCAGCTGGAGCCCAAGGGCGGCAGCCGCCACGCGGGTTTCGGGGTGATCAGCTTGGAGTTGCACCAGGGTCAGCCCTTGACTTTTCAAAAGGCTTTGGAGGGCCTCCAGGTCGGGTAAACGCAGTTGCCAGTCACCGCAGACCAGGTTCAGAGGGCCTTTGATGACGACCAGGCTGAGGGCCTGTCCAACCTCCTGAAGCAGGGGGAGCGACTCCTGGGGGGGAGGGAGCCTCAGCAGATGGGCTTGATAGGGATCAGTCGCAACGGAGATGGCCGCCGCCATTGCTACACGGCACAAGAACTCCGACCCTAGGAGCTAAGTCAGTGAGGGATGGCCTTGGGGCCTATCCCCCTCGCCAACCACTCCTGCACCAAGGCTGCCAGCCGGGTGCCCAGGCTCGGAGGGTGGATCAGCCAGGCGATCTCTTCGGTGCGGCTGAGCACCTTGACCAATTCGGAGCGCTGTTCAAGGGCCTGTAAACGTTGGCCATCCCAGAGTCGCAGGCCTCCCTTATAGGGGTGGTAACCCCGGCTCTGACGCTGTTGCAGGCCGCAGCAACCGTCGGGGGCCAGGCCCGCCGCCGCCGCCAACCTGCGGGCCTCAGCCAATAGCTCCAGGCGTTCAGGGGATCTCAATTCGCTCACGTCCAGGGCCCTTAAGAGTCGGCGATCCACGAGGCGGGCACAGGGTTCGGCCAGTTCTGCCGGGCCCTCCTGACGCCAGCGTTCCAGGTGGTACCCGGTCACGATGTCATCGTTGGCTAGAAAGGTTTCCAGGTCGAGATTCTGGGGGTCCCAGAGCCAGCGGGCCATGGTCCTGTCGGCCCAAACCCGCTGGGTCCCCAAACGCCGGGCGACCTGGATGGTGTGGTGCAGAAGCCAGTTGCAGACGCCATTGAGTCGGTGGTTGTAGACGCTGCGATACATCAGCTGTCGCACGACCAGGTAGTGCTCCACCGCCGGCAGTCCCTTGGGGTGCAGCGCCAGGCTGCCGTCCGGAGCCAGGGTGAGGCTGGCCAGAATCCGCTGCAAGTCCAGTTGGCCGAAACAGGTGCCCGTGCTGTAGCTGTCGCGCAGCAGATAATCGAGCCGATCACAGTCAAGTTGGCTGCTCACCAGGGCTCCGATCGCCGCAGGCTGAGTTTGGCCCGTTTTGAGGAGAGTGGCGACCGCCCCAGCGAGCCCTGGTCTGGTGGCTTCCAGACGGTCCCTCAGATCGGGATGCTCCAGCACCAGCCTGGCCGACCAGGTCTCATGCCGCATCCCGTACATGTCTTCGCCGCTATGGCTAAGGGGGGCGTGCCCCACGTCGTGGAGCAGGGCTGCGGCATAGAGCAGGGGCCGCTGCTGGGCTAGGTCGCTTTGGAGGTTTTCAAGTTGGTTGAGGGCAAGTCGCGCCAGGTGCAAAACCCCCAGGGAGTGGGTGAAGCGACTGGATTCCGCACCGTGAAAGGTCAGGAACGCTGGACCGAGTTGGCGGATGCGTCGGAGCCTTTGGAAAGGAACTGTTTCGATCAAATCCATGGCCATGGCTTCGGCCGGATCCTGCCGATCAAGACGGATTGCCCCATGGAGGGGGTCGTGGTACGTGCGGCGACCTAAAGCCATTTCAGTTCGCCCCGGTCACTGGGCTTAGCTGTTCAATGAGCAGAAGCTGGGCCTCCGTCAGCCAAGTGTCGCCAGTAGCGCCTGGGGTCAGTGGTTCTGGTTGAGGCAGGGGCTGATCGGGTGTCAGACCAATGAATTGGATCTCCCGACCCAGGGGTGTGCGATATCTGGCAACGCTGACGGCTAGACCACTGCCATCCCCTAAAGAAAGCAAAGACTGAATCAGGCCCTTGCCGAAGCTTCGGCTGCCCACCAAGGAGGAACGACCCGCGTCCTGGAGGGCCCCAGCCAGGATTTCACTGGCACTGGCACTGCCGGCGTTGATGATGGTAAGGAGGGGGCCGCCATAGATGACACCGGCCGTAGATGACTGTTGCTCATTAATGCCCTCTCGGTTCTGGGTTTCGACGATTCCTTTGCTGTCAAGCAGGCTGTTGGCCACGGCCACTCCGGCGCTGACCAGTCCGCCGGAATTGTTACGTAGATCCAGGATGACCCCCTCAACGGGGGCGGAGTCAATCCAGGATTTGTCCCCTTGGCCAGCAAAGCGACGCAGCCAGAGGTTGGCGAGCTCGGGAACCGGTTCGCTGAACTGGG
>JBBASD010000243.1:1188-3287 GCA_040399485.1 Cyanobium sp. | reverse complement strand
TGGTGCCGAGGATCACCAGGCCGGTGGCGTCGCCGCCATCGTCGAGGATCATGTTGGGGGTGCCGCCGTCGCCCCACTCCAGGATGCGGTGAGTGAAGGCCCAGTACTCATCCAGGGTTTCGCCCTTGTAGGCGAAAACCGGAATGCCGGCAGCGGCGATCGCGGCAGCGGCGTGATCCTGGGTTGAGAAGATGTTGCAGCTGGCCCAGCGCACCTCGGCGCCGAGGGCCACCAGGGTTTCGATCAGGACGGCGGTCTGGATTGTCATGTGCAGGGAACCCGCGATGCGGGCGCCCTTGAGGGGCTTCTCGGCGCCGTAGCGAGTGCGGAGGGCCATCAGGCCTGGCATCTCGGTCTCGGCGATGTTGAGCTCCTTGCGGCCAAAGTCGGCCTGGCCGATGTCGGCGATCACGTAGGAACTGGTGGCCTGCAGATGGGGAAAAAGTTCTACAGCCGCAGGGCTTGTGGGTGTTGCCACCATGGTTACGAACACTCCCGACTGGGAGGACGAAATGGATTTGTTTGGAAGTACTGCGGAGTCGCCGAGGCTTCGGGCTCGCTTATGGGGAAATCTACACTGATGTCTCGTAATAATGCGAAACCATTGGCCAGCGGCGATGCTGCCCCCCTTCAGGCCTGGAGGCTGGTCGATGCTGCCGCCACGGCTGCCCTGGGTGCTGAGTTGGCCGCGCGGCTGCCCAGCGGCGCCATCCTGCTGCTAAGTGGGGATCTTGGGGCCGGCAAAACCTGCCTGGTGCAGGGGCTGGCGATGGCTCTAGGCATCCGTGAGCCGATCACCAGCCCCACCTTTGCCCTGGCCCAGCACTATGGGGGGCAACGGGCTGATGGTTCCGCCACTGATCTGGTGCACCTCGACCTTTACCGGCTGGAGGATTCAGCAAGCGCCGATGAGTTGTTTGCTCAGGAGGAGGAAGAAGCCCGGGCCCTCGGGGCCCTGTTGGCCGTGGAATGGCCCCAGCGACTGACGTTGCCACCCGCCGGATCCTGGCTCCTGGAGATCTCCCTCCTGGACCCCACCGATCCAGATGCCGGCCGATTGGCTTGGCTGACGCCCCCCTCCTCAGAGCCGTAGATCCAGCAGCTGGACTATCCGGTCCGGATTGAAAAGCAAGGTTGATAAGTCCATGGTCGGCATCGGCCTTCGGCTCAGCGGGGGCGGCATGGCTATGGCGTTAATGGCAGATGCTGCCAGGTTGGCGGCGGTTGCTCCGGCTTTAGCCCCGCTGGTCGAGCCACTGCCGCAATGCCGCAATGATGCGGGCGTTAGCGGCCGGGAAGCGGTAGGCCTCCAGCTCGGCCGGTGCCACCCAGCGGACCTGCTGCGAAGCCAAAGCCTGGGGCTCGCCCGCCAGGTGGCGGCACAGGTGAACGATGAAGCGCAAACGCTTGTGGCTATAGGCGTGATCCAGGCGAATCAGCTCCTGCTCCACGGCCACCTCAATCGCCAACTCCTCCCGTAACTCCCGGGCAATGGTGGCCGCAATCGCTTCGCCAGGTTCCTGCTTGCCACCGGGAAACTCCCACATGCCCCCCAGTAGGCCTTGATCGAGCCGCTGATCAATCAGTACACGGCCAGCCCCGTCAAAAACCAGACCAACGCCGATCACCTGAAACGGGGGGGCCGTTGAGGCAACCATCACTTGGTATCGGGCAGGGTCATCAGCAGCGTAGGCAGCGCAAGCGCCGCTCCAGGGCATGCACCCGCATGACGTTGCTATCGAGTATCGTGCAGCGTTGATCAATGGCCGACCAAAGGATGCTGCCGGCGATGGTGCGTCCTGGCAATCCCCTGGCGGCTGGGCAGCTTCCCCCGGGCGAGCAGATTTCTGGCGCAGGGTCCGCGGCTCGGGAAATGCATTCCTGATGGCCTCAAAGCATGCGCACCAGCAAGGTCCCGTCCCGCACCTGCAGGCTGTACTCGGAACTGCAGGCTGTGGTCTCTGAAGGTACGCAGGGCCCATCAGGAAAGGCCCCAGGTTCAAGCCGGCTGCGCTCAAGCTTGAGGCCATGGAACTGCAGCTGCGTGCGTCCCCAGCTCCAATCGTCGTTGATCAGCCTGGGTACCAGGCGGTCCAGCA
>JBBASD010000243.1:0-1088 GCA_040399485.1 Cyanobium sp. | reverse complement strand
GTGCGTCCCCAGCTCCAATCGTCGTTGATCAGCCTGGGTACCAGGCGGTCCAGCAGCGGGAACTTGGTCTGGCTGTTGCGCAACACCGGGGACTGCGGCATCCCACCTACGAACCGGATCGCCGTCAGCCTGGCTTCCGGCAGCCGCACCTGCAGCCGGGAAATCCCATCGATCAGCCGCGAGATTCGCCCCTGCTCATAGATCGCCTGGCTCGAGGTGGCATGGCCATAGGCATAAGCCACCACCACCAGCAACCAGGCCAGGGACGCCAACCCAGCCCGGGGGATCACCCTCCAGCGGAGCTGGGTCGTCCCCGCGACGATCTGCAGGGCCAGCGCCGAGAGCAGCGGGCCAAGAAACAGCAGCAGGCGCGGCGCCCGGGCCAGGGGATCCTCCAGGCCCAACAGGGCACCGGGGGAGATCAGGGCGATCAGTGCCACGGCCGCCAGCACCAGAACTGAGCAGGCCAACCTTGCCGGTTTAACGCCACGGCCCATCGTCCAACGTCCGACAGCAACCCAGACCACAACGGCATAAGCCAGCAGCAGCAGCAGCCAGGGAACGCTGATGGGCCAACGGCTCCAGTCATCGAAGATGATTTGCCAAAACTCCAGGGCATGGCGCAGGAGCTGGGTGGGCAGGGCCGCATCGAGGGGGAGGGCCCGGCCCTGTTCGGTGGCGTAGGAGGTGCGCTCCTGCAGGACCAGCCGGCTCAGCATCAAGTAGCCGGCCAGGGCGAGGCCATAACTAGCCCCCACCCGTCCCAGCCTGCACCAGAGGGAAGGCGGGGCCGGCACCGGTGCCGCCAGGCCCAGGGCTTCCCCCACCACCAACATCAGAGCAAAGGGAAGAAAGCCGCTGGTGGCTGGCTGGTACAGGCAGAGGGAGGCCAACAAGAGAGCCGAGCTAACCAGCAGCCCCCTCCACGACACCACCCGGTGCAGCGTCACGGAGGCCACGACGGCCAGTCCCAGGGCCAGGGCCATCGCCAGAGAATCGAACCCGTAGGACAGGTTTTCCAGGGCATAAGGCTGGCCCAGCAGCGGCAGGGTCGCCAGGGCGCTCCAGAACGGTGAGCGCAGCCCGTA
>JBBASD010000242.1:0-3291 GCA_040399485.1 Cyanobium sp. | reverse complement strand
CCGGGTATGGGCTGGTTCAAGATGCCGATTTTTTGCTGGACGGCCCTGGCGGCCCAGTTGATTCAGCTGATGGGTTTGCCGGTGTTGACGGCGGGCGCAGTGATGCTGCTGTTTGATCTCAGTTTTGGCACTAGTTTCTTCAAACCGGAAGGGGGTGGTGATCCGATGCTTTACCAACATTTCTTTTGGTTCTATTCCCATCCGGCGGTATATGTGATGGCATTGCCGATTTTCGGAGTCTTTTCGGAGTTGTTTCCGGTCTATGCCCGTAAACCATTGTTTGGTTATAAGGTCGTAGCGATCGCCTCGTTTGCAATCACCGTACTGAGCCTGATTGTTTGGGTTCATCACATGTTTTACAGCGGCACCCCCCAGTGGATGCGCAATGTTTTTATGGTGACGACGATGTTGATCGCCGTGCCAACTGGCATCAAGGTATTTGCCTGGATCGCCACCCTATGGCGCGGCAGCATCCGTCTATCGACGCCGATGCTGTTTTGCCTGGCGGGGCTATTCAACTTTATCTTTGCCGGCATAACCGGTGTGATGCTGGCGACGGTGCCTGTGGATATCCATGTGGGCAATACCTATTTTGTTGTCGGCCATTTCCATTACGTCATTTTTAATATGATTACCTTTGGTGTTTTCGCTGCCATCTATCATTGGTTTCCAAAATTTACCGGTCGCATGTATTACGAAGGCTTAGGAAAATTGCATTTCATCCTCACATTCATTGGCAGCACCCTTAATTTTCTGCCGATGCACTGGGCCGGGCTGCTGGGCATGCCCCGGCGGGTGGCCTCCTACGACCCCGAATTTGCCAGTGCCAATGTGCTGGCCAGTTTGGGGGCATTTCTGTTGGGGGTGGCGACCATTCCTTTCCTGCTCAACATTGTCAGCAGTTGGGTGCGGGGCCCCAAGGCGCCGCCCAACCCCTGGAATGCCATTGGTCTGGAGTGGTTGCTGCCCTCTCCGCCTCCGGCTGAGAATTTCGAAGCGGATGTGCCGACTGTTATCAGCGGCCCCTACGGCTACGGCCTGGGCCGGCCCCTGGTCGAAGACCAGGAGCGCTTTGAGCGTCGGGCGCTGCAGGGCTGAAACCATGACCTCCCTCTCCCAGCCAGCCGCCACCCCCCCGGGCACCCCGGCCGTGCCCAGCCCCGACGGCCACGGCCACGGCGATGGTGGCCACGGCCACGGGGGCCATGGCCACGGCCACGGCCACGCCGACCACACCCTGACCGGCTTTGTGATTTTCCTGGCTTCCGAAAGCCTGATTTTTCTGGCCCTGTTTGTGGGCTATGCCGTTTTCAAAAGCAGTGCACCTTTGTGGTTGCCCGCCGGGGTCGAAGGCTTGGAGGTGCGCGAGCCCCTGATCAACACGGTGGTATTGGTGAGCAGTTCGCTGGTGATCTGGCTGGCGGAGCGGGCCCTGCACCGGCAGCGCCTGGGTGAATTTCGCGCCTGGTGGCTGTTGACCATGGCGATGGGAACCTATTTCGTGGTGGGCCAGGCGATCGAATGGCAGCACTTGCCCTTCGGTCTCGATAGCGGTGTGTTTGGAGCCAGCTTCTACCTGCTGACCGGTTTCCATGGACTGCATGTGGTGACGGGCCTGGCCCTGATGGCCTTTTTCCTGGTGCGCTCGCTGCGGCCTGGCCTGGTGCAACCGGAAGGCAAGGGGGTGATGGCGGTGTCGTTGTTCTGGCATTTCGTCGATGTGATCTGGGTGGTGTTGTTTGTGCTCACCTACGTCTGGCAAAGGCGATGACCTATCCCGGCGATACCCCCCAATCCCCCGGCGCCATGGTCATCGACGAGCGGCTCTTCGATGTCCTGATCATCGGCAGTGGGGCCGGTGGCGGCACCATGGCCGGCGCCCTGGCGGCGGCGGGCCGCAAGGTGCTGTTGCTGGAGCAGGGGTCGGGGTTGGCGCTTGCGGACCAAAACGTGGCCGACATCGACCTGTTCCGGCGCCAGCGCTATCACCCGGAACAAGAATGGATCGGCACCGACGGTGATCCTTTTGCCCCCCAGATGGTGGAGGCCCTGGGGGGCAACACCAAGATCTGGGGCGGGGTGCTGGAGCGGATGCTGCCCGAGGAATTCATCGGCATGCCGATGCAAGAGGGAACCGGACCGGATTGGGGCCTGCGCTACGCAGATCTGGAAACCTGGTATGACCAGGCGGAGGCGTTGTATCGGGTCCATGGCGAGAATGGCCAACCCTTTGGCGCCCAGCCGGTGCAGCCGTTCCAGGTGGAACTGCGGGCGGCCCTGGAGCGCCAGGGGCTGCACCCCTATCGGCTGCCGTTGAGCGTCAGTGAGTCGGCGCAGGATCCCTCCGGCGATGCCGAACTGTTTGGCGTCGATCGGGCCCTAGGCCAGGACGGCTTTGAACTGCGCCAGGGTGCCCGGGTGCTGATGCTGCACACCGATGCGGGCGGCAAGGAAGTGCGGGGCGTTGAGGCCCAGATCGGCCACCAGCGCTGGTTGTTTCGGGCCCACCAGGTGGTGCTGGCGGCGGGCGCCATCGGCAGCTCCGTGATCCTGTTGCGATCGGCCAGCGATGCCCACCCCCAGGGATTGGCCAATGGCTCCGACCAGATCGGACGCAATTTGATGCGACCCCAACTGACGGCCATGCTGCAAAGGGCCAGCAAGGCCCATTCCGGCCGCTACGGCCCGGCCTTGGGGGTGCTGGATTTCCATGGCGGTGATCGCAATGTGAGCTATGCCCTGGGGGCCGTAAGGGGTGGCGGCGGCGTGCTGCAAGATCCCCTGTTTGCCGAATCCCCGCCGGTGCTGTCCCTGGTGAGTCGCCTGCTGCCGGATGGGGCACTGGAGTGGCTGGCCGATCGTTCGGTGAGCTGGTGGGTGTCCAGCGCCGTCAGCCCCGATCCGGAAAATCGCGTCATCCTGCGCGGTGAGCGGGTATTGATCAATTACCTGGCCAACAACCGCGAAGCCCACGACCGCCTCGTCTACCGCTGGCTGGATGTAATGCAACGGGTCGAGAACGATCCCGCCACCACGGTGGTGCAGCGCGCCCCCATCTATCCCCGCGGCGAAGCCCCCCTAAGCGTGATGGGCTTCAGCTGCGGCACCTGCCGCATGGGATCAGACCCGGCCACTTCGGTGGTGTCATTGGAGGGCCGCTGCCATGAGGTTGAAAACCTCTGGATAGCCGATGCCAGTGTCTTTCCAGGTTGCCCGGCCGTGGGGCCCGGCCTGACGGTGGTGGCGAATGCCTTGCGGATTGGTGAGGCGATTGGGGGGGTGTTGGGGTGA
>JBBASD010000241.1:0-3317 GCA_040399485.1 Cyanobium sp. | reverse complement strand
CTCAAGGGCCAGCGCCAGCGCCGCGCCGCCGAGCAGATCAGCTCCGCCCTGGTTTTGCTGCTCCGTGAATCCGAGCCGTCATCCCCATCCTGGTCAGCCCTGGGCACGGGCCAAGAGGCCATTGCCCTGTTGGAGCATGCCCTCGGCTGGCTGAAGGGGGAGATCAGGGATCCAGGTTGTCCTTCCCACGGCCACTGAGGCGTCGGCGACGCACCGCCAATTGCAAGCGATTTCCCCTGGGGCTCCAGCGCACATCGTCAAAACAGTGCTGGATCAGGAACAATCCCCGGCCGGAAACGGCCTCAATAGCCGGTCTTTTCAACTCTGTACGGGCCTGGGCAGGCAGACCGGGACCTTCATCTTGTACCTGCCAAACCAACCAGTGGGTGGTCACAATGCGGCGCACCCTCAGGCATTTTGAGGGATCGCAGCCGTTGCCATGGCGCACGGCATTTACGAGGGCCTCATGGAGACCCAGATGCAAGTCATCTGCAGAGCCATGACCAAGGGCAGGCTCCAGTAACAGCTCGACCAAAGGGGAGAGCTGCAAGGTGGAGGGGGTGATGAAATCGGCCCAGCGCCAAGGCATCGCCAGGACCAAACGGCTGCTTCCTTCTCTGAAGCTAACCCCCAACAGGCTCCTGCTGGCGCTGCCAACGGGGAGCCAAGCCGGGGTGCGACAACAAAGCATCCATCAGCCTGACGCCGCGCAGCTGATTGATGAGCGGCATGTGACCTTCGGGAGCCTCGAGGGTCCAATGGAAGGACCCCGGATACCGGGTCCAGACGCCTTGCTGTTTCCAGCCCAGGCGCGGCCAGAGGCGGTCCCACTGGCCTCCACAGGCCAGCAGTAGACGACCCTGTACCGAAAATCCGAAGCGGCCTCGGGAGTAAACCACCCACAGGCGATCAAGACTCTCCAGGTCCTTGGCAGGCATGGACGGGACTTCGCTGAAATACACATAACCCCGCCTCAGGGCCTCCGAACCGGCCAACTGGCGCAGGTGCTCGCTGGTCAAGCGATCGGCAGCCTCGAATTGCTGATGAATTAGGTGGCGCTGCAGGCTGGTGTAATCCAGGCCGAAACCGCTTTTCGCCTCCAGCCAACCCTGGGGATGGCTTTGCCAAAAGGCCTGTACTTGCTCGGCACTTGCCCCCTGGAGCAGCAACTGGACCAAAAACCCAGCCGACCAATTGTCACCGCGGGAATCCATCTCGACCAACCTGCTCATGATCAGGGGGACCAATTCAGCAGCACGGGCCTCGAGGGTCGCCACAAGGGTGCGTTGCTGGCGCCCAGAGGCGCCGAGAAAACGATCAAGCAGTTCATAACTGCCAAGCGTGCTGGAGACCGGGGGACCCGAAAGCATGGCGATGGACTGACCGGACGGACACGCAGCAGCAGCCCACTATGTCAGGCAAGCCATCGGTCCACGTAAGATCCCCCTTTCGACGAACACCATGGCCGCCGCCATCCAGTTCTTCCGCGGCACGGATGAACCGGTCGTGCCTGACATACGTCTGACCCGTTCGCGCGACGGACGGACCGGCCAGGCGACCTTTGTCTTCGAAGAGCCCAAAGCCTTGGCTCCAGAAAGCTTTGGAGACATCACTGGCATGTTTCTCGTCGATGAGGAAGGGGAGCTGGTGAGCCGGGAGGTCAATGCCCGCTTCGTCAACGGCAAGGCAAGCGCCCTGGAAGCCACCTACACCTGGAAGACCACTGCTGATTTCGAGCGATTCATGCGCTTTGCCCAGCGCTACGCCGAGAGCCATGGACTCGGTTTCTCCGGTGGCCCTGAAAAAGACGCCCAAGAGGACAGCGAAGCTTGACCCTCGGCAAGTGGCTTGGATTGCTGGCTTTCGTCGCGGCCCTTGCCCTGCTCTGGTCGCTGAGGCAAGCCGTCCTGTTGATCTTTGCCGGTGTCGTCCTTGCCATGGCACTCTGCACCTTGGTGGGGGCTGTACAGAAACAGCTGAGAAGCTCCCGGCCCCTGGCCGTTTTACTGAGCCTGTTGGGTGTACTCCTGATCTTGTTGGTGGCGGGGACAACCCTGATTCCACCATTCGTTCAACAGTTTGGAGAGCTGATCGGCAAGCTGCCGGCCGCTAGCACCAAATTGGTCAAGCTGATGCATGAGGGTCTGGCAGGCAGCTTCAGCATGGTGTACGGCAACAGCGGTGATCAGCTCGACTGGCTGAAATCGGCCTTGCCCAGTTCGGGCGATCGCCAAGGTGCGTTAGGGGAGAGCTTGAGTAAGGCGCTCATCCGACTGCTTGGACTGGCCGGCAACATCGGCAATGGCCTGCTTCAGTGCCTTTTCGTGTTGGCGGTGGCAGTGATGATCACCACCCAACCCCATGCCTACCGGGAAGTGGCCCTGCAATTGGTGCCGTCCTTCTATCGCCCACGGGCCCGGGCCGTGCTGCTGCAATGCGGAGAAGCCCTGAGCGCCTGGATGGTTGGGGTACTGATCAGCTCGCTCTGCGTCGGCACCATGGCCGCCATCGGACTTTCCATCCTGGGGGTGAAGCAGGTGGCGGCCAACGCCATGCTGGCTGGCCTACTCAACATCATTCCCAACATTGGGCCAACCCTCAGCACCATCTTTCCAATCTCGGCGGCATTGCTCGAGGCCCCCTGGAAAGCGGTGCTGGTTTTGATTCTTTACATCATAATTCAGAATTTTGAAAGCTATTTGATCACCCCCTCGGTGATGCAGCACCAACTCAAGCTCTTACCGGGGCTGACCCTTTCGGCCCAGTTATTGTTCACTCTTATGTTCGGTCCATTGGGGCTTGTACTGGCCCTTCCCCTTGCGGTCTGCGCACAGGTCATTGTGCGCGAGGTCTTGATTCGGGACATTCTTGATCCATGGACTACACCCCGACGCCCACCATCCCTTCCATGAACGCCCGCATCCTGATCGGCTTTCTCGCCCTTGTTGTGCTCGGGCTGCTGGCTTGGGAACTGCGCTGGGTGTTGCTGGTGCTTTTCGGCTCCATTGTCCTGGCGGTGGCCCTGGATGTACCCGTGACCCTGCTGCGTCGCATCCTTCCCATCAATCGCCAGACAGCCTTGGCGATCGAACTCGTGGTGCTGGTGACCTTCGGAGGCCTGCTTGTCTCCCTGCTGCTGCCCGAGGTGCTGCAGCAAGCCAAGCAACTGACCGAACTGATTCCCAGTGTGCCAAGCCACCTTGCCGATTTGCTGACCAAGTTGCCCTGGCTGCGCAACCTCGAAGAGCAATGGCTCAATGGTGCCAGCCTCGAACGCTTCCAGCCCCTGGGCCAACAGCTCCTCGGTTTCGCCGGCG
>JBBASD010000240.1:0-3387 GCA_040399485.1 Cyanobium sp. | reverse complement strand
TGATTTCCCTGCTCCACAATCTGCCCCTTTTCCATCACGCAGATCTGATCGGCTTTCACGATCGTACTTAGTCGGTGCGCAATCACGAGCACTGTGTGCTGACGTTCGAATTGATCGATCGCTTGCTGCACCAGCCTTTCGCTCTGGGTATCGAGGGCGCTGGTGGCTTCATCCAGGATCAGCAGCTCTGGATCGCGAAGGATGGCGCGGGCCAGGGAAAGCCGTTGGCGCTGCCCGCCGCTGAGGCGGTAGCCCCGTTCGCCTATCAATGTGTCGAAACCCTCTGGAAGATCGGTGATGAAGTCAGCGGCTTGGGCTTTTTCCGCAGCGGCAATTATCTTAGCCCTGCTGGCGTTGGGAGAGCCGAAACTGATGTTCTCAGCGATGCTGGCATTAAACATGAAGGTGTCCTGACTCACCACGCCGAGCCGCTGCTGCCAGGAAATTAGATCGAGCTGCTCAAGTGGGGTGTTGTCAATAAGGATCTCGCCCTGGCTAGCGTTATAGAGGCCACAAAGCAGATCCGCAATCGAACTCTTGCCCGCCCCACTTCTGCCCACTAGCGCCACCGTGCTGCCCCGTGGCAGATCCAGATTGATGCCGCTGAGGGCTGGGGGGAGTTCGGGGGCGTACTGAAGAGTCACGTTGCGCAGCGAAATACCGTGTGCCAATTTTTGGAAGGGAGTGCCGCCGCGGCTGCGGAATTCCTTATCAGACGGTTCAAGAAGTTTATTAAGCAATTCGAGAGGTGCCGCATTGGCATTGAGGGTTCCGAAGGCCCCAGCAATCCCCCCGAAGGTGCCATTGAGCCTCTGCAGAGCCAGCACGAAAGTCACCAGGCTAGGCAGCACGCCGGAATTGCGATCACGGAAGAGCAGCAGGCTGAGGCCAGCAATGCCCGCGATCATCAGGATTGGCAGAAAGGTGGTGATCGGCCCTGTGACGGAGCCCACCCGGCTGGTGGCGCGTGAATTGGCTTCGATCGCGATCGAGCGGCTGCGCACATCCCGATCGGCCGCATCCAGCTGACCGCTGCTATGGAGCAGGCGCAGGCCCTGGATGTTTTCGGTGATGCGGGTGGAGAGATCTCGGCCCAACTCGGTGCCGAGGAAAGAATAACTGCGAAGGCGGGGCAGGATCTGTTGTTGAACAAGAGCAAGAATGCCCCCCATGATCAAGGCTGCGACCAGCAGCCAAGGGGAGAGGGTGAGTAGCACCACCAGATAGGTGATACCCATCAGCACCGTCATCACCAGACCACTGATCACGTTGATCTCGGTCATCACTGCACCAGGGCCGTTGCCGCCCACATAAAGCAGATCGCCGACCCGATAACGGCTGGAGCAGGGGAAGCTGAGGCTGAGGATGAGCGAGTGGATCATCGCCTGAAGCCGCGAGGAGGTGCGGGCGCCGTAATACCCCATCGCTAACGAGCCCAGGTACATCCCCACGCTCTGCAGGAGCTTGAGCAGCACCGCCATCCCTAGAAGCAGCAGGAAAAGCTCGTTGCGGGGAAGGGCGTTGAGCGCCGCCGTGAGCTGGGGCAGCGAACCCAGAAACCCCGTGCTGGTCCAATCGATCGCTTGACCCGCCGGTTTGGAGAGCAGGTCAACAGCGAGGAACACCACTCCTAGCGTGGCGCCTTCGGCGACGGCCTGGAGCAGATTGCAGGCCATGCTGAAGCTAAGCACCTTCCATTCCTGGCGGGCCGTCTGGCGAATCAGTCGCGAAGCGGGCCGCGGATCGCGGAGGGGCGCCAGACCATGGCGAACGAGGCGGCGAAAAAGGCGGATCGGATTGGCCAAGCAGTGACGAGGGAGAGGCTGGAACTTCAAGCACCCAGGCCCTTTATACACCTTGTTTCTGACACCGTTGTACCGCCGCTGCCGGCCCAACGGCCGTACCCAGCCGGCCGTTGAGCCGGGAGTTGAGCCGGGAGTTGGCCTTAAGCTCGCTTGGCAACAGGCTGGGCTGAAGCTCATGCTCCCTTGAATGCCTTCTCAGCAGGCCCTTCAATGAAAGCTGTGATTCTTGCCGGGGGGCTTGGTACTCGCATCAGCGAGGAAACCCACCTCAAGCCCAAGCCGATGGTGGAAATCGGTGGCCGGCTAATTCTGTGGCATATTCTAAAGATTTACAGCAGCTTCGGCATCAACGAA
The DNA here is from genome assembly GCA_040399485.1 of Cyanobium sp. Taxonomy (GTDB): domain Bacteria; phylum Cyanobacteriota; class Cyanobacteriia; order PCC-6307; family Cyanobiaceae; genus Cyanobium. The sequence goes on along the minus strand of JBBASD010000240.1, from coordinate 1,228 downwards.
TTTGTGATCTGCTGCGGCTACAAGGGTTATGTGATCAAGGAGTATTTCGCCAATTATTTCTTGCACATGAGTGATGTCACCTTTCACATGCGCACTAATTCGATGGAGGTGCATCAAAAAAATGCCGAGCCCTGGGAGGTCACCCTGGTGGATACCGGCGAAAACACTCTTACGGGCGGTCGCTTGAAGCGGGTGCAGCGCTATGTGGGTGATGAAGCTTTTGCTTCACCTATGGCGATGGCGTATCCGATGTAGACATCAGCGCCGCCATCGCCAGCCATCGTGCCGGCGGCAAATTAGCCACCCTCACGGCGGTGCAACCGCCGTGAGGGTGGCTATGGGGCGTTGAACTTTCAAGAGGTTGACCAGGTGGCCGGTTTTATGGAGAAACCCCAGAGCGATGGCGGCTGGATCAACGGCGGCTTCTTCGTGCTCGAACCTGGCGTCTTTGATTACATCCAATCCGATTCCACTACCTGGGAGGCCGAGCCCCTGCAGCGGCTAGCCGCAGAGGGGCAACTGCAGGCTTATCGGAACCACGGCTTCTGGCAGCCGATGAACACCCTGCGGGATCGGGTGCATCTCGAAGATCTCTGGGAGAGCGGCAAAGCCCCCTGGAAACGCTGGTGACCCCTGATCCTTCTTTTTGGCGCGGCCGGCGGGTGCTGCTCACGGGCCACACCGGCTTCAAGGGCAGCTGGTTGTCCCTGTGGCTGTTGGAGCTCGGGGCAAACGTGACCGGGCTAGCCCTGGCACCGGTAACCGATCCCAGCCTGTTTACCCAGCTGGAGCTGGAGCAGCGCCTGCAACATCGCCTTGGCAACATCCGCGAGGCCGCCCTGCTCGATGAGCTGGTGGCCGAAACGCGCCCTGAAGTGGTGCTACATCTGGCCGCCCAGCCCCTGGTGCGCCGCAGCTACGCCGAGCCCACGGCCACCTGGGCCACCAATGTGATGGGCACGATCCACCTGCTGGAGGCCCTGCGGCGCCTGGAGCAGCCCTGCACGGCGGTGCTGATCACCACCGACAAGGTGTATCGCAACAACGAGTGGCTTTACGGCTACCGCGAAAATGATCCGCTCGGCGGCCATGACCCCTAAAGCAGCAGCAAGGCGGCGGCGGAACTGGCGATCGCCAGCTGGCGTGCCAGCTTCTGCGGCAGCCAGCCGCACCAGACCCCCCATCTGCTCATCGCCAGTGCCCGGGCCGGCAATGTGATCGGTGGCGG
>JBBASD010000239.1:0-3437 GCA_040399485.1 Cyanobium sp. | reverse complement strand
TCACTGACGAATTCGTCGAGTTGGGCCGCTTCCAGGGCCTCCCAAACCGCCCGCTGATCAATCAATTCCACATCCTTACCAAAAGCGACATTTTCGAGCACGCTGGCATCCAGCAGATTGATGAATTGGGGCACCTGGGAGCAGGAAGCCTGCCAGGCCGGAATGTCGTTGTTGGAGACGGCAATGCCATCGAGATTGAGGTGCCCCTTACCCGGTTGCAACAGGGCCAGAAGAATCTGGGCCGTCGTGGTCTTGCCGCTACCGGTGGCCCCGACAAAAGCCACCCTCGAACCCACGGGAATGGTTAGATCAACGCCCCGCAGTACCCAATCCGACGACCCTGGATAGGCATACCAAACATCCTCCAAAGCGATGCTGCGGGAGGGAAATACACCGGCCGGACTGGGCACACCGGGGTCGCCAAGCACGGGTAGACCCGCCGGCAAGCTCAGGTACTCCAGGGTCGAATCCATCACCGGTAAACCACCCCGCAATTGGGTAAGAGAAGCAAAGAAATCCTGCAGGGGCGGGGTGAGACGCAAGGCCGCCACCGAGAGGGAGGCCATGAAGGGCAACATCGACAGCATGTCGGAGCGGTCACCACGCAGTAGGGGGGGGACGGCGCCCAACAGGAAAATCAGGGTGATGCCCAGCGGCTCAATCAGCATGCGAGGGATGATTGGCAAGATCTCTGCCACCCAGGCATGGCCCTTGGCCCGTTCACCCGTATTGACAAAGGCCCGACGGAAGTGATCTTCGGAGGCGGTCAGCTTGATATCCCTAATCGAACCCAAGGATTCAAATAAGATGTGGGCTGTCATTGACTCCAGTCTTATTTTTTGCCTGGAATTATGACGCAAATAGGGGGTTATTGACTGGGAAAGAAGCACGTAGGCCCCTAGCAGGCAGCCGATCAAGATCAAAGCAGGACCGCGACCAATCACCAGAATTCCAAAGGAAAGCAAAAAAATTGAGAAGACGCTTCCCACCATCTTTAGAAGTGGATTGACGACGGAATTCGAGGTTTTCTTGATATGACTAAGCATCATTGTTGATAGCTTAGCAGTGCTTTTTGATAGGTGATATTCGTAACCTTGTGCTAACACGTTGGCGTGAATTCGGTTCGAAAGATCAATCCAAACCCTGGCGGTCAAGCGCTGTTGAAAAAACTGTAATCCAAGCTTGCTGAACGAGGCTAACCACGCCAAGGCAACGAAAATAATTATTAGCCATAGGCTCTGGTCAACTTGGTCACCGCCAAAGACCTTGATGCCAGGCAAGCGGTCATCCAATTTGTGCCCTACCAGAGCTCCCATCAAACGAGCAATTACAGCAACTGAGAGCAGATCAAGAAATCCAGGTATAACTGATAATGGCACCAACCACTTAAGCTGGCGCAGGCGTTGCTGTGGTAGAAACGCCATCAGGGCCCGCAGCTGCTGATAGGTCTTACTCCTGCCGAGCAACTTCACACCCTGGAGGACTGAACATACCTTTACGTTATGGGTTGGCCGTTTCCGTTTCCGCCGAAATCAGCCAGCCCCGTTACCGCCCCAGTCCCGCCACAGCTCCAAAACAAGCGCCTCAGGATCGGCCCGGCAGGCGCCGCAACAACCGCTGGGCCCATTGATCGGCCCGCAACTGCCACACAGAAGGGCTGGCCAGGGGTGCCGCACCGGCCTGCAGCCGATCCCAATGCTGATCGATCGCCGCGAGGGCGAGACGCCAGCGTTCCAGCAGGGTTTCCTCCCCGCAGCCAGCCAAGAGGATTTCCAGCCTCTCCGCTGCCGGCCGCCATGCCGCCGGGTCAGCCACGGCAGCGCGGATCCTTTGCAGGTCGTTCTCCATGGTGCCGCAGCCAATCTGATGACCAAGCAACCCGGGATCGAGGCTGTCGGCCAAGGCGTGATTGAAACTGCTGAACACCACGCAGCCACAGGCGAGGGCTTCGATCGGTGGCAGGCCGAAGCCCTCGCTCACCCCCGTACCGCGCCAATAATCGGCCGAGTCATAGAGCACCACAGTGGTGTCATTGAGCAGATCCACCAGGTCCTCCACCCAGCCGCGCTGCCGCTCCACCCGCAGCCCGGCAGCCGCCAAGGCCGGTACCAACTGATCGATCACGTAGCGACTGTTCTTGCGTTCCTGCACCAGCACATCAATGCGCCGCCGCCGCTGCTGGCCCTCGCTCGTCAAAAAAGGCTGGCGATCGCCCCGTTCCAGCCAGCGAGGTTGGAGGGCATTGGGCACTAAAAAGAGGGGATGGCGCGGCGCCCGATCCCCCCAGTAGCCCAAGGTGTTGCGACTCACGGCCAAGATGGGCACCCCGGCCGGCAGGTCGAAGCCGTAACCACTGCTGTGGGCGTGATAAGCCACAGGGCGGCCGGCCAAGCGCCGCAGTATCGGCGGCACATCAAAACCCCAACTGACGATCCAGAGGGCAGCGCCGGGGCGAGGCTCCCGCCGCAAGAGATCGTCTAAAAAAGGGTGGTCGGGCTCCCGCCGCCGATAGGTCACCAGCTCGGCATGGCGCAAACGGGCCGTCAGCCGTTGGGTCTGCATCTCCACCAGCAACCCGCCACAGCGGTAGCGGCCCGTGGTGCCAGGAACCAGAAAACGGAGGGGGCGCACACCTGAGTCGCAAGCGATACGCGACTCTGGCGCAAGTCAACCCAGGGGGACAGCCTCAGGCCACGACGGCTTCGGTGCTGCCTAGCCGCTGACGGCGGGTCAGGAAACCAAAAAGAACCTTGCCGATGGCGGCCACAAGGTTGCCCTCCAACTCCTGGAACATCTTCATGTTGCAGTGGAAGGCCTGGTTAGCCTCCGCCACGATCCGATCGGCGGTGGATTGGTCGATCGGCAGGTTATCGAGCACGGCGCGGTAGTTGGTCTTGAAACCCTTCTCGTCCGGGATGGCGTCGAATTCGTAGAAACGCAGGCCGTCGTGCTCGCCCAGGTTCATGGCCTTCTGGGCGATGTTCTTGAGGATCTGGCCACCGGAGAGATCGCCGATGTAGCGGGTGTAATGGTGGCCCACCAGCAGCTCGGGAGATTCCTTGGCCACGCGGTGCAGGCGGGCCACATATTCCTGGGCTCCTGGGGTGGCCTTGATCTGGTGGCGCCAATCGGCACCGAAATAAAAGGCGAGATCCTGCTCCAGGGATTCGCGCCGGTTGAGGGAGGCAAAGTTGATCGGCCCGACCACGGGATGGTCGGCGAGGCGGCCGATCTCCTCCTCCATGGCGCTATAAACGAACCAGAGGTCCGCCACCAGGGTGCGATAACTGACCTTATCGACCACACCTTTAAGGAAGCAGCTCACAAAACCGGTGTTCTCGGCCATGGTATGGGCTTTCTTCGTTCCCTCACGGAGCTGGGCAGCCAGGGCGACAGACATCTTCGGCGGGGCGCTTGAAACGCAAGAGGAGCATTCC
>JBBASD010000238.1:0-3453 GCA_040399485.1 Cyanobium sp. | reverse complement strand
CGCCAGAGCGCTTCTGGCGACACTTGAATGCCGTGCTCAGCGGCTAAGCGGGCCGCAGCTTCGGTGGAGGCGGTGGTGCCAAGGGCTTGGGCAAAGGCGCGGTCGCTTTGCAGTAATTCTTTGAGCTGATGCAAGGCCGCAGCTGAGGAATTTCCGGAGGATTTTTCGGCAGTGGCAGCAGGTAGATCGCAAGTGGCCATGGGGCCTCCTTCTCAGATTGATACCAGCCTAGGAATGGCCCAGCAGATAGGTCCCCGTTGTATCTAGATATGTTGTATCGAGATATGTTGTAGTCACCTGACCTGAATAGTCTTGCGTGGTCACGGCAGGGACCTGCGGGCTGTCGTTGAAATCAGCTTCCTTTGCCGTGGTCCAAAGTCGATGCCCCCAAATAGGGAGTATTGCCGACCTGCTGGACGGTTGCCTGGCGGATCGGGCCATCGCGATCGGAGCGATAGGCCAGGGAGGTGCCGGGCAGAAGGCGCAGCAAGCGATCCAGCACCTGCTCCAGCACGGCGCGGCTAAGGGGGGCGCCCGATGACATGCCCTCACGGCTGTTCACCAGCACGCTGAGCTGATCGCGGCCCCGCAACTCAAAAAGCACCTGGACCTGCAGGGCACTGGGGCCGGCAACGAGGTTCAGGCAGGCATTGCGTGGATCCAGCCAGGTGAGCTCCGTCGCCAGTTCAACGCCCAGTTGGTCAAGGGGCTGACGACGGTTCAGTGCTCCTGGCTGCAGCGAGAGCAGAGCCTCCAGGCGGGCCAATCAGTAAGTGCGGTGAGCAGTGATTCTGCCTCACGAGCAGGGCCGCTGGCGGCCAGCGATCCCAAATCGACGAGAACCAGGGCCGCTGCCCGGGCCAAATCAGAACTGGAATCGCCCTGCCACAGGCCGCTGCAGCTGCAAAGTGCCGCCCCATATGGTGTGGAACCGCTCACTGGTGATGGGAATGGGCCCAGGCGCCGAATGGCAAAAAACCATTGGTGCCAACAGCTGGGCCGATGAATGGCGCAGCGGCGGCCTGGCCTGGCTATCTGGATTGAAGCACGAAGGATCGTTTTGGTAACACATCACACGCTTGATAAAGGCACATGCCCGCGATCCTTTAATCACTTGTTGCAAAACTAATGGCCCTGAGCCGCTCTGTTGAAATCCTGCCCAGCCCTGGAGCCAGTGCGGGCCTGGCTTTCCTACGGGAGCCCCTGTCCAGCGATGAAACCCAGATCGCCGAAGTGGCGACTTGCAGCCGGGCGGAATTGTTCTGCCACCGCCATCAGACCGATCAGTTGATGGTGCTGCGCGGCGGCCTCGATCTGATCGTGCTGCAGAACAAACGATTGCGCCGCATAACCCTGCGGGAGGATGAACCCACCTGGGTGCGCATTCCGCCCGGGGTTCCCCATGGGGCGATCAATCGCGGCACTGCACCGGCCATCGTCGTCAATGCGGTGCTGCGGCACCGGCCCAGTGATCAACGCGACTACCAAAGCCGGCCCGTGCCGGCGGCGCTGGCGGCGGCTTGGGCGCAGTTGCATGGTGATCTGGGGTAGTTGGATTGGGTTTAGGGGGGGTGAGGGGTGGGGGGTGAGTGGATCTGATGCACGAATTAGTCAGATAGCAATCCTGGCACGTATTGCTTAGGATTTCGAATAATACTTGAATCCCATAAACATATTTGAATATGTTGATTTGGAAATAGATTGCCATCAGGGGCTATTGGATCACCCAGGAAGAATGCCATTCTAATACCACAATATCCTTGATCTTGAAGCCTTGGTCGTAAGCGATTAATAATTTCACCATCTCTGTTAAAGTATTGAGACTTCCTGTCATTGATACCATCAACTGACGGGAAAATCGTATTGGCCAGAGCTAGAAAATCATGACTTCTTTGATCATCAATCAGCATATCAATCAATAGCTCTGTCTCAATTTCGCATTCTAGTATCGCTCCTTTTCCATGAATCGCTTGCCAATGCTCAGCTCGACGTGGGTCACTATCCCAAAAGTAGATACCTCTGCCAAGCCAGTTGTTCCGCGCCGAACTCTCCGGCAACCCCGAGCCGCGATAGAGTAAGGAATCTATTTCTGCTGAATTGCCCGCATGGTATGCGCGCACGATGCTCATGACTGAAAGATTGCTTTTTTCTTTGCAAAGTTCAAGTAATTAAGGAGGGCTCTTCGTATTTCATCGCGCCGATCGATGAAGGCAATAAGCTCTGCTGTTTTATCAGTACCTGGTGATTCCAGCTGGCCTATTTCGTTACTTTTTAGCCACCAGGCCTGGTAGGCCTCAACAAAACTCTGCATGAGGGTAAATGCCGTTTGGTCACGAAGCCGAATTTTTTCGCCCAGCAATTCATCGGATAGTACAGATGCATTTTCAATGCCAAGTTTGTCAGCAACGTTGCGCGGAGTATTCTTGAGAACATTAAGATAGTCTTCTTCTGTCATTCCTAAATACATAGACATGATTTGCCTCCGATGTGAAGTTTGGGTTCCACATGCCTATACGAACTAGGTGTGGCTCAAACTGTTAGCATACTCACAATCTCTCCATAATGTCAAGAGCCAAAGAATGTCTTGGTCAAATATTGAAGAGTGCCCAGAAGATAAGCCATCCGACATGAGTATTAGACGACCGCCAATGCAGCTGACAAACAGCACCACCGCACCTGGTTGTCTCAACTCAGCCTGGCTCTATCCAAGCTAAAGAGCCTCTGCCGCTGCACCCTCCCCCCCACAAACTCCACCACCGCCTCAATCACCGCAACGCGGTCCACGTCTTGCAACAGCTCATGGCCCGAGCGCTGCAACCAGACGATGCGCTTCTCAGCGGCTGGCGTACCAAGGCCGTACAACAGGGTTACGGCGCTGGCATCGAGCACGGTTGGATCGCCATGGCTCTGCAGGATCAGGGCGGGGATAGATACCTGGTGCAGCCGCTTGCTGGTGGCGGCGATGAAGGCCAGCAACGAGAGCAGGGCCCCCATCGGCGCCCAGGGGTAGCTGGTGTCGTTATCGCCAAGCTGGGGGTCGGTGTAGAGCTTGGGCAGGGGCCAGCGGCGCAACAGACGGCCTAGCAGGGGCCGGACCCAGGCCAGGGGCCGGCCGGGGGCCAATGGGGAGGCCAGCTGCAGCGGTGTGGCCAGCAGCACCAGGCTGTCTAGCTGGTCGCCGCAGTAGCCCTGGTCGGCCGCCAGTTGCAGGGCCACCAGGGCACCCATGCTGTGGCCGATCAATATCACCCGATCCACGCGAGTGGCCAGTTCCGCCAGGGCTGCGGATCCATCCGCCAGCCAGTCAGCCCAGCTGACGCCCTGCAACGCTTGCGGCGAAGCCGCCCCGTGACCCCGCAGCAGCGGCAGGGATACCTCCACCCCGAGGGCCTCTAGGGGCGCCTGCAGGGGGCGCATGGTGTCGGGGTTGCCGGTGAAGCCGTGCAGCAGCAG
>JBBASD010000237.1:0-3586 GCA_040399485.1 Cyanobium sp. | reverse complement strand
ATCGGATCGGCATCCCTCGCCCATTCCTCGGAAATCATCTCTGTCTGTTGAAGCACCAACTCAATCGCCGCCACCTCTTGATCAGGCGGATACTTGTAGCGTTTCAGCAGTGCCTTGATCATTGTTCGCAGTTTCGCTCGCACATTTTCCTTGTATTGCCAATCGATGCTGAGGTTGCCCCGCAGTTTTTGGGCCAGTTCCCGTGCCATCTTCATTAAAATCTCATCGCCCATCAGGTCTTGTGCTGACTGGTTGTTCGCCAGGGCGTCGTAGAAAGCAACCTCAGCAACCGACAATCCCATGGCATCAACTCTCTCTGCTTCATCACGGAACTGCTTGGCCATCGCAATCAGTTCTTCGATCACCTGGGCCGCCTCAATGGAGCGGTTGGCATATTTCTTCAGTGCTGCCTGCAAAAGATCGCTGAATCGCTTCTGTTTGACCACGTTGGTCTTGAAGCGGGTCTGAACTTCTTCTCTTAGCAATCGCTGCAGTAGTTCAACCGCCAGGTTCTTCTGGGGGATCTTGCTGACCTCTGCCAGGAACGGATCCGAGAGGATACTAATATCTGGTTTTTGAAGACCTGCGACCTTGAAGACATCAGTAATACCATCGGCGATCAGGGCATCGGAGAGTAGTTGCCGCAACTCAAAATCAACATTATTAGGGGCACGGCCATCTCCACCCTTTTCGTCACCCTTGATCAGGGGTGCTCGGATTGCCTGAAGGAAAGTCACCTCATCGTTGAGTGCCATTGCTTCATCAAGGGTTCCGCATAGGGCAAACGCTTTGGTCATCGCGAGTACGGTGTTGCAATAGCGCTGCTTGCCATCTGGTAGTTCCAGGATGTGATCCAGGCAGTTAGGCAACAGTGCCATCGCTGCTTTGGGTTCCCTGAATCCGCTCCAATCGATGGGGTGAAGCAGATCACGGGCAACCTGGACTTTCTCCTTGAGAATCCGCAGCGCCTCACTGGTATCAATGGTCGGTTGTCCTTTGCCCTTCGCTGCGGTGTAGGTCGCCAGGGCTTCCTTGAGTTGGGGGGCGATGCCGATGTAATCAACCACCAGACCGCCTGGTTTGTCCTTGAACACCCTGTTGACGCGGGCAATCGCCTGGGCCAGGTTCGCCCCCTGCATCGGTTTATCCACATACATCGTCGCCAGACAGGGAGCATCAAATCCTGTCAACCACATATCCCGAACGATGACGATCTGGAGCGGGTCGGCAGGATCCTTGAACCGCTTCTCCAGATCCTTCTTTTGCTGTTTGGTGGTGTGGTGGGGTTGGAGGTGCTGCGCATCCGATGCCGTTGCCGTCATCACCACCTTGATTGCACCTTTTTGGGGGTCGTCATCGTGCCAATCAGGGCGCAGAGCAACGATGGCGTCATAGAGGCGAGCACAGATGTCCCTGCTCATCGCCACCACCATCGCCTTGCCCGGTTGGGTGCGTGAGCGTTGCTCAAAGTGGGCCATCAAATCCGTTGCCACTTGCTTGAGGCGTGGTTCGGCGCCCACCAGGGCCTCCAGTGCTGCCCACCTGCTCTTGGCCCTTTCCGCCGCAGGGATATCGTCCTCATCAGCGAAGAGGTCATCCACCTGCTCATCCACCTGGGGTAGCAATGGTTGCTTGAGCGCCAGCTTGGCCAGGCGTGATTCGAAGTAGATCGGCACCGTGGCGCCGTCTTCCACGGCCTGTTGAATGTCGTAGATGGAGATGTAGTGCCCAAAGACCGCCTGAGTATCGCGGTCGTCCTGGGAGATGGGTGTGCCGGTGAAAGCAAGGAAAGTGGCCTGGGGGAGGGCATCACGCAGTGCCTTTGCCAACCCGTATTTGATTTCGCCTGTCTTGGTGTCGAAGCGACCCTTGAACCCGTATTGGCTGCGGTGCGCCTCATCGCAGATCACCACGATGTTGTGGCGGTCGGTGAGGGCAGGGAAATTATCTTCATCAGGTTCGGTAGCGAACTTCTGAATGGTGGTGAAGATGATGCCGCCGCTGGGTCGGTTGGCAAGAAGGTCTCTGAGTTCTTGTCTGGAGTTTGCCTGCTTGGGGGATTCGCCCAGCAGATCGCCGGCGCCAGCAAAGACCCCGAACAGTTGCCCATCCAGGTCCTGGCGGTCGGTCACGATCACCAGAGTGGGGTTCTGCATGCGGGGATCGGTGAGCAACGTGCCCGAAAGACACGCCATTTCGATGCTCTTGCCAGCGCCCTGGGTGTGCCAAACGACGCCACCCTTCTTGTTGCCATCGGGTCTGCTTGCCTCGACGACCCGTTCGACTGCTTCTCTGACGGCGTGGAACTGGTGGTAGGCGGCGATCTTCTTGACGATCTGCCCGTCTTCCTCAAAGAGGCAAAAATGACGTACGAATTCCAGCAGACGCCCCTTATCGAAGATGCCCCGCACCAGGGTCTCCAGGTCCCGGTGATTGCCCAGCGGATCGACTTCGTTGTTGACACCTTCGATGGTGCGCCAGCGCTGGAACCGTTCTTGATCAGCACTCAATGACCCCAAGCGGGCCTGGATGCCATCGCTGATCACCAGCAGCACATTGGACGTGAACAGATCGGGGATGTCTTGCTTGTAGGTCTGCAGTTGGTTGAACGCGGCCCAGATGTCGGCCTTCTGATCGGCGGGGTTCTTCAGTTCGATCACCGCCAGCGGTAGACCGTTGACGTAGACCACCAGATCAGGGCGGCGGTTGTACTTGCTGCCCTGAATCGCCAACTGGTTCACCACCAACCAATCGTTGGCGGCGGGGTCGTCGAATCCAATCACCTTGAGACGAATGCCGACCTGCTGGTTGCCATCCATGTAGGTGATGGGTAAACCCTGGGTCATCCAGCGGTGGAAGTTGCGGTTGGAGGCCAGCAGACCAGGAACGTTGGGATTTGCCAGTTGCAGCACCGCTGTCTCGATGGTGCCCGCTGGAACGCCTGGGTTCAGGCGCTGGAGTGCGGAGCGCAAACGCCCTGTGAGGATGACCTGCCTGAAGTCGTTGCGTTCTGGTGTGGTGCCGTCGGGTGCGAGATCTGGAGCAAAGGCATAGGCGTATCCCAGTTCCTTGAACCACTCAAGGCTCTGCTGCTCCAGATGATCTTCGGTGATCAGTGCCATGGGATAAGCCTAAAGAACCTGCCAATGGCCGGCGCGGGGTGAACCTTGGCGCTGCAGGCGCCCGGCCCGCTGCAGGGCAGCCAGATGCTTCTCCACCGCTCGCTGGCTGAGCTGTAAACGTTCCGCCAGGCGGCGGGCTGAAAGGGTGGGTTCGGATGCGAGATCCCCCAGGATCCGCTGATCGATGGCCTGCCCCCGCTCCGCTCCGATGACCCCGCCAAGCTCCGCAGCCAGCTCCGAACCTTTCTCCGAACGGATCTCCGAACCCATCTCCGAACTCGTCTCAGAGCGCAGGGCATCGTGGATGGCCTCCAGCTGGTAGGCCACGAAGGGCTCCAGATCACCCAGCTGATCGGCCTGGCCAAGCGATTCGTAGTAACCCTGCTGGCGCGAGCGGATCACCTCCTCGATCGGCAGCCAGGCGAGCAGCGGGTTCCAGCGGCTGAGGATCAGGGTCTGCCAAA
>JBBASD010000236.1:1923-3590 GCA_040399485.1 Cyanobium sp. | reverse complement strand
GGTGCTATATTCCCCGCAAATTCAATCGGAGGCCTGGGGTGATGGGGACACCTCTGCATTCCGCTTTAGCTCTGCTGCGTGCTAAAAGCGCTGCACGGGGCAAAGCGAGCGCTGGTGACAGCGGCAGCCCAAACCAACAAGACGAGACCAAGCCAGCCCGTACTCGGGCGACAGCACGGACTGGCGGCCAGCGACCAAATAGCCGCAGTAGTCCAGATGCCATTGGCTGGTATCTGGGCACCATCGGCCGGATTCCGCTGCTGACACCAGCCGAGGAAATTGAGCTGGCCCACCATGTTCAGTCAGCCAAACCTCTGCAACTTCTCGCCAACGATCAGCGCACACCCCTGCAGAAACGTCAGATTCGCATGGGTCAACGGGCCCGCGATCGCATGATGGCCGCCAACTTGCGCCTGGTGGTGAGCGTGGCAAAAAAATATCAAAATCAAGGCCTTGAATTGCTCGATCTCATCCAGGAGGGGGCCATTGGCCTTGAGCGGGCTGTCGACAAGTTTGACCCAGGTATGGGCTACAAATTTTCCACCTATGCCTATTGGTGGATCCGCCAGGGCATGACCCGTGCCATTGATAACAGCGCCCGCACCATTCGCCTGCCAATCCACGTCAGCGAAAAACTCTCCCGCATGCGGCGGGTGACCCGCGAGCTTTCGCACCGCCTCGGTCGCCAGCCCAACCGCCTCGAAGTGGCCCATGCCGTTGGCATGACTCCCGAGGAATTGGAAGAATTGATCTCCCAAAGCACCCCCTGCGCTTCCCTCGATGCCCACGCCCGCGGCGAAGAGGACCGCAGCACCCTTGGCGAGCTGATCGCCGATCCGGGCAGCAACGAGCATTTGGACTCGATGGATCGCCTGCTGCAGAAAGAGCACCTGGGGGCCTGGCTTTCCCAACTCAATGAACGGGAGCAGAAAATCCTGCGGCTGCGCTTCGGCTTAGAGGGCAGCGAACCGCTGACGCTGGCCGAAATCGGCCGGATCATCAACGTCTCTCGCGAGCGGGTGCGCCAACTGGAAGCCAAGGCGATCATGAAGCTGCGCATGCTCAGCGACAGACAACAAGCAGCCTGAGACAGCGGTGGAATTCGCAATGGCGCTGGAGCCGGAATGGATTCGGCGCCAGCTGCCAGGAATCGGCGCTGTTGGGGCCTGGCTGACTCTGGTCTGCTGCCTGGCCCTGCTGGTGCGTCGCCGCTGGCCCGACCAACCCGAATGGAGCCGCAAGGCAGTTCACATTGGCACCGGCCCGGTGCTGTTGATCGCCTGGGGTCTGGGCATCGATCGCCGGATCGCCCTTCCGGTCGCCGGACTAGTCACCTTGCTGGCGGCCCTCAACCACCGCATCCGGGTGCTGCCGGCCATCGAAGATGTGGATCGCCGCAGCTACGGCACCATCGCCTATGGGGCCACCATCGTGCTGTTGCTGCTGCTTTGGTGGCCGGCCCAGCCCGCTGCGGTGGCGGCCGGGGTGTTGGTGATGGCCTGGGGAGATGGGTTCGCCGGCTTGATCGGACCCCTCTGGCCTTCACCAAGCTGGCAGGTGTGGGGGCAGAAACGGTCGCTTTTGGGCACCGCATCCATGGCCCTGGCCAGCCTGGGGGCCCTCGTCTTGGTGAGGCAACTGGCCCTGGCAGCGGGGTTGACCGCGCC
>JBBASD010000236.1:0-1823 GCA_040399485.1 Cyanobium sp. | reverse complement strand
TGGGGGCCCTCGTCTTGGTGAGGCAACTGGCCCTGGCAGCGGGGTTGACCGCGCCGGGTCCTGGTGCCCTGGCCGCGATGGCGTTGCTGGCTACCGCCCTGGAACAAGTGGCCTGGTTGGGAATCGACAACCTCAGCGTGCCGTTGGCGGTGGCCGCCCTGTGGCGCTGGTGGTCTGGGGGCTGAGAATCAAGCCTGCAGGGATTGCTCACAGCGATGCATCCAGTCTTGCTGGCTGCCAAGACCGGCCACCAGCAGGCGATCGGCGGGTTCGTCCCGCAGGCGCAATTGCCACTGACGAATCACCTCAGCCCGCTCCATCCAGACATCGACAACGGTATGGCGAATCAACTCCCCATCCCAACGACGGCAACGGGCTGACTCCAGGGCCCAGTCCAACAGGGCATCAAGCTGGAATGGCCGAAAGCCTGCGTAGACAGGACCCAACCCTGCAGGGGTGGCATTCCTCTGTTCAAGATAAAAGATCTGCAGCGGATCAGAAAGTCCGCAGAATTGAAGCAGAAAGGCCATGTCGCAGACCCATGGTTTGGTTGGATGCACACCTTAGGGATAGTCAAGCAGAGAGATGTTCACCAAGAACATCTCGTCGTCTTCGCCACTACCTGGCACTTACAATCTAGGAGTGCCAAAAAATAGTTGGCCCCGCATCGCTGTTGGAATTTTGGGCCATCAAGCGGTCACCAGGTGCTGTTGGCGGGCCCTGCGCACCGCCACCGCCAGCTCGTCGAGCAAGGCCAAGGTGATGTCCAGGGCGATGCAGGCATCGGTGATGCTCTGGCCATAGGTGAGCTGGCTGAGGTCGGTTGGAATCTTCTGGCTGCCCTCCACCAGGTGGCTCTCCAGCATCACGCCCATCACATGCAGGGAGCCGCCCGCCACCTGCTCTGCCACCTGGCGCAACACCTCCCCCTGGCGGCGGTAGTCCTTGTTGGAGTTGCCATGGCTGCAATCCACCATCAAGCGAGCGGGCAGGCCCTCGGCGGCCAGCTGGGCGGCGGCGGCGGCCACGGCCTCAGGCCCGTAGTTGGGGCCGCCCTTGCCGCCCCGCAAAACCAAATGACCATCGGGATTGCCGGTGGTGCTGACGATTGCGGCATTGCCCTGCTGGCTGATGCCGAGGAAATGGTGCGGTTTGGCCGCCGCCTCCATGGCGTTGATGGCGGTGCTGGCACTGCCATCGGTGCCGTTCTTGAAGCCGATCGGCATCGACAGCCCCGAGGCCATTTCACGGTGGGTCTGGCTTTCGGTGGTGCGGGCGCCGATGGCGGTCCAGCTGATCAGGTCGGCGATGTACTGGGGCACCACCGGATCCAACAGCTCGGTGGCGGCGGGCAGGCCCAGCTCGGCCAGGTGCAACAGCAGACCCCGGGCCCGCCGCAGCCCGGTGTTGATGTCGTAGCTGCCATCGAGATGGGGGTCATTGATCAGGCCCTTCCAGCCCACGGTGGTGCGGGGCTTCTCGAAGTACACCCGCATCACCACCTCCAGGTCATCCTTGAACCGGTGGTGCGCCTCGGCGATGGCGGTGGCGTACTCCTGGGCGGCCGCCACGTCATGGACCGAGCAGGGCCCAACGATCACCAGCAGCCGCTGATCGCCGGCATGCAAAATCGCCTTGATCCGTTCGCGGGCGCACTGCACGGTGCGGGCAGCGGTCTCGGTAATCGGCAGCTCCGCGTGCAGCACCGCCGGCGGCACCAGGGGCCGGGTTTCGACGATGTGAAGATCGGAGGTGGGGATCATGAACGGCAGACGCCCTGGCAATCCGGCAATCCACCCTAAAGGTGCTGCCGGCGCCTGCCG
>JBBASD010000235.1:0-3620 GCA_040399485.1 Cyanobium sp. | reverse complement strand
CCGCCATCGCCCGGCGCTTGCAGCGGGGCGAGACCCAGATCGCCGAGGAGGTCACCAACGTGGCCGTGCTGTTTGCCGATCTCAAGGGGTTCTCGCGGCTGGTGACCTCCCTCAGTGCCCACGATTCCCTCGCCATCCTCAACGAACTGGTCGCCGCCTTCGACGACGTGGCCGAACGCTTTGGCCTGGAGAAGGTGAAGACGATTGGCGACAGCTACCTGGCGGTGTGCGGCCTCTCGGTGCCCTACCTGGACCACGACAAGCGGGCCATCGACTGCGCCATTGAGATGCTCGGCATCCTGCGACGCTTCAAACTGGAGCGCGGCTTTCAGCTCTCAATCCAAATCGGCATTCACTCCGGCGACATCATCGCCGGCATCGTCGGCAAGTCGAAGGTGGTCTACGACGTCTGGGGCGAAACGGTGAAGCGCTCCCATAGCCTCAGCCAGAGCTGTCCCGCAGGTTCGGTGCTGGTGTCTGAGGTGGTGCAGCATCGCCTCGCGGACCTCTACCACTTCGAGCCGATGCCCCTGGGCGAGAACGCCCAGCCGGGGCTACGGAGCTGGCGGCTGCTGAGCACCTCCCTGCCGGTAACCAGGGAGACGATGGCCAGCCCATGACCGGCGCCGCGCCGCTATGGCTCTGGGGAGTGGGACTGACCGTTGGCTTTCCCCTGCTGGCCATCGTTCTGGGAGAACTGATCCACCGCCTGCAGCGACGGGGCCTGGCGGTGGCGTCGACCTTGCGCCTGGTGCGGGACGTGCTCCTGCCGATGCTGGTGCTGCTGCTCTTTTTGGAGCATCTGCTCGGCCTGGATCCGGCGACGCGCCTGTTCAAGTCCGTGGAGACGATCTTCTGGGTGTGTGTGATCCATGCCGCCCTGTCCCTGCTCAACGTGGTGCTGTTCGAGCAGGCGGAGGCCGATACCTGGCGCTCGCGGGTGCCGAAGTTACTAATCGACCTGGCCCGCCTGTTTCTGATCCTGCTGGGCACCGCCTTCGTGCTGGCCACCGTCTGGAAGGCCGATCTAGCCGGGTTGGTCACAGCCCTCGGCGTGAGTTCGATCGTGATCGGCCTAGCTCTGCAGGACACCCTCGGCAGCGTGATGTCGGGCATCGCCCTGCTGTTCGAACGTCCGTTCACGGTGGGTGACTGGCTCGAACTGAACGGGGTGGCGGGCCAAGTGATCGACATCAACTGGCGGGCGGTGCGGCTTTTGACCTTGGAGCAGGAGATGGTGGTGATCCCCCACAAGCTGATCAGCGGCTCGATGATCCGCAACTTCACCCAACCCAACCGGATCCATGCCGAACGAATCCGCATCAGCTTTTCTTATAACGATCCGCCCAACCTGGCGAGGCAGGTGCTCAAGAGCACGGCCCTGGAGACCAAGGGCATCTTGCTGGAGCCGGAGCCGGAAGTTTACACCCTCAACTACGAAGACTCGGCCGTAAGCTATGAAGTCAAGTTCTTCATTCGCGACTATGGCGACGTTGAGCGGATTCGCGAACGCTTCATGACCCGGGTGTGGTATGCCGCCAAACGGAACAGTCTTACAATTCCATTCCCGATCCGCACGGTTTATAATTACCATGGTCCTTCCAGCCAGCAGAAGGGCATCGATAAGAAGTTTAGCGAGAGCCTGCAGGCAATCCCGGCTTTCGTGCCAATCAACCGTGAATACGACAGCCTGGCCCCTGCGACCTCCGGCATCGCCCTGCAGCATTTTGCCGCCGGTGAAAAGGTGATCCGCCAGGGGCAGGTGGGCCAGGCGCTATACATCATCGTCGCCGGTCTCGCCCTGATGTCCAGCCGCGATCTTGACGGCCATGAACGGGAAATCCTCTCGCTGCGCAACGGTGAATTCTTTGGCGAGATGTCGCTCTTTTCCGGCGAACCCAGCATGGTTACCGTGGTCGCCAGCAACGATCTGGAGGTGATGAAGATCTCGGCGGCCACGGTCCACCAGATGATCGATCGTCAGCCGAGCTTCGCCCGAGAGATCGGCCAGATCCTCGAGATCCGCCGCGCGGCTATCCAGGAGTGCAACCAGCCGCCTGGGCCGTAAGTGCCCAAAGATGGCTTCAAAGACAAGGGCTGTGAACTGGTTGGGGGTCACAAGCATGGAGCGTCGGGATCCCCAGGCGGTGCGCAATCAATCCGAGATTCAGTAACAATCGCCACAAAAAGCAGGCTTAATGGGCCGAATTCGGCCACCCACATCCATCTGGAGGTCGTTACATTTCTCGGCCAGCCCCCACTTTTTCCAGGAGGAATTTAACCATGGTTTCGTCCCCGACGGCTGCGCCCCCAACCCGTCCTTTCAGGCAACGGCCCAAGCGGCTGGGGGAGGCCTCACTGCTGGAAGCACCCTCGCTGCTGCTGCGCCGCATCCGCGGCCTTAACTCCAGGGAGGGTCTCACCTGGCTTGCCTGTGTGCCGCTGGCACTCTTTGGTCTTGGGGTCTTTAACCTCTCCGCCCATGCCGCCGAGCTGCCCGAACTCACGCCTGCCTTCCTGGTCAACAACCTGTGGTTATCGATTGCCGCCTTCCTGGTGATCTTCATGAACGCCGGCTTCGCCATGGTCGAAGCCGGGCTCTGCCGCCAGAAGAACGCCGTCAACATCTTGAGTAAGAACCTGATTGTCTTTGCCCTGGCCGTAACGGCCTACTGGCTGATTGGCTATTCCCTGATGTATGGCGATTCGATCGCCTCCGGCTGGCTCCATTTCAAGGGGCTGTTCTTCGATCCCACCGTCACCCCTGAGATGGTGAAGGAAGGCAAGCTGGTTCCCAGCGTAGATTTTCTCTTCCAGGCCGCCTTCGCCGGCACCGCCGCCACAATCGTGTCCGGGCTGGTGGCCGAGCGGATCAAATTCAAGGAATTCGTGCTGTTTTCCTTAATCCTCGTCGGCATCATCTATCCGATTGCCGGCAGCTGGAAATGGAATGCCTCCGGCTGGCTCAATCAGCTGGGCTTCATCGACTTCGCCGGATCCACCTTGGTGCACACGGTCGGCGCCTGTGCCGGGATCGTTGGGGCGATGATCCTGGGCCCCCGCATCGGCAAGTACGTCGATGCCAAACCCCAAGCGATCCCCGGCCACAGCGTCGCCCTGGCAACCCTGGGCTGCCTGATCCTCTGGCTCGGCTGGTATGGCTTCAACCCCGGTTCCGTTCTGGCCATGAATGAAACCGTTCCCTACGTCGCCGTGACCACCACCCTGGGTGCTGCTGGCGGTGGCATCGCCGGCACCCTGGTCTCCCAGCTCCGCACCGGCAAACCCGACCTGACCTTCACCATCAACGGCATCCTGGCCGGCCTGGTGGGAATCACCGCCGGTTGCGATGCCATATCCATGCCCGCGGCCTGGGTGATTGGCTTCATCGGCGGTGCCCTGGTGGTTTACGCGGTGAGCTTTGTCGATGCCCTCGGCATCGATGACCCCGTCGGCGCCTTCTCCGTCCATGGTTTCGGCGGCATCTGGGGCACCCTTGCCGTCGGCCTGTTCCACACGGACAAGGGCCTGCTCACCGGCCACGGCTTCAACCAACTCGGCCTGCAAATCCTGGGCATTGTCTCCTACGTGGTCTTCACCCTGGTGGTGTCCTGGATCCT
>JBBASD010000234.1:0-3639 GCA_040399485.1 Cyanobium sp. | reverse complement strand
CGGTTGCTGGCCCTGGATGCCGGCGTGGCCGTGGCAGCCACCCGCCTGCCGGAGCGGTTCCACGCCGATCCTGCCGATCGTTTTCTGGTGGCCCAGGCCCGCGAGTTGGGGATTACCCTGCTCAGCGCTGACAGCAAAATCCGCTCCTATGGACCCGTGCGCAGCCTGTGGTGAAGTAGGAATGTGCGCTGGGGCAGGCGTGAGGCGTGGTGAGATCCCGAGTTTCGCTGAACGGCTTTGAGATCGGCCCCTTGCTCAACTCTCGACAAAACCATGGGCTGGTCAAAAGGCGTGGGCTTGTCAAGTTGACAATGAATGTCAACCTCTCCCCCCAGCTCGAAGCGATGGTGAATGCCAAGGTCGCCTCGGGGCTCTACACCTCCGCCAGTGAAGTCGTCCGCGAAGCCCTGCGCCTGATGGAGCAACAGGATCGACTGCGCTCGCTGCAGCTGCAGCAGTTGCGCTCCGACATCCAGGAGGGTCTGAGCAGTGGGGAGCCGACCCCCTGGAAGCCAGACGAGATCAAGCAGGACGGCCGCAAGCGCAAGGCCTCGCGCCGCGCCCCCGCCCAAGGCGCGTAAGCCGTGGCGCTGACCATCGGGTTGCGCAGTTTTCCGAGCACCGGGCAACCTGGGCTTGGAACCTGGCTGCGGCCACCTTGTTCCGGCTTGGCCTCGGGGCTTGCCTCCATGGCCTTGTCCATCACGACGCCAGGATCAGGCACTGAAGGCGTTTACTCAGCGGGTGGTGGAGCAGTTCGCCCCGGAGAAAGTGATCTTGTACTCCTACGGAGAAGCCTGCGGCTACGGCTCCCTTGCCCGCGGTGAGGCCCGCTGGGATTCCGATGCCGACATCCTCGTGATAATGCCATTTGAGGGCAGCTCGTTTAAGCGACGGTTTGAGATGTTCGAAGCAGGCAACCCATCATTCCCGGTGGATCTGTTGCTATGCCGCCGTAAGCTACACAGCAGAGGTATAGCTGGGGTGTTCCCTTTATTCGTGAAGCGTTTGATCAAGGTGAGGTGCTGCATGGCTGAACTCACACCGCTGATCACTGCATGGATTTGCTTCGCAGCAGAGGATTGGGACGATGCCCAGATCCTGGCCAGATGCGGTGGCAAACAGCGCAGCATCTGTCTTCCCTGTCAGCCGTTGATCTGCGCTATTCCGATCCCAATGGACCAGATCCTGAGATTGATATTGCCTTGGTGATGCAGATTGCTTTGGGTATGAGACTTACGCTTTTGCATAGACTAGGGGCTGAGCCTTGACAAGCCGTTCTATCGCACCCGCTCCCGCCTCTTGGAGAGCCTGTCCGGCCTGGAATGGGACGCCGGACAGCTGGGTTCGCTCAACCTGCCGGTCTCCATCCGCGCTGGTCTGCGCCTCACCCCCGAGCAGTTCGCCGTGCTGTGTGGGGCCATTCCCGACGCCGTGCTGGAGCTAGCCGCTGACGGTTCCCTGATCTACATGACTCCCACCGGAGGTGACATGGGCGCCCGCCACACCAACTCGGTGCGGAGAAAGGCGACAAAATTTATAACAAATCCTACCTGCCTAGACATGCCTTGCCGCATTACGGTGCAAGGCCTCAAAGGACCTAGTTTCCAAGGGACTGAAGAGAGAACCAACAAATCTCTCCCCGGATCAGGGGAAGAAGGATCGATTGGCAGCATGGTGGGGGGCCATAGTGCCAGATATTGGAACCAGCCAGAGAGTAGCCAGCGATTGCAATTCAGGAATTGCCGCTGCGTCTGCCCTCAAGCGTCAGTAGTAGCACCAACTGATTTGCAGAGATTGATTCGCTGCCTCAGCCTGCGGCTGGTGCCGAAGGCGGCAAGGGCTCCGAGGATGGGGAGGGGTCCAGGAACCTCATTAGAATCATACCGTGAGAACCGCAAGAGACGCGTCTCATTGTTGCCAAAGTCGATGCATGCGGGGGAAGCCCAAGCCCAACCTCTGCTGATATCGCAGCTAAACGGCGTTAAGGACCCGGTGGGGGACTGGAATCCTGGATTACTGCTCAAGGCCGTTTGTGCTTGCAACAGAGTTACCGTGCAATTGCCACTACAGTTGCCAAAGTAAGTATTCACATTTGAGCTAATTTCTAAGCCCGGCCACGTAGGGATTGACTGACCATCAACGATGCCCGAAATTGTATTGGTAGCAAAGTCGCCCGAGACCATCAGCCACAAATAGGTTTCAGAGGCGGGAGGATTGAATGTTAATGGGCCTGAAAGATTGTTCCGGTAAAGGTGGGGATTGCCTGCTGGATAAACGGTATATCCAGGAATGCCACTAACAAGATCGCCAGTTGGCTGGTAAAGAAGAGTTTGAATTGTTGTTTTGGTTCCAGAAAAAAGGGCCCAATCGTTGTCAACAACAATGGATGCCACGAGGGCTTTTGCTGAGCCAGCTGAGAGAGTCACGCAAGCAAGAGTCCACGCTGCCGCGGCCCCAAGGATTGACTTGTGGGCAGCCTGCCTAGCCATGCCCAAGACAACTCCAAGTGTTGGCTTGGGCAACAATGCCCAGCGGCTGCGGCGGTCGGCATTGGAGGTGCTGCCCTTGGCACTGGGGGATGGGCTGGATAAGCCAGAAAGGGTAAGCATAGGGATTTGGAAAACTTGTGAGTTTTTTCTCAGAATTTAAAAGATCAAGATAAAGCTATGCTTATGAATTAATTTTTTAAGGAAGGTGTAGACAATTCCAAAAGCGTCCATCTCTGCTGCTGGTCGTCGGGTATCTGTGGGCGTTGGGGCCAGGGCCTTGCCATCGCTGCTGTCATCGACGCTCGCCAGCGGGCAGCCATGGCGGCTGAGCAGAGGCAACGGGCCAGGAGTCCGGACAGAACGTCTTGATCGCCGCTTACATATAGGAGAATCAGCCAGAGCTGTGGGACCCCTCAGCGATAGACCTCCCGGCGGTGCCCGATCCGCACCACCTGGACCAATAGCAACCCATCCATCACCTCATAGAGGATCCGGAAATCGTCCACCCGCACCCGGAACACACCGGGTTCTCCCTGGAGTGCCACGCAGCCTGGTGGTCTGGGATTCTCGGCAAGCAGATCAATGGCGGCGCGGATGCGCAGCTGCTCCTGCCGTTGCAAATTGGCAAGTGAGCGGACGGCTCGCCGCGCCAGCCTTACGTCGTAGCGCTGGGTCACGGGCCTGCGGACCTCAGAGCAGCCCGAGATCCGCCTTCACCTGCTCCCACGGCACCGTGTCGTCGTCCGCCCGGGCCAAGGCCAGGGCCTGGCGGTCGCTGGTGTCGTCGGCGGCCGCCACCAACCGCTCAAACAGGGCGTGATCCAGCACCACGGCCACCGGGCGTCCGTGGCGGGTGAGCACCACCGGTTCGCCGCTGCGTCTCGTGTTGTCGATCAGTTCCGCCAAGTTCTCGCGTGCTTGGCTCACCGTGAGCTCACCCATGATGGACTCAAAGCGTACGTTTCGTACGTTACGACCTCGGATGGTTGTTGACGTGGGGCAGTGCCCGGCCTTGGCGGTGGATCCGGAGGAGAACTGGGGGAGATCTGAGGGCACTTCAGGGCTGCGATGGCCCCAGCTCCCAGCTCATGCGCTTCAGGCTGGGGATCCCATCAACGGCCATCACGGCCTGCTCCAACCGCCGCTT
>JBBASD010000233.1:0-3665 GCA_040399485.1 Cyanobium sp. | reverse complement strand
AGGCTGATGGTCTGCTGATCACCGCGGAAAGGATTGTCTTCGGTCAAAAAAAGCATGCAATGGCATTCTTTGCGCTCACGCATGGGCACGCAAGGGCAATTCCAGAAGGCCTGGGCCACCTCGGCTCTTTTGTCCTCGTAATGGCGACAGGGACACAGCGCTCCGCCCAGCTCATCTTTGTTTCGGGCCAATCCCTCAAGCACTACAGCGGTTACACCCGGATCACTACAGAAATAGGTACCGGTGCGCTGGGCATAGGTTTCGGCAAAACGTCGGATAACCTCCAAACTGTTATCAGTTCCGCCCGTACCAGTTGCGCTGCTGGGGTCCGCGGGAACAGAAGCGTCAGAAGCAGGCACGGCAAGCAGGAGCGAGGACAAGGAGGGATAGGGTTTGAAGCTGAAGGAACGGCAGAAATCTGACGTACTGACTTGCGAAACCCCAAAGTTTCGTAAGTCAACAGCTTAGAACATCGGGGCAGGGATCTGGGGCTTTCATTTGAAGATCATTCATTGTGCTGCCTGGGTGAGGGGATCGGGGCCCTGAAGACCACCAACAAAGCGTCAAAATACGTGGCATGGTGGTCAGGCAAGGTGCCAGTCATGGAGCCCCAACCCCGCAACCGATCAAGCGTCACCGCCGAGGCACCTCCCACCCGGGAAGCCGCCCTGGCTGTGCTGATGCGCCAAGGGGAGTGCACCGCCGCTGAACTCGCCGAACAGCTCGAGGTTTCCGTCCAAGTGATGCGGCGACACCTGCGCGGCCTTGAGCAAGATCAACTTGTCGAAGCCAGCAGCGCCCAAGCCGGGCCGGGCCGCCCTAGCAATCGTTGGCGACTCACGGTTGCCGGCCATGGCTGCTTCCCCGACGGCAATGAGGCCTTTGCCTTGGGCCTGCTCAAATCCATGGCGACCACCTTGCCCCCCGAAACCCAGGCAGTGCTGCTGCAGCAGCAGGCAGTGGTCAAGGCGGCCACTTACCGCAACCAGATCGGTGATGGATCCCTGCAGCAGCGACTGCAGCGCCTGGCCGAACTGCGCTGCAGCGAGGGCTATGTCACCGATTTCCAGCGCGAGCCGCCCGACACTCTCTCCCCCGATGGCCCCAAGCAAGCTTGGTTGATCAGCGAGCACCATTGCTCTGTAATGCGCATCGCGGAAGCATTCCCGGTGATCTGCGATCAGGAACTTCTGCTGATTCGCCAGACCTTCCCCGATTGTGAAGTCGAAAGGATCCACTGGCGGCTGGAAGCTGGCCACGCTTGCGGCTTCCGACTCATGCCCCTAGCCGACACCCCTGCAGCCACACAGATCCGCTCCCAGCCATCGTGTTGAGCCTCGACGATCAGCACTGGATCGAAAGTCTCTGCCTACCAGCCAGGGAGGACCATCAGCTCCGACTCCTGGCCCACGGACTGCGAACCCTCCAGACCATTGCCGCTCGCCGTGAAGGCGAAACACCAGCCAGGGCCAGCATCCAATCCTGGGTCCTGCGACAGCCCCAGATCGCCGAAGATCCTGGTTTTACGCAGGCCTTTGTCCGCGAGCTGGTCGAGCTTGGCGCCCAGTTTGATCGGCTCGCCACAAACCGATGTGTGACGCCCCTGAGCCTTGAACTGGCCGATCTGCTGGCCTGGACAGAAGAGCACCGATCCCCCAGCCAAAACCTCGCTGAACCGGACCCTGGCTGCGATCATCGTGACCGAATCTCCGCGCCGTCCCCGTGACCGATTCACCGATTGATGCCCTGGCCTTCTTCCGGCACAGCTGCGGGCGCTGGCGATCCCGCCGCAGCAGCCATCACCTTCTGCATCGCCGGGCCGAGGCAGGAAGTTCGTTCATTGAAGTTGTGGCCCTTGGGCCGGAGGACTCCCGTCTGATCGCAATCGCCACCCTGCACGGTCAAGATCCAACCGGTCTTGTCGGTGGCTGCCAGGTGCGTTGGAGCGGCTCAATGGCCTGGGACAAAGCCGGGGAAGCACACGAAGGCGAAAGCGTGTTCGGATTGATCCCCACCGATGACCTGGGTCGCGAAGGGCTACTGCTGAGGGACCGGGGCTACGCGGAAACGGCACCCGTCGCCGGGCGCTTTGCCATGGACGCCCACGACGAGCTGCTGCTGACTACGGACTACGAAACCATGAGCAGCGTCGAGCGCTTCAGCTTTGTGGGCCCCAACGTGAGGCTGCGCACCAGCACCGTCGAAGGGCTTTCCAACACCGCCTCCTTCTGCATCGAAACCCGCCTGGTTGAGGACGAAACCGAGGTGAGCCCTCTGACCAGCTCAGATCCTGGAATAGCCGGAGTTGAACCAGGCGCCACTACAGCCACTTCCCCAATCAAGCGGCCACTCTCACCCCTTGGTTGGTGATCTCGGCAGACGGCGATAGCCAGGGCGATCCTCAACGTTACGGTCTGTGAGTCCTGCAGTCCCCAGCCGAGTCAGGTTGGGGGGGTGCGCTTCTACAATCTATGCCACGGATGCCTGACCCCGCGTGGCTCTTCCCCTTCTCAACTACGCTCCCACCACAAAAAACTCCAGGGTGACTGCCTTCCGGGTGGGCTCTGACGAGGATCCCAAGGCAGCGTCTTTGGAAAAATCCCTGAGCCGGGAAGATCAGAATTTCGTGATCGAGTCGGCCTATCGCCAAATCTTCTTCCACGCCTTCAAGGTGGATCGAGACCGCACCCTGGAAAGCCAGCTGAGAGACGGGCAGATAACGGTTCGTGATTTCATTCGATCACTTTGTCTTTCAGACACTTTCAACCGTAGTTTCTATAACCTCAACAGCAATTATAAGGTAGCTCGTCACCTTGTCGAGAAGCTGTTAGGACGCACCGTTCATGGCAAGTCCGAAGAAATCGCGTGGTCTGCGGTGCTAATGACCCGGGGCGTCAAGGGAATGGTTGATGACATTCTCAATTCAGATGAGTATTTAGATAGCTTTGGCTACGACACGGTTCCTTACCATCGCAATCGGGTCGTGGGATCTCGCCAAATAGGCGAAACTCCTTTCAACATAACCTCACCCCGTTACGACTCATACCATAGAGGAGTACTTGGTTTCCCCCAGATCGTCTATACTGGAACAGCCAAGGCCTATCCTCCACGCGCACAACAACGGCGGGGCGGCTATCCAGAAGATTATCTCACCTGGGTGCGTAGTCTGCCCGCAATGCGCGGCGTAGGTGCCCCTGCTGGCAACACATCGATGGACTATCTCTCCAAAGTCCCCTACCGCAGTATTGGACGTTGACACGCAAATTCAAACCATCCCAAACGCCACGGAAGATTCCGTGGCGTTTTTTTGGTCCCCAGTCGCCCGACTGGCCAGGGGCGAGGGTCAGTGGATGCTGACGGCCCAACCCCCTCAGTCGGCAGAAGGGCAGCGATCAGTCCAGACTGGGATTCACCCAATCTCATTGCTATGAGCGAACTCTCCTCGTTGGCCATGCTGACGCTGCACCAGTTGCGTCAAATCGCCAAAGAGGTTGGTGTGAACCTCGACAGCCTTAAATCCAAGGAAGAGTTGCTGGAAGCCATTGCCACCACTCCTGACCTGCTTGACCTGGGACCCATCATCACGGCCGCCATGGCCTTAGACGCCCAACCAGAAGACGCCGCCCGGCCTGAGCCCGAAACCCGCGTCGTCTTCCTCCCCCGCG
>JBBASD010000232.1:1357-3689 GCA_040399485.1 Cyanobium sp. | reverse complement strand
CAGGTGACGGCAGACCCCCAGCCGGTGCCCTGCAGCTGGCTCCAGCCGCTGCCGTCGTAGTATTCAACAGCTGAATCACCTAGGCCCACAACGAGTTGGAGCAGCGCATAGGGAGAGGTGATGGCCGAGAGATAGTTCAGTGATGTCTGGCACCCCACCAAGACCGGCGGGGAAACGTTGTTGTAGGTGTAGTTTGCCAAAAGATTATAGGCTTCGTATTGCTCACTGCTGCTGGCAAAGGCACTCATTTGGCTCACGAGCGCTGATTGCGTCTGCGGCGTCCATTGCCAACTATTAGCGGCATTTTGGGCTGTGCTATTTGGAGTAGAGAGAATGGAGCTAAGCACCATTTGCTGGCTGGTGATCGAAGGCTGCGCTTGCTGAACCCAATCGGCAAAGGTGCTCCAGCACTGCTGCGGGGTGTTGTTGGGATTAAGCATGTAATTCACCAGCAGCCCCAAGCCGGTGGATTGCTGAGGTGCCATCGAATTCATATCGTCGACCGCTGCGGATTTCCAGACGCCAAGCAATTCCTGGGCCGAAATCATACAGACCATGATCTCCAGATTTTCCACCAGGGCCGGGAAACCCTTGTCCATGATCCAGCCGCCAAGTTGATTGAGCAGGGTGTTGACCCCGCCCTTGGGGACCTCCACGTCCGTATCGGTATCCGTATCGATATCGGTGTCGGTATCTGTATCGGTGTCCGTGACGTTATCGGTGTCGGTGACAACATCCACATCGCTATCGATGTCCACGTCAATATCCACGTCCACGTCGATGATGGCGAACACATCCACATCGATGTCCACATCGACATCGATATCCACATCCGTATCCACATCGGTGTCTACCACGGTATCGGTGTCTTCGACGATGTCCGTGTCGATGTCTGTATCGACGTCGACATCGACATCCACATCCACATTGATCGGATCAATCTCCTCGCCCAGCTCCGCGATCGGATCTGCAGTGGCGGCCTGGCTGGAGAGTTTTTCGTTGATGGAGGACACCAGCTTGCCGAGATTGCGAAGCAGGAAAGCCATGCCATCGGCCACCCCACTGAGCACAAACTCCGCCATGTTCAACACCATCATCAGCTGCACGGTCCGAAACGACACGAAGGCCATGTCGTAGGCCGCCACCCACCAGGGAATGGTGGGATTGGCATAGGGCTGGGCGATCAGGCTGGTGCCATTCAGGGTGCCGCTCAGGCAGAGCACAATCTGATCGGGATTCCCCTCCCAGGACAAACTGCGCGGGATGCCGGCCAGCCATAAGCCTGTAGTGCTGCTGCCGCCGCTTGAACTCAACACGCCGCCGCTGACGCTCAACGGTGGCGTGGGTGCGGGCGCGCTGGAGGGTTCGGCCGGTGCATAGCTGGCGGCGCCATTGGCAATCGTGAGGGTGCCAACGCTGACGGTGGGCAGCACCAGGTTGCTGGTGGAGGTGGTATCCGGCTCATAACAGAAGTAGGTGCCACTCCAGGGATAGAGCGTGTTGTTGGCCCAGTACGCCAGGGCAGACATCTCCGGGGCATTGCCGCCAGCGATGCCGTTGGCGGTGAAGAAGGCGGCCACATTGGTTTCCAGCTCGGCCGGGCTGGTAGAGGTGTAGTAAATCTCGCTGAACTGCAAGGCCTCTGGCGAATAGGGCTGGGCCATGACCTGCAGGTAAAAACTCCAGCTGGCCTGGGCTGTTGTTAAGTCTGCTTCGGTGACAGTGGTGGATGGTTTTTTGCTGGTCAACGAAGGCACCCACACCAAAACAGGGAATTGGTTGTCCTGTTGGGCCAATACCAGGCGGCTCGCTGGCGTGGAGGGGGTGAAGGTGCCACTGCCATTCGCGGGAATGACGGCAATCTGGGTGTAGGTCGGTGCATAGTCAGCGGCGTCCGTACTGGGCGGTGAGCTGGGCGGGTTGTTGCTGAAGGTGTAATACACAATCAGTGGGCTCGCCAGCTGGTTGGTGACCGTGCAGGGATTGCCGCTGCTTGTTGTGCCAGAGCTGCTGGAAGTGCCTGAAGCTGTCATGAGGATGGGCGCCCAAGAAGGGAAGAGGAAGGCCCCACTCCTGTCGGAGTGGGGCTGGTAAGAGCTGTTGCTCAATCGATGGCGATGATTAGTCGATGACCTCATCTTCCAGGGGGTCATCGTCAAAATCACCATCTTCGTCATCGTCTTCTTTCTCCTCATCATCCTCTTCGTCATTCTCCTCTTCCACAACTATTTCATTCTGCTGTTGAACTTCAACGGAAGACGCATCTCCTAGAGTTTTATTCTCCGAAACAATCGTGGCTTGATTGCTGGAAATCTGATCTTGGATCGACTCA
>JBBASD010000232.1:0-1257 GCA_040399485.1 Cyanobium sp. | reverse complement strand
CTGGGTGAAAACAACGGTTCCCAGGCTGGAAAATTGCTCTGTCTCCGTCACGCTGGTACTGTCGGTGGCACTGGAGCTGTCACTGCTTGCTGGGGTGACCGTGTAGAAGTGATAGGTGTAAGACTGCTGAAAGTTTGCCCAAACGTAAGCGAAGGCTGAAGCATAGCTGCTAACGGAACTATAGATATTGAAATTAACATTCGCAAAGCTGGTGGTGCCAGCAAAGAATGTGTTAACTGCTGCACTTGAACCAGTCGCTGGGCTGGCACTGTTGTCTTGATTCAGCGCAGCCGTAAACTGCTGGGCCAAAGGCGATGAAGGATAGGCCATCATGTTTTGCAAAAACATGTAGGCATTGGCCCCTGAGCTGGAATTACTAGGAGCAGCCTGGGGCAGAGAGACGGCCGCAAAGTTTCTACCAATCTTGATCTCGCCTACCGCCGCCACTGGAAAGTAGTTATTAGCTTGGGAAACTAGAAGGTTGTAAACAGTGTTGACCTGGGTGGTGCTGCCAGGTTGGTAGTAGGGCAGCAGGTTAAGCGTGCCCGTTTCGTTCAGCGGCAGAACACTGGACGTTGTACTGCTCTCGCTGCTGGCACTGGCGCCCTCATCGATAAAGCTGAGCAAAGTCAAGTCGCTCTGGAGATAACCCTGAGCCGTGCTTGTGCTGGATGTGTTGTAGCCACTGATCACCACAATGCCCCCATCCCAACCCGTTTGGGCTGGCGTGCTGGGGCTCGTGGGCAGGATGAGGCTGTTGGTAACGGTGCAGGTGTTTTGCGGTGTGGGAGTGGTCGAGGTGGTGCTGCTGCTGGTGCTGGGAGTTTGGGACATGAGAGTTCAAAGGTAAACGGTTTGTTGGTTGAATGAAACACAGAGTGAGCGGCGCAAATTAGCTAATCTGCAGGAGAATCAGCTAACCAGCCTTATCGATGGGGCACAAGGATCACGTGTTTGTTGGATCTGCTCGACACATTCGAGCTGCGTCAGGGCGGGTGCGCCTGATTTTGTGCGGGCTTCATATGTTTTTTTTGCTTTAGAACGGTGCTTGGTTTAGATCTGTGCTTGGTTTGATAGTTTCTGTTTCAGCGCTCTGCCACTAGATACCAGCCGCCGCTGCCCTGGGGCCGCCAGCGCGGTTCCCAGTTGGCATAGGAATAGTGCTGGCGGGCACCATTGTGGTTTTGGGGATAGCCGCCATGCACCAAATCACAGCTGCCGTAGGGATCGTTCATGATCACGCCGCTGGCGTCGTAG
>JBBASD010000231.1:0-3692 GCA_040399485.1 Cyanobium sp. | reverse complement strand
GGCACACCCGCTCGAACTGCTCCGGCGTCAGCCGCAGATCCCAGGGCAGCAGCAGATGCACTGGCTCCAGCTCAGGTGGCTGGGCGGTTGCGAGTGAATGAGCCTGCAGCTGGTGGGTCAAGGAGATCGAGGCACGGAGGCGGGGGATTGCTTGCTTCTGGTCGGCAGCAAGGCAAGAAATGGCCACATTCAAGCTAATGTGGCCACAATTAGCCCCCGCCATGCACGTCGCCGTCCGCGAGCTCAAGGACCGGCTCTCCGAGCTGCTCAGGCGTGCCGAGGCAGGCGAGGAGATCGTTGTGACCTCCCACGGGCGACCCGTCGCGCGGCTGGTGCCCGTCGATCCGTTCGACGCCGCCAATTCTGCAGAAGCCCTGCAACGCCTGCGCAGCCAGCCCTGGCTGCGCTCAGGCGACGGACAGCCGATTCGTGCGGCAACGGAGCCGGTGCCTGCCGTGCCAGCTGGTGAACCCTTGCTGAGTGATCTGATGTTGGCGGATCGGGAGTGATCCTCTATCTCGATACCTCTGCTCTCGCGAAGCTGTTCATCGCCGAGCCCGGCTCGCAGCACGTGGCTGCCGCCGTGGGCTCGTCGCTCGCCGCTGCGACCCATCGCATCGCCTACGTGGAGATGCACGCCACGCTGGCCAAGGCGGTGCGGACAGGCCGGATCGAGACCTCCACCCTTGAGCCTCGGCTGCGGGAGTTCGAGGATCGTTGGGCGTCGCTTGAGGTGGTGGAAGCCACCGAGGCCCTGGTGCGGCGGGCGGCGGGTCTTGCCATCCGCTATGGCCTGCGGGGCTACGACAGCGTTCACCTGGCGGCCGCCCTGATGGTGCAGGAGACCTTGGGTGAAACCGTGACCTATGGGTTCGCCTCTACGGACGGGCTTCTCAATGACGCAGCGCGGCGGGCGGGGCTGCCGTTGCTGACGTTTCCGTAGGGCGTCTCCGTAGGGTGTTATCAACTCCAGCATTCATCTCACACCGCCCAGATCTCCTCCAGATCCAGCGACAGCCCCTCGGCCAGCTCACCTCCATCCAGCCGGCTGGCGTTCTCCAGCCGCTCGGCCATCCCCTGCTGCCCACCCCGCCAGATCTCCACCGCCCGCTCCTGGGGCAACAGCAGCCAGCCCAGTTGGACCCCATTGGACTGGAAGAGCGCCATCTTGCGACGCAGGGCCGTGACTGCGCGGGGGCCCTCGTCGCTGGGGCTGGCGAGTTCGATGACCAGATCAGGACATAGGGGCGGGAAGCGGCGGCGCTGCTCGGCGGTGAGGGCCTGCCAGCGCTCCATGTGCAGCAACGAAAGGTCAGGACTGAGCACGGAGCCATCGGGAAGCAGGAAGCCCGTGGAGCTGTCGAAGGCGATCCAGGCCCCGGCACCCGCGCCATCAGCCCAGAGCAGCAGCCGCTGGCCCAGGCGCAGGTTCTTGGCGCCAGTCTCCCCTCCCGTTGGTGTCATGGCGATGAGATGGCCATCGGCAGCAAGCTCGAGCACCGCCTCGGGATTGGCCTGACAGACCCGCTCGAACTGCTCCGGCGTTAGCCGCAGATCCGAGGGCAGCAGCAGAGGCACTGGCTCCAGCTCGGGTGGCTGGGTGGTTACGGCTGAAGGCGCCAGGGCCATTGGCTTGGCCTGCGGTGACACATTATTCTAGATGCTTCAGAACCAATGGGCTCAGCCCTTCGATTTCCTTCCCGCTGAGAACGAGGCTCTGGCTCTCGGGGACGCGGGCGAACGCCAGGGAGGTGGGAACGGCCTGGCCGCGTTCTGGTAGCAATGATCCACCATGGCGAAGTGGGCACGGTGCTGCGGGGTGTGATGGAGTTCAGCGAGCACATCCTCCAGGGCGGAAAGGTGCTCAAGGGCAGGCCCCGTGTGGCCGCCCCATCAAGCCCCGGCCCTAGATCCAACCGCTCAGGTAGCGCCTGTGGTTGATGCCAGGGGATCGTGGGTGGGAAAAACTAGCGACCACCTGCGGTCGGCATTGGAGCAGGTTAGGCAGGCCACCGGCTCCCAAATCCCTCAGGCCCCCCGCACCAACAGCGGCCCATGCAGCCCATGCCACCAGCGGCGGGCAGCAGAGCTGCTTCCACCCTTCCTACTATGCAGAAATCTGCATTGCCTCTGATCCCGTGCGCACCACCCTCAATCTCAGCGACGACCTGCTTACGGAAGCCAAGGCCCTCGCCGCCCGCGAGAAGCTGACGCTCACCCGGTTGATCGAGGAGGGGCTGGCCCTGCGCCTGCATCAGCACCAGCGCCCGATGTCCCCTGCCACCCGCCTGCCGCTGCCTGTGCACCAGGGCAAGGGTGGGCTGGCCGCCGCCGTGGACGATCCCCGCAGCAACCGCTCCCTGCTGGATGCGGCCGATGGCCTGAAGGCGCCATGACTCCTGATGTGAACGTGCTGGTGGCGGCCTCCCGCTCCGACCATCCCCACCACCAGAGCGCCATCACCTGGCTGGAGGCAGCCCTCACCAACTGCTCCCGTGGGGAGCGTCTGCGTCTGCTGCCCATGGTGGCGGCCGGCTTCCTGCGGCTGGTCACCCATCCCCGGGTGTTCGTGGAACCCACCCCCCTGGCAGCCGCCCAGGACTTTCTGGCGGCCCTGCTCAGCGGCGATGGGGTGGAGCTACTGACGCTCGGCGGCGAATGGCCCCTGCTGGAGCCGCTCTGCCGACAACACCAACTGGTGGGCAACTCCATCAGCGATGGCTGGATCGCGGCTGCTGTGCTCGCCCGCCGCGACTGCCTGGTGACCTTTGATCGGGACTTCGTCCCCCTGCTGCCGCCTCGGCAGTTGGTGCTGCTGAAACCTTGAACAGCTCCTCGGCGTGAGGTCCACTGCGCCAAACACCTGGCGCAGCAGACCCAGATGGCCGATACGGGGGGTGAGGGAATTGTCAACACCTGCCATGGTCACCCAGTTGCGCGCCTCGTGCCGGTGGCACATCCCTGGCCCGCTGCCCCTGCGGAAACGCCGGAACGTCTGCGATCTCAACTTTGACTGCGGGGCCATGGGTGCGTTGCTTGCTCCTGGGTGAGGGTCCGTTTAGGGATCGTGCCCCGCCTCAAAGGTTTTGATCCGTCCGCACGACCCAGGCCGCCTGCAGCACCGTCTCCGGGTTACCAACGTTCGTCAGCAGCAGATCGGCACGGAGAATGCAGACAAGACCGTGGAACGCCGTCACCCCGCCACCGGTGCTATGGCTTGATCAGCAGCCGCCAACTGTTCAGCTTGCCCTGGTCTTGCGCCGCCCGATCCACGATGCGCAGTTGCCAGGTGCCGGCCGCGGTGTAAGTCTTTGAGGCCGCGCGTCGAACCGCCAGCGCCCTCGTGCAGCACGATTGCCGTGCCCTGGGGCGAGACAAGACTCACCTGCAGATCGCCGATGAAGGTGTGCGAGATGTCAACAAAGACTTCGACACTTCCGATCCCAAAGGCCTTGCCGTTGGCAAGCGACCGCGCGATACCCGCCGCTGGGTAGTCCTGGATCTGCGTGCCCGGTGATTCCTTCAGCTCCACCGGGCCGGTGGTGGTGGCCGCCGAGCCGATGTCCAGGACCCAACTGTTCAACGTGCCCTTGTCGGCAGGCCCCAGCTCCTGCACCGTGAGCTTCCACGCGCCCTAGCTGTTGCGGCCGCGCAGCGTGCTCAATGCCGGCAGCTTCGCCTCGTCATAGGTG
>JBBASD010000230.1:0-3692 GCA_040399485.1 Cyanobium sp. | reverse complement strand
CGGCGTTCTCAACGCCCGCGTGAGTGGATAACGGAACCGCCTATTTAGTAGTTAGGCGGACTTGGTTGCGAGCTTGCGCTTTGGCGCGGCACCATGGGCCTTGACCTTTAAAGGGTTTTCTTTGGACACACGGCTCTTCATCGCGGTTCTGGGCTTAGCTCTCCTGGACAGCCTGAATCCGATGTTGTTCGCGGGTGAGCTATACGTCCTCAGGGGCGCGCACCCCGAGCGGCGTGCATTTGCTTTCATCGCCGGCGTCTTCGTCGTGATGGTCGTCGGTGGATTGCTCCTCGCTGGCGGTTTGACGCGATGGGTGGCTGCCTACTTCTCTCGACTTCCGGATGAGGTCTGGCTACTTGCTCAGGTTGCGCTCGGACTTGGACTCGTGCTCTTTGGTCTTTCCTACCGCACACACGCAGATGTGCGGGTGGTCCGTAAGCCTCCAAGTGGCCTGTTCGGTCCGTTTCTTTTCGGGGCGCTGTTGATGTTGAACGAGGTGACTACAGCGGTGCCCTATTTCGCGGCAATTGCATTAATGAGCGAGGCATCTCTGACGCCTTCGGAGTGGTTGATTGGCTTGCTTGTTTACAATCTTGTGTTCGTAGTTCCGCTCTTGACGTTCGTAGCGGTACATCGTGCCTATCGGGACCACTTTGATGTTGTGAGTGACCGAATCGACGGCTGGATGCGTAAGTGGGGACCGAGGGTCCTGCGCTATGGGTCGTTAGCGTTCGGTGTGCTGCTGTTGGGTGGTGCCGCGGTGACAGTTGCGTTAAGTTAGCGCGGCCCGCCTGGCATACGCATCGAGCGGACATAATGAGCGCTATCTTGATGAAAGAGTTTTGGCGCCGCTCGTGCGCAAAAGTTAGGCGTCTCAATGCAATGACCATGCATATCGAAGCGGCTACTGAAGTAGATGTGCCTGCACTGACGAAGCTGTTGGCAGTGCTGTTTGCGCAGGAAGCTGAGTTCACGCCAAATCCAGAGGCTCAATGTAGCGGCCTTCTAAGAATCATCACGAACCGGGATGTCGGCATCGTCTTGGTTGCAAAGGAAGGTGAGACGGTGCTTGGAATGGTTATTCTTCTGTACACGATCTCAACTGCGCTTGGGGGGCGAGTCGCGCTACTTGAAGATATGGTTGTTGGCCCTAAGGCTCGCGGCGGTGGCATTGGGTCTCATCTCTTGCAAAGGGCGGTTGCGGTTGCCGAAGCAGCTGGGTGCCTGCGTATCACGCTACTAACAGATCAACAGAATCTGTCGGCTCAGCGTTTCTACACTCGGCATGGGTTCACGCCATCTTCCATGGTTCCGATGCGTTTGCATTTGGCGGTGAGTCAATCGTGATCCGCCTAACATTTCATCCCAGCGGTCCTGCTACGCAGGCCGCTGAATTCATGCGTTAGAGAGATAGAGGCCGAGGGTCGGGTGGCGCGTCGGAGCCAAGAAGGCGTATACTCGTCGTATAGCCGCAGCCAGGCCTTGCAGACGCGAATCCAAAAGTGGGGGAACAGCCTTGGGGTTCGAATCCCGCGTTCACTTGCCGATGAGGTCGGAGTCGGCCCTGGTTCAGAAGTCAGTCTGAGCGTCCTTGAGGGTGAGCTGATCGTGAAACCAGCGTTACCTGCTCGGTTCAAGCTTGAAGATCTCCTGGCAGGCATTACTCCAGAGAACCTTCACTCAGCAGTAGACACTGGCGAACCTGTTGGGGTAGAGATCCTCTGATGCCAGTTGCCTATGTGCCTGAGAGGGGCGACTTGGTATGGCTTGAGTTCACGCCTCAAGCCGGAAGCGAGCAAGCGGGGAAACGCCCGGCTCTGATCATGTCACCAAAGACATACAACAAGACAGTTGGATTGGCACTTGTCTGCCCTGTGACATCGCGGATCAAGGGCTATCCGTTTGAAGTTCGCCTGCCCGATGGACTAGAGATTGGCGGCGTGATTCTTTCGGATCAGCTGAAAAGCTTGGACTGGCGAGCACGAAAAGCCAAGCTGATTGAGCGTGCACCAGCGCTCCTTCTCCAGCAAGTGACATCGAGGATATTGCCGTTGCTGGATCCCAATAGTTAATGCCACTCTCTAACATCAAGATCCATCGGTCGGGGCCAGAAATGCTTAATGAGCTCATTGGGCGGCTGCCCACTTCTGATCTGGAGCGTTGGGCCTCAAAACTGCTGGGCCGCCATTCTTGCTACAACTCGCCACTCCCCGTTCCATGGAGTCCACAATGAATCCTGAGCGTTTGTTCAAGGTCACAGATTTCCTCCAACCAGCAGAAGGTGAGCCCATTCGCTCAGTCATTACCGAATCGGCAGACGCAGCGGTCGTTGCTTGGTATGTCAAGCCCGGCCAGAGTATCTCGGCTCATATACATCCTGATGGCCAAGATACATGGACCATCCTTTCAGGTTGCGGCGAGTACAGCGTCAGTTCTAACGGGGAGTCCATTGCCATCGCCAAGGGAGATGTGCTGGTAGCCCATCGCCGAGAAGTTCATGGTGTGCTTAATACCTGGCAAGAACCGCTTGTCTTCGTTTCTGTCGTCTCTCCAGCAGCATCGGGCTTCGAGCCGGTGTAGTTCATCATGAGCGTGATTCGTAGCTTTAACGTTGAGGTGCAACGGTGGCATGTTGGAGATTCGGATCAGATGTTTATCCCTGGGAAATCCAGGTGATGTCCGTCCAGTCGGAGCCCTCACTGCCTGCCCGGAGCCAGAAGCATTACGATTGACGTTCGGGCATGCATTGCAGCGCCATGACCACGGTCTCCGCCACAGAAGCTCGCAAGCGGGGCAACGCCGTATTGCTCTCGGAAGACGACTGGCGCGTAATCCAGGAGACCCTGCACCTGGTCTCAATCCCCGGCATGCGCGAATCGATCCTCGCAGGCATGGCCACCGATGTCTCTGAGTTGAGCAGCGAACCGGGCTGGTGAGCTGGGCGGGGGGCCTTCTCACGCCGCACCAACATCTAGCATCGGCTTGTGTATCAGATGCTGGAGTAGTAGCGCCAAGCAACAATAGGCATTTTAACACTGGCCTCGGATTGCCGGCGTAGTTAATCCAGCCATGGGGGCTTGGAGTCGGCGATAGGGCATGGGATTCAGCGCTGATCGGCCTGTCGATAAACAGCATTGCGCTCCCGCTTTCCAACCGCCACGATAAGCACCAGCACCTCGTGATCCCGCACCTCATAGACCAGCCGAAATCCGGCGGCACGCAGCTTGATTTTGTAGCGATTACTGGAGCCCCGCAGCTTGCTGGCGGGAATCCGCGGTTCGATCAGCCGTTCAGCAAGCTTGTTCTTGAACTGCTCCCGGATCCCGGCCGAGAGCTGCTGCCATTCCCGCAGGGCCTCGGGATGAAACGCCAGCTCAAAGGGCATCAAGGCTGACCCGCACCAGCTCCTGGCCATCGGCCAATCGGGCATCGGCAAGGCGACCGAGCTCCAGATCATCCACCAAATCCATCAGCTCCTCGTAGGCCCTGGCTGGTACGCAATAAAAGGCAGGCTCGTTGCGGTTGAGCACCGCAACGGCCATCCCCTCTCCTGCCGCCACAGTGGCCATGGGGTTCTTCTTATGTTCCGAGATGCTTACGGCGGTTTCGGTCAGCACGCGGTGCGCCATCAGCGGCTCAGACCAGAGGGAAACCCCATTCTAGGTCGGTGAATAGGTCGCGGAGCAGGTCTG
>JBBASD010000229.1:0-3703 GCA_040399485.1 Cyanobium sp. | reverse complement strand
CCGGCCGATGCCCAGGGGCGCTATCTACGCCCGGCCCCCGTGTTCGCCACCCTGCCGCCCCTGTCGACGGACGCCGGCCGGCCGGGAGGCCATGTGTTGATCGTTGGCCGCAGCTGTCCCTGGGCCCACCGTGCCTGGATCACCTGGACCCTGCGGGGTCTGCGGCCCTGGGTCGATCTGCAGATAGTGGAACCGGACCCCCAGGCCGGCCGATGGCAATTCGCCCAACCCTTTGAGGGCTGCGCCACCTTGCTGGATCTTTACCGGCGCAGTGGCGCCCCTGCCGGCACCCGAGCCACGGTGCCGGCGCTGTACAGCCGCTCCAGCCAGACGATCGTGCTGAGCGAGAGCGCCCGGCTGATTGAATTGTTGAACGCCTGGCCCCAGGCCGCAGGGCCCGACCTTGCTCCAGAAGCCCAGCGCTTCGCCATCGAAGCCTGGCGTCAGCGGCTGCAGGGGGAGGTGAATGACGGTGT
Source organism: Cyanobium sp. (assembly GCA_040399485.1). Taxonomy (GTDB): domain Bacteria; phylum Cyanobacteriota; class Cyanobacteriia; order PCC-6307; family Cyanobiaceae; genus Cyanobium. The sequence continues at coordinate 3,227 of JBBASD010000229.1, read as the reverse complement.
CTATCGCTGTGGTTTTGCCCGGACCCAGGCCGCCTACGACGAGGCGGATGCAGCCCTGTTTCAGTGTCTGGAAGACGCGGATCGCTCCCTGGCCGTTGCCGAGGCGAACCCACCGCCTGGGCTGGAGGACGGGGGTGGCCCCTGGCTGGCCGGCACTGCCAAGCCCTCCCTGGCGGATGTGGTGCTTTTCCCCACCCTGATTCGCCTGGAAATGGTCTATTCCCCCCTGTTCGGCTGCAGTCGCCGGCCCCTCTGGCAGTTGCCGGCCCTCTGGCGCTGGCGCTCCCGGTTCTACGGGTTGCCCGGAGTGGCGGCCACCTGTGCGAGCGAACATTGGCGCCGCGACTATTTCGGAGCCCTGTTTCCCCTGCACCCCTCCGGAATCGTTCCGGCGGGCCCTGACCTGAGCACACTGGTGCAAGCCCAACCGCCGGCCCTTCCATGACCAGCAGCATTCCCACCGCCGCGTCGCCAGCGGTTCACCAAGGGATGTTTGGTGAGTTCACCATCACCCAGCAGGACCAGCGGGAGGTGCTCACCTATCGCCTTGCCCTCAGCGCCGTTGCCCTGGGTGAGCTCGCTCTGTTGGTGCAGTGGTATAACTGGGGTCCGGCCCTGGCCTGGCCCTGGCTGCTGCTGATGGCGGCGGGCCTGGGCCTGGCCCTGTTGCGGATTCACATCTATCTGCGTCCCCTGCATCTGGCCCTGAAGGCCTTCTGGTTGCTGGGCTGCCTTGGCGGCCTGTTGCTGGCTATCAAAGTCGGACCAAATCAGATGCTGCCGGTGCTGGCCCGCCAGCCCCTCTGGATCCTGGCAGTGGGTCCCTTCTTTGCCGCCCTGGCCGGCGTGGGCTTCAAGGAGTTCTTCTGTTTCCAGCGGCCGGAGGCCATCGGTGTGACCCTGCTGTTGCCCCTGGCCTTGCTTGGCCGCCTGGCCGGTGTCTTGGGCCCCGAACTGACCATGGCTCTTTTGGCCTTGCAGGCCGTACTGCTGTTGCTGCTTTGCCTGCGCAAGTTCCCGATGCCAACCGCCGCCGATGTTGGTGACAAAAGCGTCTTCGCACACCTGGAGCGCCAACGTCGCGGCGAACCCCAACCTGTCGTGCCCGTTTCGTGAGCCTGATCTCTCTAGAAGGGGCAGGCAAGGATTTTGGCCTGCGCGTCCTGTTCGCCAACCTCAATCTGCATGTAGGTGAACGCGAGCGCCTGGGCCTGATTGGTCCCAATGGCGCTGGTAAGAGCACCCTGCTGCGGGTCCTGGCCGGGGTCGAACCCCTGGACCGCGGCCAGCGCCGCTGCTCACCCCGGCTCAAAGTGGTGCTACTGAATCAGGACCCTGTCCTGGAAGCCGATCTCACGGTGATCGAGCAAGTGCGCTCCGGGTGCGCCGAGACGCTGGCCCTGCTGGAGGAACACCAGCAACTCAGCCAGGCCCTGGCAGAAGACCCGGCCAATGGGGTCCTGCAATCTCGCCTCAATCACCTGCACGAAGGTCTTGAAGCCGGCCAAGGCTGGACCCTGGAGCGGCGTTGCCAGGAGGTTCTGGCCCGGGTCGGGCTGCTGGATCCCCACCAACGGGTGGGGGATCTCTCCGGTGGCAATCGCCGCCGCGTCGCCCTGGCCGCCGCCCTGGTGGCCGAGCCCGATGTGCTGCTGCTGGATGAGCCCACCAACCATCTCGACGCCGATGGGGTCGAGTGGTTGCAGGGCTGGCTGGATCGTTTTCGCGGCGCCTTGGTGCTCGTCACCCACGATCGCTATCTCCTGGATCGGGTCACCCGTCGGATTGTGGCGGTGGAGGGGGGCGAGGCCCGCAGCTATGAGGGCAACTACGCCACCTATCTGGCCCGCCGCAGCGAAGAGGAGGAGGCCCAGATCGCCGGGGCGGCCCGTTTCAGGGGCAGCCTCCGCCGCGAACTGGCCTGGCTGCGCCAGGGCCCCAAGGCCCGCAGCACCAAGCAGAAGGCCCGACTACAGCGAATTGAAGCTATGCGCGAGCAACCGGTGCGTCAAGCGAAGGCGGCTCTGCAGATGGGTTCCACGGCCCGTCGGCTGGGCAAACGCGCCATCGAAGCGGAAAACCTGGCAATCCAGGTTGGTGATCGCCTGTTGCTGGAGGGCTTCAGCCATGACTTCGGTCCCGAGGACCGGATCGGCATCATCGGAGCCAATGGGGTCGGCAAATCGAGCTTGTTGGATGCCATCGCCGGCCGTCTAGCCCCCACTTCTGGACGGCTGGAACTCGGTTCCACCGTGCGGTTGGCCTATTTCGATCAACACAGTGCCGCCCTACAGCCCGTCGATGCTGGGCGGGGGGGTGAGCGCAAGGTGATTGATGTGGTTCAAGAAGAGGCAAGCCGGGTCGAGGTGGATGGAGTGGAGCTCAGTGCTTCCCAGTTGCTGGAACGCTTTTTGTTCCCTCCTGCCCAGCAGCACCAGCCTGTGGCCCGGCTCTCCGGTGGGGAGCGGCGCCGGCTGCATTTGTGTCGGCTACTGATCAGCGCCCCCAATGTGTTGTTACTGGATGAACCGACCAACGATCTGGATGTGGCCACCTTGACGGTGCTGGAGGACTTTCTTGAGGATTTTCAAGGTTGCGTGGTGGTCGTCTCCCACGACCGCTGGTTTCTGGATCGCACCGTGGATCGGCTGTTCAGTTTTGATGAGGGTCGGCTGCGGCGTTTCGAGGGCAACTACAGCGGCTATCTGGAGCACCAGCTAGCTAGTGCGGCAGCATCCCAGGCCTTATCCCCCTCGCCCCCTCTGGCCGCTGCAGGGGCCGGGCCAGATCCGTACCCTGCAGCGGCCGAGGGTCGAACCACCCCAGCGATGCCCCGTCGCCGCAGCTTTCGCGAAACGCGGGAACTGGCGGCCATCGAGCGGGATCTGCCAGCCTGGGAAGAGAGGCGTCAGCGGCTGGAAAACCAACTGGCCCTTCCTCCCGGTGGCGATTACGGCGAACTTGAGGCCCTCAGCCATGAATTGGCCGATTTGCTGGAACGCATTGCCAGCGCTGAAGAACGCTGGCTGGAGCTGAGTGATCTGGCAGGGTGAGCAGACGTTCCGGTGTGCCCTGTTGCGGCTTTTCATCAGCGCCAACGCACAAGACGCGGCAGAAGTCCGCCGCAGCGGCGCCCCCCCCGTATGGTGGGCGAGCCGAATTCCGGCCCATGCGGGCCGGCGACGTCATGAAAAGCATCGACGACCACATCCAGAAGGATCAGGTGG
>JBBASD010000228.1:0-3732 GCA_040399485.1 Cyanobium sp. | reverse complement strand
CAGCACCGACTGATCGCGGGTGATCGAGCCTGCTCCCGCATCAGGGCCCGACCACGCCAGTTCGATCCGAGGTGGATTGGCTCAAAGATGAGCAGAAAGCCTGCGAGATCTGCGCGCGGAATCCTGCCCTTGGTCAGTATTTCCCCATTCACTTTCCAACAAGTTTGACAGCTCAAAGACCTCAATCAAAAACATCCCGATCCTCCATATTCTTCAGTTAGGGATGCCTGGCGGTCCATGCCTGGGGAGGAGGCAGGGGGGCTCTTCAGGATCAAGAAACTTGAGCTATAGGACTGGTAGATGGGATGAACCGGTTTGACGATCTAAGCTCAACCGGCGTTCTTGTGATGGGAACCTTGGCTTAAGTTTGGCCTTTGGCACGATGAGCAAGATATCTGATTCCGGAAATACTAGGGAAGAAGCAATAAACTCCGCCCCGTGTGGTGATGGTGCGTCCAAAGCCAGTCACATGCGTATTGCCTTTGCCGTTCTTGCCAGGGCCTGGGATAGTAAACGAACTTTTGGATTCAGAATTGATGCCAAGGAAAACATCTTCGCCGCTAATGTTAAATACTGCATTGCCCTGATCGGGCCCCTGGGGCCCCAGTCCCACGGCAGATTTGACAAAATCAGATCTTAAATCCCAACTTCTCGTTAGAAATTCAAACTGATTCTGTACGCTAGCATTGATAAAGTAGCCGACTAGTCCTCGCTTCTCAGTGTCAGGAGCTTCAGGATTGTAGACGGAACCATAGGGCATAGCTCGCCGCAAAATTCGGTGATGATTGGCATCGGTTCCAACCACAGCTTGATTGCGTGGGTTATTACGACGAATGTGGGAACCCAACGGACACTTAAACCCTAAGGTGTCATCGGTTTTGCTGTCATCGGTGATGTAGGTGAAGTTATTACGTTCATTTTGGGGCAGTTCGGGGCATTGCTGTTCTGGGCTTAGGACGAGAGGATTGCCATTGCGCCATCTCCCGCAAATCTTGGCGGCAATCAATTCCTTATCCATATTCAGTTGTTTGGCCCATGTTTCTAGGAGTGTCTCAAAAGCTTTGACATCCTGCTCGAGAATGCGAAATGCGGCGTAGCTGCTATTCCGTGAAAGTTCTTGAGGCTGTACCGTATACGTGCCACCAATCTGATTGGGATAACCGAGTAAGAACTCACCAGTTTCGACCAGCTCTTGATGATCAGGCGCGGGATGCTTACCGGTCGGCTGGCCCTTGATATTTGGTTGGGAGATGTTGTCACGGTAGCCAAAGTGCACTTGGCTATCAGGCAATGCATTCGCATCGTGGAAGTACAACTCCTTAAGGGTGCTGCCAAATGCTGCCCTTAACTGGCTCGAGATCAAGTCTACCCTTTCCAAGGAATCGCGAACCCATAGACTCAATACAATATGAACCTGTGCACCATTGTTTAGGCCACCGATCCAGTTCTCTGGTGCGCTCTGTCCGGTATCACCTAAGTTACTGGCCACGACTGGATCGGTGGAACCCTTGTAAAATGAAGGATCAAAGGTAGTGAGTTCATGATCAGAAAGACCCATCAGGCGAAGCCCGGATGAGCTGAAGCTCACATTCAAAAAAGATGAGGGTTTCGGAGTGATCCGTGCCGCAGTAGTGATTGTTGGCAATGTTTCGGAGCCACTCAGCAAGGCGAGTAGGAAATCGCCAGTGGCAGCTGGATTGAGGATTCGTAGTATAAAATGGCGAGCATAGTTTACCCGATATCCACGCAAGAGTAAGCCCTGGACGTCATCATATTCGATCGTTGGAGATGACATGGAAGATCCTCAGAGAAATAGATGACGGTAGAGCTTTGGAGATGGCCTAGAAATTTACGTGACGGCGGCAAGAATTTGCTGGACCGTTTGGGGATACGCCTCATAGCCGGAACTTTTGTTGGGCAGTTGCTGGGATGCGTCATTCGCTAAAATGAAGGCTAGAAATGCCTGCTCGTTGTTTGCCACTGGGATCAACTGTTTACCTCCAATGACATGGGCCAAAAGGGCATCAAAAACCTCACCAAGCTGGCCGACAAAGTCATGAATATACAGGTCAAAATCTCCATCGTAGTTAGTAATTACAGAGATGATCAGTGTATCCGAAGGAGAGTTTGCATTGGCCAGATTTGGCAGGAGGTTTGGTGAGGATCGATCAAGTAAAAGAAACCGCGCGTAATGCACTGTGCCGATTTTCGCCAAAGCCGCATCAATGCTCGGCTGAGAGGTAGCCAGAGTGGACAACAGTGAGGAAAGTGTTGTGCCTGGGAGGACTGGCATCATCAGGCTGAGGGGACTGGCCATTGTAATTCAGGTAAACTCCAATATCAATTTTATCAGCAATCCACAAGATAACGGCCTTTGTGCGTAATCAATCTTCACTCCAGGGTGCAGCCAGGTGGTGCAGATCTGGTGACAGTGGCCGTTGGCATCAATCCGGGGGGCCACGGAGATGTTGTGCCCCACGGCGAATTCGTGGTCGCCCCGGTAGTGGAGGTTGTTGACGCGATGGTCCCAATCGTTGGCGTTGACCGCTAGGTCGGCGGCGCGGGGGTCGCGGCGCGGCAGGAAGCCGGCGCTGCAGGCCACATCCAGTTGCACTTGGAAGGCACTGGCGCGGTCGCGGTCTTCGGCGCTGCGGCCCTCATAGCTGCGTTCGTTGGTGAGGAACAGGCTCACGGCCACGGCGCCGGAGGGGTAATCCTGACCCGCAGGTGCGGGCCTCAGGTGCCAGTGCAGCCATAGGCCTTCGCTGCCGGGCACCTCCTTTGCTTGAGCCGATCTGCCACTGGGAGCAAGCAATTCGGCCGGAAGGCTGAGCTGCACCCGGTGGGGTTCGCGCAACCAGGCTTCGTCGGCCTTGCTGTCTGCTGGCGGGGCGGTGGGCTTGTAGCTGGCCCAGTGCACCGTGACCTCCAGCCCGGTGGCTGCCGGTATGAGCAGACTCAAACCAACGGAGCAGGTGAAAAACACCCGCCGCGCCGGCCCAGCTTCACTGGCGCCGGTGTCATCGCCGCTGGTGTTGCTCTTGCGCTTGGCGGAGAGGTTCTGGCCATCGAGACCGGCGAACTCGTCGTCGGCCGCATCATCGGCGCGATCACCCAGGCTGGTTTCGCTGGGGATCAGGAAGCCGCTCTGGTACCAGCGGTTGGGTGGGCGCGATCGAGCAGCTCTTCGCGCAGCTCAGTTGCCTCCTCTGTGCGCCCTTCCAGCTCAAGTTGGGCAAGGATGTCTGGGGTTGGGCCTACCAGATCAAGGCTGAGAGCCTGGATCAGCTGGCTGCGGATCTGGGCAGAGGTGCTCATGCCTTCACTAGAGCAGGCGGCAGGGGAAGGTGGCCAGCGCAGGGTCAAGGCTCACCAGTTGCAGGCCCTCCAACTCGGCCTGGGCCGCCAGCAGCCGGTCGAAGGGATCCCGATGGGCCTGCTGGTAGGAACCGGCGTGCACACCATGATGCAGCTGCACGGCCAGCGGCTGGAACCCCTGTTGTTGCAACAGGGAAGGCAGATCCTGCAGCAGCTTTTCGGCGCCGGGCAGTTTGCCCAGGCGCACTTTGGTGGCGAGCTCCCAGCCGGAGGCTGCACTTACAAAGATCGTGGCCGCAGGATCGTTGATGGCCGCCTGGGCGAGGCTGGAGAGCTTCTCGGGTTCCACCAACCACCAGAGCAGGGCATGGGTGTCGAGCAGGAGGGATGGGGCCATCAAGAGGGCAACGGGGC
>JBBASD010000227.1:0-3813 GCA_040399485.1 Cyanobium sp. | reverse complement strand
TGGGCGCCAGCCTCCATCATTTCGGCAAGCGTGACAACGGCCATGGATTTTCAGTAGGGTTTCGGGTTTGCCTCCACCTGCCAGGGATAGCGATTCCAGCTTGCCGAAAAGCAAGTAACTGAAAAGCCATCACCCGAAACACGCAGGTGTGCGGTGTGAATGGAACCCGACCAACATAACAAACGGTGAAATGGGCACTTGGCCGGATTTCAGCGCAAACCCAAGCGCCGGGCTTCGGCAAACAGTTCGCGCACTCCCAGACGATTCAGGGGCAGTCTCAGCAGCTCCAAGGCCAGGCCAGGCTTTCCCTGACGGATCAGTCGGGCTAGCAGGGGGCGGAGAGTTCGCTCGTTCAGGAGGCCTCCCAGGGTGAGAAGTTCCCAAAGCAGGAGATGCAACCAGGTGAACTGGATGATGAAGCGCACCCGCCGCGAGGGGTGCTTACGGAAAAAGACCAGACCCATGCGAGCCCGCTCGCGCTCGACCCGAGCCAGATCAGGGATTTGATCTAGGCTAAGGGCAGGATGCCAGTGGTAGCCAACGGCCTCAGGACAGCGGACCAACTTCACTCCCTGACTGCGCAAGCGTTCGCCAAGCTCAAGGTCCTCCCAGCCGTAGAGACGAAAGGCTGGATCGAAAAGACCTGTATCCTCAAGTAACTGACGATCGATGGCCACATTACCGGTGGCAAAGTAGGCCCACGAAAGGTCCCGCAACTTGTGAGGTTCACTAGTTGGGGATTCAAAATTTGCGGTGTTAATTACTGCACCATAGGTAAAACATAGCCGATTGCCGCTACTGGACCAACGGCGCTCCAGGGCCTTGGCGTGACAAACAAGAAAATCTGGTGTCACCACCAGATCGCTGTCGATGAAGACGATCACATCGCCCCGCGATTCTTCCACTCCACGATTGCGACCAAGCGCCGGACCGCCATGGTCCTGGCGAATCAGGCGTACATGGGGAAAAGAAGTGGCATGGTTATCGAGCCAACGGACGGTGTCATCGGTGGAACCATCATCAACAAGCACCACTTCATAACGCTGAAGCGGAGCTTGAATAATCTGCGACTCCAGGGCCTGAAGGCACTGGCGCAGAATTGGCAATCGATTGTAGGTAGGGATAACGACGCTGATAAACATCTGCAGCCATTGCGGCGGAGAAGCGAAATCAGACTTGGGAGCCCCAAATCAATCGGCGGCTCCACCGTTATTGGCAGTGCCCGTCACACCATTGCCAGCACCTTCGCCACGACCATCATTCCGCAGCTTGCGCTTCTTGAACTTACGGGCATAGGCCCTGTTGCGTTCTTGCTTTTCTTTCTTGAGATTTCTGCGTTTCGACATGGGCGCCGTTTGATCCGGAACTGTGATCTCACCCTAGCCCAGCACCTTCAGGGGGGCGGTCAGAGTCCCACAGGCGGCCGTCCTCCATCTGCAGCAACCGATCGGCCACATCCAGAATGCGGGGATCGTGGGTCACCATCAGCACGGCACAGTCCTGGTCTCGGGCCAAGGAACGGAGCAGATCGACGACTTCGCGCCCACTGCGGCTATCCAGGGCCGCCGTCGGCTCATCCGCCAATAGCAGGCGGGGATGGGCGGCCAAGGCGCGGGCAATGGCGACCCGTTGCTTCTGGCCGCCGGAGAGGTCGTGGGGCAACTTGCCGAGGTGATCCCCCAGGCCCACGAGGCGCAACCATTCCCGCGCCAAATCCCGACGGGCCCGAAAGCCCAGACCCGGCAACAGATCGGCACCCATCTGGACATTTTGCTCGGCCGTGAGGCAGCGCAGCAGGTTGTGACCCTGAAAAATCATGCCGATGCTGCGCCGTATCCCCTGTCGTTGCTGACGGCTGGACCCGTTGAGTTCCTCTCCGAATACCCTGACCGAACCATCCATCACCGAGCGCAAGGCGCCCACCAGCGTCAGCAAGGTGGTTTTGCCACAACCGGATGGACCGGTAAGCAACACCACCTCGCCTGGCTGGATCTCCAGATCCACCCCCTGCAGCACCTGGCGTTCCATGGCGCCGCGGCCATACCAATGATTCAGCCCCTGCACCGAGAGGGTGGCCAGGCCAGAAGTGCTGGTGGATAGGACCTCGGGACTACGGGTGAGCATCGGCACTGTGGGGGTGAGGACGGCGGGGGGCGTCAGAAAATTTCGGCCGGATCGGCGTCGGCCAGGCGCCGCATGGCCAGACCAGCCGAAACCATGCACATGACCAGGATCAGCACGAACACCAGCAGGGCACGATCAATGGACATGGTCACGGGCAGGCCGGTGGCCGAACGCACCAGGCCGTATAGCCCAAGGGCAGCGACCACGGCAGGTCCATAGCCCAACAGGGAAAGCAGGAACCCTTCGCGGGCCACTACCCCAAGGAGATCACGCAGGGGATACCCCATCGCCATCAAGGTGGCGTATTCGGGCAGATGGTCGCTGACATCACCGTGGAGAATCTGATAAACAATCACGCAGCCCACCACGAAGCCCATGGCCGAACCCAGGGTGAAAATGAAACCGATGGCGGTGCTGGTGGCCCAGTAATTCTTTTCAAACTCCTCAAATCCCTTTTTGGAGTACACCACCACATCCCTAGGCAATTGGCGACGCAGATCGGCCGCCACCTTGGTGGGATCGCTACCAGGGACCAACTGGATCAACCCCAACTCAATGCTGCCGGCAGGAGTGTCGGGCATCAGCCAGAGGAAGGTTTCAGCACTGGTAAACAGGTTGCCGTCGGCGCCGAATGAAGGTCCAAAGGCAACCAATCCGACCACGCGCACCCGCTTGCCAGCCACCTCAGTTTCAATCAGGCGACCCTGGCGGAACCAGGGGCCAATCGGTCCGAACTCCTCGCGGGAACGCTCATCAAAAATCACCCTGCCCCGCTGACTGAGCAGGGGGGCCTGGCGCCGCAGGGAGTCATCCTGCAGTAGCGGATCGAGGGGTTCAAAGCCCAACACCAGAATCGAGCGGGTAGCGCGGTTTTGCGGATTGCGCCAACTAAGCAGGTTCCAGTGCACGGGACTCACCCCCTCCACGGAAGGATGGGCCATGGCCTGCACAAGACGGCGACGGGGAAAACCCTCCATCGACACCGAACTGGTCGTGCGCGGAGAGATCAGCACAAGATCGGTGTCAAAGAGTTTGTGCAGGGTTATGCTCGCCTCAAAAAGACCATCGCGAAAGCCTAGTTGCATGAACATCAAGATGCCCGCAAAGGCAATACCAGCCAATGCCACCGCCAGCCGCATCGGCTGACGGGTAAGCAACAACCAGGCCAGGGGGATGCGGCGGCTGGGCCAAGACGAGGGCATCAGAGGAACCTCCTCAAGCCTCTAACCGGCCGATCACCTTGAGACCAGTCAAGGTCTGGACCTTCCTGGCATCCACTGGGTCAAGCCCGAGTCGCACCTCGACGATGCGGGCATCGGCATCGCTGCTTGGGTCTGTGGAAAGCACCTGTCGCTGGCGCACCTGGGGACTGATGCGCGTGACGACGCCGTTGAGTTGACCCTTGAAGCCCCCGTTTTCACTGCTGATGCGGGCCCGCTGGCCTAGCCGCACCCGGCCAATATCGCTTTCGTAAACCTCAAGCACCGCCTCCATGCGGGCACTGTCCCCCATTTCGAGCACACCCTTGTCACCGGCCCGCTCCCCCACCCGGGTATGGATACGCAAAATCGTGCCATCGATGGGGGCCCGCAATTCGGTATTGCTGAGATCGGCCTCGATCTTCAGCAAGGATGCCTCGGTTTCATGCAACTGGCCCTGCAGTTCGAGGTATTGCTGCTCGCGATGGTC
>JBBASD010000226.1:0-3818 GCA_040399485.1 Cyanobium sp. | reverse complement strand
GGTGGTGGCGAATGCCTTGCGGATTGGTGAGGCGATTGGGGGGGTGTTGGGGTGATTGACTATGTGAGGCCTCCAGGGATGCGTCACCTTAATTGGTACCCACAGGCCAGGATTACGAGCAGATCACCGTCGCGCTGCAAGACCAGGCGATGTTCAGCGTCGATGCGGTGAAACCAGTATTCGGCAGGGTTTTCGCGCAGGTGTTCGGATTTGCTAAACCGATCGCAGGATCGCGCCGACAGGCCTATATCAGCAGGTTGATGGACTGAAGTTGCTTGCGGACCCGGGCCTGCCAATAGAGATATTCCTCCCAGCGGGCGGCGGTTCAGGCCAGCCGCTCAATCGCCAGCATCGGCTTGATCCGACTCGACCAGTCCATGGTCCAGCGAATCGCCGCGCCCTGCCTACTCCAGGTACCGCTTAATATGGACCGCACTGGCGTGAGAGCGCAGCACTTGCACGGCTTCCATCAAACTAATGTTTTTCACACTTCTGGTAGAATTGGTAATCAATCATCCTTAATGCCATCGGGTTGCCCGTGGCTTTCAACAATGCCAATACCAGTGCCAGGGGGGCAGAGGTCATGGAAGCTTTCGTCCCTGGCTGAATTGTCACAGCGCTGGGCAGCCAGCTGGATCTTCCCTTTCAGGCCTTGGTTGGTTACTTCAGCGGTGCTGCTCGGCATCACCTGGCTCACCTTCTCACGCCTTCTTGGCGAAGGAATCGTGGATCATGTCTACCAATTTGGTCGCGAGACCCTGCGGGCCGTTCAGGCCTGGGAAAACCATGGCTTCTTTACCATGGCGGGATTCTTTCCCCTTGGTGGCACATATTTTGATGCCAATACTTTTCCCGATCGTATCTATCAATCTTATCCGCCACTTTACCTTTTGCCTTACTGGCTCGGCTATCACCTATTCGGGGAAAGTGCCTTTCCCAACTTCAAGATCGGCCTAGCGTTTGCCGTAATCATCGTCACAGGTCTGTTGCTAGCTACCCTTGCCACCAGCACATTCGCATCGGCAGTTGAGGGTAATCGCCAGCTTGTATTTGTGGTCACGTATGCCATCACCATCACCAATGAGGCGTTATTGCGTTATTGCATGATCGATGAGCCCGATTATCTGGGCTTGATCGTCTGGCTGTTGGGTGTTGTGTTACTTCAGCGCTGGTGGAGTAAACCTGAGTCCCAGGCGCGGCGAATGCCTATCGCCATCCCTTTGACATTTTTTCTGGCCGCCTGGATCTACCCCATACTGGCCGCCCTCAGTTTTCTGGTGGCATTCGGGTTGCAGCGTGTCCGTCTCAGCGGGCGGCTGCGGCGGGGAGTACGGGCCATTCTGTTGCCTGCAGCAGCGGCCATAGCTCTTTACTGGATCCAGCGCCTTATTGCCAACATTATGTTCCGCGATGGCAGGTTGTTGGGTAGCAATCTTTGGGATCGCATGGGTCTCACACATAGCCAAGAATATCATGATGGCGTTTTCAATGCGCTGGAGTTTCTTTATTGGCAGAAATCTGGCGCCACTCCTGAGAGCTCACGGGTGGCCATTCCCCAGATTATTGAACATTACGCAATTTGGATTATTGGGGTTGTTTTATTCGTGATCTGTCTGGCACGGCTACTGGAAACACATAAGCAGCTTACGCTGATTCTGGCCGCCGCCCAAATGTGGCTATTCGTTCCCTTGCTGCATCAGTCCCTGGCACAGCACGCCTGGATCTATGCCATCCATTTCATGCCCACCGTGGTATTGGGCTGGGTCGGTGGACTTTCCTTACTGTTGCCCAGGCGTTCCGGTGACCTTTTCGGCCCCGTCGCCCTGGCGGGCTTGGGTTCGCTGATCTGGGTGATTCAGATTCGCTTCTTCCTGGTGAACTACTGGCACACTTGAGCATCGCCCATTTCCCAATCCATTCAGTTAAACCTGCCCTCAAAGATAAACTGCCATCTGACTAACGAATATGGTTAGATCGCTTGGCGGATGTTGGTGATAGAAAGTGCTTATGGAGAACGCTTCAATGCTCGCTAGAATGAGCGAGTCTATAATGAAGCACAACCTGGTAAGTGGATGAAAAGCACCAAGTTCGGCGTGCAGATTATTGGGCTTAATTCAATAGTAAAGAGGGATTGGAAAGAAGGCCATGTCCTGAAAGAAAGATGACAGGCAAGCTCAGCATCGCGCCAAACATCAAGATTCAGCGGACAGGAGCACGAGTAACTGATGTCTGACAAAGGTTACGTCCTGCCCCTGATCTTAGCGTTGTTCTTCTGCATTCGCCATGTTTTCGCTCACTAAAGTCTACCCACTACCAGCTCTCGGTACCGTTGATCTACGCCATTTGGTACTAGCCAGCGAGGGGGCCATGCCCGCCCATCGCCGCTGGGTCGCCATGCGGTTAGGCCTGGCAATGCACCATTTTCGTGGAAGGCAGGGGCAGCTGATTCTTTATTCTTTTACCATACCGAAGCATCGACCCAGGCTCGACCATCGGTGGGCGCTCCTTCGTAACTATCGTGCCATTCATCCAGGCACAATTCCCATACATTGCCGTGCATGTCCTGCAGGCCCCAAGCATTGGCAGGGAACATCCCCACAAGCATAATCTGCTCTCTGTTGATCCCTGTCGGCCCATCGACGACATAGGCAAGGTTGCCGTCGTAATTGGCCAGCTCCGGGTTGATCGTGTCCCCAAAATGAAAGGGCGTTGTCGTTCCGGCCCGGCAGGCGTATTCCCATTGGGCTTCGCTCGGCAGGCTGTAATTACGGCCAGTGCGCTGGCTGAGGCGGCTGCAGAACTCCATCGCATCCAGCCAGCTGACCTGCTCCACAGGGCGGTTGTCGGTGTTGTTTTCGCCTGCCAACAACCGCACCTTGTTCTCCCCTTGCCCGTCCTTGCTTTGGAAACGGGAGGGGTCTGCCTTCAGCTCCCTGCCCCACTTTTCCCCCGGCTGCTCCTGCCAACCGGCCACCTCTCGCCACTGGGCCTGGGTGATTGGCGTTTGGCCCATGAAAAAACCTTGGAGTTGAACTAGATGCATGGGGCTCTCACGGTGCTCCGGCTCCGTTGGCGGCGAGCCCATCCAAAATCTTCCTGGCGGAATCCAAAGCAGAGTGAGGGCCGGAGGCTGATTCACCAGATATGTCTGCTGAGATTTGCCACTGTTTACCCTGACGGGCGACGGTAACTTGGCCCCCAATAATTCCCGAAACCCCTGATTTTGGTGGGGGTGATGCAGCAGAAACCGCACCGTGCGGGGGGGCTGGCTGCGTCATGGCAGGGGCAGGAAGGGAGGTGTTTACTACAGCAACAACGGTAGGAAGAAGGGCGCAAATCCGGCAGCGGTGGGCAAGGAGCGCAGTTCCGCCGGGGCACCCCCTGGGGCTGTAGGGACCAGCCGGCGTAACCGGTCGAGCACGGGAGCGGGTTTGGAGCCTTGGGTCCGTGACCCTTGGGTCTGTGACCCTTGGGTCTCTGACGTGCTCGCTCGTGAGCGAGACGTGCTGCCCATGGTGGAACTGGTAAGGGGAAGCCCCTGGGCTCTCTGTTGCCTCCCGCCTCCTGTGCCCCCTGACACTCCAGACGCCCCTGGCGCCCCCGCTGACACCGAGACGCCCCCGGCTCCGCCAGACTTACCAACAGCACAGCGCCCCTGGCCCGGACTGGATCACCTCGGTGCCCTCCAGGCCGTTGGGGGAGTGATCCTTGGCCTGATCGCCCTATTCACGTCCTATGACCACATCACCCTCACCGGCCACAACATCGGCCTCCAGCAGCAATGGGGCATCCCCCTCATCGCTGCCTCGGTGGCGACA
>JBBASD010000225.1:0-3898 GCA_040399485.1 Cyanobium sp. | reverse complement strand
GGCGGCCACCAGGCGCTCCAGGTTCTGCACCTCCAGACTGGTGATGGCGCACTGGTGGCGCAAATACCAGGGCAGCAAGCGCCGACTGAGAGCCAGCACCCGCCCATCAAGACGGGGCGGCAGAAAGTCCAGGGGGGCAGAGGTGGGCATGGGCCCCATCGTTGCAGTGGCAGAACCCGCCGCTGACACTCATGGACTTAGACAGCGACTCTGTTTCCCTAGTCAGCCTCGAATCACCCCCATCCAAGTCTGACTTGCCTTGCATCACTCGCCCAAGGCACAATCCGACTCGCCACACCAAATATAGCGTCTGCGGCAGTGACTTAATTGGTTTCCGTGTCAGTAGGCCCCAACAGGTTGACATCGATTTGACCCAAACCCTTTACGTCTCCCCAATCACCCCATCACGCACACCAGATGTAGCGTCCGTCCAGGCTTGGCCAAGGACCCTGCGGTGCAGGGATGCCGGCTGGGGAGCCGCTCCAATTGGGCCAACCTCCAACTTCCAACCCCAAACCTCCAACTCCTAACTTCCAACTCCCATCTCGCGACACTCGACACCAACTCCCATTGACCCCGACGCCCAAGGGAGCCTCCAGCGGTACCGCCCCAGCGTCCCCCTTCAGGGCACCACCAACAGCAGCTTCAAGCCGGCTCACAGCGGCAGCACCGGGAGGGCTTCCACCCTTCCTTAGCCTGCACATTTGAGTAACGAGGTTCGATGGTTCGCTTTCCTGGTGTCCTTTCGCCTGATTCCTTTGTGGGCCGAAGGAACCGCAGTGCCTGGCGCCGACGGCTGTTGATGCTGATCAAGGTGTCCGCACTGGTGCTAGCCATTGGCCTGGCCAAGTTGCTGGCCCATCAATTGGATTGGGAGTGGATCCGGCCCAATCCCCTGGTGACTTCGCTGGTGGCCTCGACGGTGTTTTTGCTGGGCTTTCTGCTCAACGGGGTGCTGGGGGATTTCAAGGAAAGTGAGAAGTTGCCCGGTGAGATGGCCACCAACCTGGAGACCCTGGGGCTGGAGATCCAGGCCATTCCCCGCCATAAACCTGGAGCCCAAGTGGGGCACCAGCTGGCGGCGGTGGCGGATCTAGGCGGCTCGATCTTGGATTGGCTGCTGAATCGCATCTCCACCGCCGATCTGTTGCGCCGCTATCAACAGGTCCATGGCCAGGTGGTGGAAGCCTCGGTGCAATTGGGGATTCCGCCGCTACAGGCCAGGCTGATGGCGGAAATGGCCCAGATCCTGAAGTTGATAAACCGAGTGGAGACAATACGCGAAACCTCCTTTATTACCCTGGTGTATTGGTTGGCCACTGCTGGAATCGTCATGCTGAGCGGTGGCCTGGTGTTCACAGTGACAGATGTGCTGCAGGAGTCCATCTTTTTCATTATAGTAATTGCCTTTCTACTCATCTTCTTGCTACGTCTCATCGCCGACATCGACAATCCCTTCGGACACGCCGATGCCAATTCCGCCGAAGATGTGTCCATCGACTTGCTGGTGGCCACGGTACTGCGACTGAAGGAGATGGCAAAGGTAGCGAGGGGTTAAGGGGAGCAATTAGAAATTTGTTTTTTTGGCCTGGGCAGTCCTTTGGCGGGCGCTCTAGTGTTTATGCTGCCTTGGTCTATATAGTTACGATGTCCATCTGAACGCCAGTTTCGAGTCCACAAACCATGGCGCGGATCCGGTCCGGCCCTTTGGCAGGCTACCAATGAGAAGCTAGATTCAATTGTAAATTGCACCAATTCGCCCAGATTTGTGATCTTCACGGGCAATTTGCCGGCCCATTTTGCCTGTGCTGTTCGATTGACCTGCTCAACGCGGTAGTGATCCCCTTGTTACTGCACAAGTTTTGAGATTTCGGCGTGGCGCCCCCGTTGCCACCGCCAACGCCATGCCAAGACCAGACGACAAGCCGGTAAACCCGCTTTGGCTCATAGCCGGGCGAAGAATTGTCAAGCCGCGCCCATCCTGATCAAAATATGATTGAATGTATCAATAGTCACACTGTCAGCGGAGCTGCCGTCCCTACCAAGCCATGACCACCTCAGCCTCCGCCATCAGTCGTTACTCCCTTTGGTCGGGCAGCATCTCCGGCACCACCAGTACTGGCTTGGACCAGGTGATCAGCTGGCTTGACCGGGACCCTGGCCTGCGCGGCTCCACTGATGCCCCTTCCCTGGCGGCGGGCATCGCTGCAGCCGATGCCTTAAATCAGCTCATCACCACGGGCCTGACCGCCATTGGGCGATCATCGGCTCTCGTGCTTACCCCCGACGACCTGATCGCCCTTAACGTCTGGTTGCGCTCCGATCCCACCCGCCTGCAGGCCTTCATCAATGCCCACGGCGACGACGAAGGAGATGGGGAGACTGGCTTCCATCGCCTGGTTAATAACGGCGCCAGCCAGCTGTTTCACGGCAACAACCTGGTTAATACGGTCCTCGATTCCGTTTACCACTTCGGCTTTCAAATCGATGCCACAGGCAACTTTCTCAATGAAGACGGTGCCGCCAACGCCTCACTGCAAGCAGTTGCGAAGCGGCTAAGCGCCCTGCGGGTGGATGTGGCCAACACCAACAGCCAGCTCGACCGCACCACCGAAGCGATCGTTGCGGACGCCGGCCTGGCCAACCAAATTCCGTTGGCGCAAATCAAGGGAGGTGCTGAGGCCGCCAATGGGCTCAACCAGCTCATCCTCGCCGGCCTGGCCTCTCTTGCGGCGAGCACGGGCAGCGATCCCAACCGAATTGAAGTAAGTGAGGTGCTGGCGGTCAACGCGTGGATCCGCAATGATCAAACCCGCTTCAACAATTTTCTGATTCTACACGGGGATGATGAAAATGGAGAAGAAACCGGATACCACCTGGTGCAAAATGATGGTGCAAATACGGCCCAATTCGGGCTTAATCTTGTCGATACTGTGCTTGATGGGATTTATCACATCGGCTTCGAGATTGGTGCTGACGGTCGCTTCCGCAACGAAGACGGTAATGCCAACGCCCGTGTCACAGACGTGGCCGACTGGCTCAACTATTACCTCGGTGATCCCTCCACCACTGGCTCTGGCCTTGATCGAATTGTGGATACCGCCCGCTGGGATGGGGGCCTGGCCACCCACACATCAGCCGCCCAGATCCGGGGTGGCCTTGATGCGGCCAATGGTCTGAATGGGCTGATCCTCAAGGCGGTGAGGGCAACGGATGTGAATCAGGATGGTTGGATCAGCCGCAGTGATTTGCGCCAACTCAGCCAGTGGATCCAAACCAACAGCTACGACGATTTTCTTGTCTTGCATGGCGATGATGAAGGCGGGGTGGAAACCGGCTTTCACCTGATCCAAGGTGATGGCGGCAATGTGCGGGCCTTAGGCAACGACCTGATCAACACCGTTGCTGATGGAATTTACCATATTGGCTTCGCTATTGAAGGGGATAACTTTCTCAACGAAGATGGCAATCGCAATGCCGCGCTCGGTGATGTCTCTAGTTGGTTGAATTTTTACCTCAATGATCGTGTTCAAGTCGTTGGCACTGGAGGCAACGACCTGCTGGTCGGTACCGACGTCGCCGAGCAACTGGTGGGCCGCGAGGGCAATGATCTGCTGGAGGGCGCCGGTGGGGATGACCTCCTGGATGGGTCCTGGGGGGACGACACCCTGCTGGGGGGCAACGGCAACGACCAGCTTGATGGCAGTTATGGCAACGACTTACTCAATGGCGCAGAAGGCGGCGACACCTATCTGGTCAGTGGCAATGAGGCCGGTGGCTGGTCCAGTTTTGCCGGCTTTGACAACTACAACGACACCGGCACCAGCGGTGTGGACCGCATACTGGCCGTCGGGCCTGGGGATGTTGATATTGGCCTCAACAGCTTCTCGGCCAGCAA
>JBBASD010000224.1:0-3899 GCA_040399485.1 Cyanobium sp. | reverse complement strand
CAGATCAAGCAGCGCTCGAAGCAAAACGAGAGCGAAGCCGAGCAGCGGATGAAGCTGATCGAGAGCGAAATCTTGCGCGTGAGGAGCGACAGCGAGCAGATCGAAGAGAGAACGAAGCAAATCGAGAGCGAAACCGAGCAGATCAAGAAAGAAACCGAGCAGCTGAGGCGCGAAAACGCCAGGCTGAGGCAGCTGAACGCCAAAGGCAGAGCCTTGCTGAGCTGCGTCGATCAGCTCTGCTTTCCGCCCGAGTGCAGCTCGACCCCTCCAGCACCAACCGAGCCCGATTGCGGTCCTTCCTCACCCTGATGGCCCAGCGGACGCTGGAGGATGGGGATTTCGGCATGGCATGAAGGGCTAGGAAATCGAGGCGCCTGCGGCGCCATTCGGGAACAGCCTGCAGTCAACAGCCACAAACAAGCAACCAACAGCCGCAAACCAACAGCCAGTGTAAAGAAATAAAGGGTTTAAGGGTAAAGAAACTAGTCCTGGGGGAGGCAACAGACGCGGAAACCGATGCCGTCGTTGCGGTCGCCCGGGGGGTAGCTGAAGCGGTAGGCCGAACGGCAGAACCTGGGGGAGTTGCTCCACGACCCGCCGCGCAGCAGCCGCCTATCTTGATCCTCCTTGGCCAACTCCGGCGCCGGCTCCTGCCAGGCGCTGCCATCTGTGGGTCCCTTCACCAAGGAAGAATGCCAGCGATCCAGACACCACACACAGACATTGCCGTGCATGTCCTGCAAACCCCAGGCGTTGGCGGGGAAGCTACCCACATCGGTGGTCTGCTGGCGGAAAGTTCCTTTCAGGCCCTGGCCGTAGGTGTAATTGCCATCGTAATTGGCCAGTTCAGTGGTAAGGGTTTCCCCGAAATGGAAGGGGGTGGTACTTCCTGCGCGGCAGGCGTATTCCCACTGGGCCTCGCTGGGAAGGGTGTAATTACGTTTAGTATGCTTGCTGAGGCGACGGCAGAATTCGATCGCATCATGCCAGCTTACCTGCTCCACCGGGCGATCTGACCCCTTGAAATTTGACGGATCGGCAATAAGTTCTCGCTCCACCTTCGCCAAACCCGCCACCAGCTTCCACTGGGCCTGAGTGATCGGGAAACGACCAATCCGAAACGCCGGCACCGTGACTCGGCGCTGGGCCTCATCCTCCTCTCTACCCTCTTCACTCAAAGGCGAACCCATCAGGAAACTTCCTGCTGAAATCTCCACCATGGTGAGCTCCACGCCCTGCGGCAGTTCTTCCTGATAATTCTGCACCACAATAGGCTTGGTCTTCTTCTCCCAGCCATCCCCCTGCCGCACCAACCAGGTGGTGGTGGAATTAGGGATTGCTTTGGCTGGTTTTGGCTGCTTTTTTACAGCTATGACACCAAGAACCACCCCCACCCCTGTACCAGCGCTGATGAACAGTTGGCGACGAGAAAGAGGGCGGGAAAATGGCTTAAAGAGTGGTCCAGAGATTGAGCGAGGAAGTGTTCTAGAGGGAGGGCGAACCTGATTCGTCGCGTTGATCACTGGGCGAAACTCCTGTTCATAGCGTGGTAATTTCTCCTGACGATCGTTCTTGGCTGGCTGCGGCAGCTCCTGGGCTGCTTGTTCTGGCGCGGCCCTGCGCTCCAGGGCCTTCATCTCGCGGTCCAGCCGTTCGGCCTCCGCCTTCCAGCGTTCCACCTCCGCGCGATTTTGATGCTCGGCTTGTTCACGGGCCTGCCGCTGCTGTTCCTCTCTCTGCTCGCGGGCCAATCGTTCTTGTTCGGCCTGCCGGTCTTGGGCTTCCCACTCGCGGGCCTGTCGGTCGCGGGCGACCCGCTCGGCCTCCTCCTTCTGCTCAGGCTCCAGCCGTTCCGCCTCCGCCTTCTGCTCCCGGGCCAGTCGCACCTCCTGCTCCTTCTGCTCACTGGCAAGCCGTTCGGCTTCTTCCTTCTTCAGGCGGGCCAGACGCTCCTCCTGCTCCTGAAAGGTGCTCAGAATCAGTTCGGCGATCTGTACAAAGGCCCGTTCCTGTTCCACTTCCGCCATCTCGGCCAGGGTGCGGCCGGGGGGAATCACCGCCTGGTACTGCTCGATCTCCGGAATGTGTTTCCAGAGGCTGGGGCGCAGGGGCACCCAGAGGATGCGCAGGCCATTTTGCTTCGCTGCCCGGAACAGGGGCGGCAGTTCACTGCGGGTCACGAAGTCGGAAGCCAGGAAGTCTGCGCTCACCAGCAGCAGGGCCACGCTGGCGTTCGCCAACGCCTGCTCAATCTCCTGCCGCCACAGGCCGCCCGCCTGAATGCGGCTGTCGTCCCAACGCTCGAGGCCGTAGCGCTGCTCCAGGGGCTTGATCATCCGGCGCAGCCGTTCCACCCATTCGCCATCGCGATGGCTGTAGCTGATGAACAGCTGGCGGCGCTCCGGTTGCCCTGATGCCGACTGCAGAGGGTGGCCCTGCTCGCTGCCCAACCGATGCTGCCGCCACTGGCCCTGAGGGTAGTCCCCATCAGGCCAGTGCGCAGATGGGCGCCAGTTCCATGCCCTGGGCCAACAACTCTGCCGTGGGCCTGCGGGATTGCATCGCTTGGGGGTGGGCTCCCTATCTCTGCCGATTGAAAGATGGCTGGGAATGGAGTGAAGGAAATGCTGCCGTAGGTGTATCTCTTCCTCTGCCAGGAAACATGCAGGGCACCTGCTCGGTGATCGCTGTGAGCACGGCGGTGTTGCAGCACAGGGTGGAACTGGTAAGGGGAAGGGGAAGGGGAAGCCCTGGGCTCCCTGTTGCCTCACGCACCCTGTGCCTCCCGCCCCCTGTGCCCCCTGCCACTCCAGACGCCCCTGGCGCCCCCGCTGACAGCGAGACGGCCCCAGCTCCGCCAGAATTGACAGCACAACAGCGCCCCTGGCCCGGCCTGGATTATCTCGGTGCCATCCAGGCCAGCGGCGGTCTGCTTCTCGGCCTGATCGCTCTTTTTTCTTCCTATGACCACATCACCGTCTTCGGCCGCAGCATCGGCCTCCAGCAGCAATGGGGCATCCCCCTCATCGCTGCCTCGGTGGCGACAGTTTTTATCGACTCTCAACTGGCGACCCGTGCGCGGGATCGAGATCGAGATCGAGCAGATCAAGAAAGAAACCGAGCAGCTGAGGCGCGAGAACGCCAGGCTGAGGCAGCTGAACGCCAGAGAAAGAGCTTTGAGCGCCTTGATCAAGCAGCACTGCTTTCCGCCCGAGTCCAGCTCGACCCCTCCCCAACCAACCGAGCCCGATTGCGGGCCTTCATTATCCTGATGGGCCAGGGGCTGCAGGAAGATGGGGATGGCGGCATGGCATGAAGGGCTATCAAATCGAGGCGCCTACGGCGCCATTTGTGAACAGCCCGCAACCGATAGCCACCTAGCCGCAAAACAACGGCCGCAAAACAACAGCCAGGGTTAAGAAACAGCCAAGTGTTGAGGGATTAAGGGTTTAAGAGTTAAGGGAAGGGCCCTGGGGGAGGCAGACCACACGGAAACCGACGAGGTTGAGGGCAAGGCCGGGCCGGTAGGGGATGCGGCAGGCCGAGCGGCAGCTCCTGGGGATGCTGCTCCAGGAGCCGCCGCGCAGCAGCCTGGTCTTTACTGATTCTTTACTCTTTTCCCCTTCCGCAACATCCACCCAGGCTTGGCCATCGCTGGGAGCACCTTCGTAACTCTCGTGCCATTCATCCAGACACCATTCCCACACATTGCCGTGCATGTCCTGCAGGCCCCAAGCGTTTGCAGGGAAAAGTCCCACAGGCGTAGTCTGTGTTCGGTAGGTCCCTGTCGGCCCGTCGGCATAAGCATGGTTGCCGACGTAATTAGCCAGCTCCGGGCTGATCATGTCCCCAAAATGAAAGGGCGTTGTCGTTCCAGCCCGGCAGGCGTATTCCCATTG
>JBBASD010000223.1:1392-3919 GCA_040399485.1 Cyanobium sp. | reverse complement strand
TCAGCCCTCCCCCTGATCAAGCCGCTCCACCCAGGCCAGCACCGCCGTGGCCGTGGTGACTGCTCACCACGGCCATCGGTCGCGCCTGGCTCATGGCTCCGGATGGAGGCGGATCGCCTGGGCGCGGATCGCCCGCCAGTGGGGCGAGGGGGAGCGGGTCATGGCCTGCCAGCGCTCCTGATCGATCGCCAGCACGTCATCGCCCACCAGGGCTTCCATCAGTTGATCGGCGGCCCGCTCAGCCGCGTCTTGGTTGGCGCCCACCACCAGCAGATCGGTATCCGAGAAGCCATCCCAATCGCCCCGGGCCAGGGAGCCGAACAGCCAGACGCTGCAGTCGTTTTGTCCCAGGGTGTCCCGCAAGCGCTGGCGCAGCACCGCGATCCGCCGCTGCCGCTCCCGGCGGCGTAGTAGTGCGAAGGTACTTTCGCTCGCGGTCATTCGGCAATCCTATGGACGCACGCTCACGTACGTAGTTGACACCAGGCATCTCAGGGTTCCAACTGCTCCAGCCAGGTCTGTGGATCCACGATGCCCCTGAAATCAAGCAGGGCCAGGGCCAGCTCTTCCAGTTGCAAAAGGCTGAGGGCTTCGATCCGAGCGGAGGTGGGGGCGTCAATGGACCCGCAACGGCGCTCCAGTTGGCGCAGGGCCAGAGCGCCGGCCTGGCGCCTGCGGCCTTCCTCCTGGCCCAGTTTCCTGCCCTCCTGCCGTCCCAGCTCGACGCCCTCCTGCCGCCCTTCCGCAAGGATGTCCTGGAAGGCGCGGGTGTGGCGCCAGAAGTCTTTGGAGATGCCGAGGGTGGCCATGATCTGGGAGGGAGAAAGACCTTGAAAACGTTCCGAAAGAATAGGCACGATCAGCTCGATGGCTGCCGTGTGTTCACCGAGGTGTCGATGGTCAAGCTGGACAACGCCAGCAATCAAGTCCAAGATCAACCAATAGCTGCGCTCGCCGCAGTTGCCTGATCACTGATCAGTGATCAGATCACGAACTTCCAATTTTATACCACTCCAAGGGAGGCGAAGTGTTCTCTGATCCCCGGGCAGGATTGCCACCATTGCATTTTCTTCCCAGGTACACATTATCGAGTTGACGCATCACCCTGAGCACGTAGGCCTCATCGCGCTTCCTAATCGCCTGCATCACCTTGTTTTGCACAAGCCATGTAGTCCGGTAGTTCACGCCCGAGATTCGTTTCAGGTAGAGTGAGGAGATGCCTTTTAGCATCCCCCACTAGATAGAAAGCTTGGAACCGCTTGGTGAGCGGCAGCTTGGTTGCTTCCATGATCGTCCCTGCCGCGGTAGACGTCTGATGGCCCGATCGGGTCAGCGTTCCTGTTCGAGGCAGAGTGGTATTGCTCCCTAGCGACGCCGCTCATGGACACAAGCTTGTTCTTGTTGCGTAGGTAACAGAATTGCCCGGGAGGGAGCTGCGGAGCTTGCTACCTAGTCCAATTCAGGCATGAGCAGTACCTTTGCATAGCTTAACAAAATAACCTCTGCTGGGCCAGACTGCTTAAATGGTAGCCCCTGTCCATGCTGACCATCGCCACGATGACAAGGACAATTGTATTTATTGACTCAAAAATCACCGATTACCAGCAGCTTGCAAATGCATTAACAAAAGGCGCTGAGGTGCACCTGCTGGAAGGCGAACGGGATGGCATCTTGCAAATTCAAGACTATCTCAAGGGTCGAATATGTTTCGACTCAATCCATATCCTCTCCCATGGCAACGCTGGCACCATGCTCCTTGGCAGTACAAGCCTCAATAGCAGCAATCTGCCTGATTACGCTGAAGTTTGGAGACAGATTGGCAAATCGTTGGTGTCGGGCGGAGATCTTCTTTTCTATGGCTGCAATGTGGCGCAAGGCGATGCCGGCGCGGCGTTCATCGATCTGTTGGCGTCGTATGCCGGAGCGGACGTGGCGGCATCCAATGATTTAACCGGCACTGCGGTGTTGGGCGGGAATTGGGGTTTGGAAGCCAGCACCGGAGCCATTGAAGCGACGACTGTTTTCAATCCAGCTGCCCAAGTAGGGTTTGCCTCAGTGCTGTTGGTCGATGATTTCGCCGACAACATCACCACAACCGGACAGGTGGCGATCGGCGGCAGTGTGGCAGGCAATATCGACCTCGCCAATGATGCCGACTGGTTCAAAGTCGCTTTGGTCGCCGGCACGCGCTATGTGTTCGACCTCAGCGGCCTGGTTTCTGGCGGCGGCACCTTGGGCAATAACGGCGGCAACCCCCTTTTGACCCTGTACAGCCCTCAAGGCATTTTCCTCGACCTGTCATCAGGCGGCGGCCCCGGTGACGACCCACGCCTTTCCTTCACCCCCACCCTCAGCGGCACCTATTTCCTGGCGGCAAGCGAACTGGTGGATGACAGAACGGGCACTTACACGCTGAAAGCATCCTTGGCTGAATCCCCGGACGATTTCGCCGACAACACCACCACAACCGGGCAGGTGGCGATCGGCGGCAGTGTGGCAGGCAATATCGACCTCGCCAATGATGCCG
>JBBASD010000223.1:525-1292 GCA_040399485.1 Cyanobium sp. | reverse complement strand
CCCTCAGCGGCACCTATTTCCTGGCGGCAAGCGAACTGGTGGATGACAGAACGGGTTCTTATACCCTAAAAGCGTCTTTTGCCGGTACCGATCCACCACCCCCTCCAACGCCAGTCAATGATGACACCGCCATTGAAAGTCAAGGCAACACCAAGCTGCTCAAGCGCGGCGATGGCAAAGCCTTCGTGGAAGTCGGTGGCGCCCGCCAGGAGATCACCTCCCCCTGGAACTCCCCCGTCGGCAGCGACAGCAGCGAGTGGCAGATGCTGGCCGCTGACACCATCGCCGGCGGCAACCAGATCCTCTGGCGCAACAACACCTACAACTTCCTCCACCTCTGGAACCTCGATGCCAACTGGCACTGGCAATCCTCCAGCGGTGCCGATGGGTTCAACACAGCCAAAGCCTGGGAGCTCGAAACAAGCTTCCAGGTGGACGCCACCAACGATGGCATCATCGGCGCTCCCCCCTACACCACCCTGGAAGCCCAAGGCAACACCAAGCTGCTGAGCCGCGGCGATGGTCCGGCCTCCGTGGAGTACGGCGCTGGCAGGCGCCAGGAGATCTCCTCCCCCTGGAACTCCCCCGTCGGCAACGACAGCAGCGAGTGGCAGATGCTGGCCGCTGAAACGATCGCCGGCAGCAACCAGATCCTCTGGCGCAACAATACCTCCAGCTTTCTCCACACCTGGAGCCTTGATGCCAACTGGACCTGGCAATCCTCCAGCGGTGCCGATGGGTTCAACACAGCCAAAGCCTGGGAGCTC
>JBBASD010000223.1:0-425 GCA_040399485.1 Cyanobium sp. | reverse complement strand
GATCTCCTCCCCCTGGAACTCCCCCGTCGGCAACGACAGCAGCGAGTGGCAGATGATGGCCGCTGAAACGATCGCCGGCAGCAATCAGATCCTCTGGCGCAATAACACCTCCAGCTTCCTCCACCTCTGGAGCCTCGATGCCAACTGGAACTGGCAGTCCTCCAGCGGATCCGATGGCTTTAACACACCCGCCGCCTGGGAGCTGGAGACGAGCTTCCAGGTGGACGCCACCAAAGATGGCATCACCGGTGTTCCCTTCACCACGATGGAAGCCCAGGGCAATACCAAGCTGCTAACGCGCGGCGATGGCATGGCCTTTGTGGAGCGCGGCGATGGCACGCGCCAGGAGATCTCCTCCCCATGGAACTCGCCCGTCGGCAGCGACAGCAGCGAGTGGCAGATGATGGCCGCTGACGCCATCGCAG
>JBBASD010000222.1:0-3931 GCA_040399485.1 Cyanobium sp. | reverse complement strand
GCCGCCGCCCCCTGCACGCCTTCGACATTCTTGGCTTCAGCCTCAGCTACGAATTGGGCGCCACCAACATCCTGGAGATGCTGGATCTGGCCGCCATTCCCCTCAGAGCCGCCGACCGGGGTGATCTGCCCCTGGCCGATCCGGCGGCGCCGCCCCTGATCTTTGCCGGCGGACCGACAGCCACCAGCAACCCGGAGCCCTTCGCCGCCTTCTTTGATTTCATCGCCCTCGGCGATGGCGAAGAACTGTTGCCCGAGATTGGCCTGGTGGTGGCCGAAGCACGGGCCGCCGGCCTCAGCCGCCGCGATCTACTGCGCGACCTGGCCCAGGTGCCGGGCGTCTACGTGCCTTCCCTTTATGGGCCCGGGGCAGATGGGGTCAGCGTGGTGCCGTTAGAGCCCGGACTGCCAGCGCGCCTGCTGCGGCGCACGGCCACGCCGATGCCCCATTACGCCATGGGCCTGGTGCCCCACATTGAGACGGTGCACGACCGCCTCACGGTGGAGATCCGCCGCGGCTGCACCCGCGGCTGCCGCTTCTGCCAACCCGGCATGCTTACCCGCCCGGCCCGGGATGTGGAACCCGAAGCGGTGATCGAAGCGGTGCAAGAGGGCATGAACCGCACCGGCTATGCCGATTTCTCCCTGCTGTCACTCAGTTGCTCCGACTACCTGGCCCTGCCATCCGTTGGCGTCGAATTGCGCAACCGCCTGGCGGAACACAACATCAGCCTCACCCTGCCCAGCCAGCGGGTCGACCGCTTCGATGCCGATATTGCCCACATCCTGGGGGGCACCCGTCGGGCCGGCCTCACCTTCGCCCCCGAAGCCGGCAGCCAGCGCCTGCGTGACATCGTCAACAAAGGCCTCAGCGACGCTGAACTGCTGCAAGGCATCCGCACGGCGATGCAAACCGGCTACCGCAAGATCAAGTTGTATTTCATGATTGGCCTGCCGGGGGAAACCGATGCCGATGTGCTCGCAATTGCCGCAACCTGTAGAAGCCTGCAGGAGCAATGCCGCGACCTGGGTCGCTTGGAGTTGAATCTCACCATCAGCAATTTCACCCCCAAACCCCACACCCCCTTCCAGTGGCACAGCGTCAGCAGCGCTGAATTCGAGCGGCGCCAGCAGCTGCTGCGCCAAGCCCTGAGGCCCCTGCAGGGCCTCAAAACCAATTACACCGATCGGCGCCTGTCGGCGGTTGAGGACTTTATCGGCAGGGGCGACCGGCGCCTGGCCCCCGTCATCGAAGCGGCCTGGCGGGCCGGGGCGGGGCTCGATGCCTGGTTTGAATCGGCGGAACGCAGCCATGCCGCCTGGCGCAGCGCCATCGTCGCCGCCGGACTGGAGGGCCGTTATCGCGACCTGGAGATGGGCGACTGGCAGGCCGCCGAGGCCATGGACGCCGCCGATCTGGATCGCTTCTGTGACCAACCCCTGCCCTGGGATCACATCGATACGGGGCTGAGCAAGCGCTGGCTGGCCGAAGACCTCGGCCGCGCCCTGGAGGCGGCCACCGTGCCGGACTGCTCCTTTGAGGGATGCAGCCACTGCGGCGTCTGTGGTCCAGACCTGGGCCACAACATCGCCATCGCGCCGCCGCCCATCCCCACCCGTCTGCCCCAGCAGCCGCCCGCCAGTGAGCGGGTCCAACGGCTGCGCTTCCAGTTCAGTAAAACCGGCTCCTTGGCCCTGATCGGCCACCTCGACACCCTGCGCCTGTTGGAGCGGGCCCTGCGCCGCAGCCAGATCCCCATCAGCCATACGGGGGGCTTCCACCCCTTGCCCCGCATCCATTTTGGCCAGCCCCTGCCCCTCGGCAGCGAGGGGTTGGCGGAATGGCTGGAGCTGGAGTTGATCGCCCCGCTGCAGCCCCAAGCGGCCCTGACTGCCCTGCAGAGCCAACTGCCCAGCGAATTCCAGTTGCTAGCGGCCCAACAGGTCGCCCTCGATGGCCCCAGCCTCTCGGCCCTGGTCACGGGCGCCCTTTGGCAGTTTGAGGCCTCCAGCGTCGATGGTCTGCCCACTCCCAGCCTGGGCCAGTGGCAAGCGGCGCTCACGGCCCTGCTGGCCGCCAACGAGCTGCCATGGCAAGACACCGACAAGAAGGGCAGGCCAAGGCAGCGGGATTACAGGCAGCTATTGCTTGACCTGCGCCTGGTATCTCCAACTGCTGCGGCAGCGGGGCAGGTTGGGCAAAGCGCACCGGTGCAAATCACCATGGCGAGCGCCATCACGCCCCAGGGGCTGGGGCTGAAACCCGACCATCTCTGCCTCTGGTTGGGCCAACAGCTGGGTCGCACCCTGCGGACCGACCGGCACCGCCGCCTGGCCCTGACCCTCGCTGACTGCGTGCTAGCTTAACGCTAAGACGGTAAAGGTACAGCGGGTTCGTACCCGACTCCTATCCGTCCAGGATTTTTCCTTTGGCCCATGCCTTTCACCAGGCGCACCAAGGAAACTCCTCACCTTCAGCGACGCGCGTTCGGCCATTGTTTAATTCCGGGTGAGGCCCATGCCCACCTCCACCAGTAACTAACTGGTAGCATTTTTAATCTCATTTAAACAACCTGATAACTCAGTATTGTTTTTTTGCAGTCCATTACTTGCCATGATCTAGCTGGTTTAGCTGATCGGCGCGGTTTTTCACGTACCGCCTACCCAGCGTCCAATTAGATCACTGATTATTCCACTCCTGCTCCCGGCAGGGCTCCTTGAGCCCGTATCCCTTCTATGCCCCAACAGATCGTCATCGCCGAGCACCTGCGCATCGCCGCCGTGCTCACCGACGACCGAATCGATGAACTTGTAGTGGCCCAAGGCCGCTACCAGATTGGCGATGTCTATCTTGGCACCGTCGAAAATGTTCTCCCTGGAATCGATGCAGCCTTCGTAAATATCGGTGAGAGCGAGAAAAATGGTTTCATTCACATCACCGACCTAGGCCCCCTGCGCTTGAAGAAAGGCGGCGCCGGCATCACAGAGCTGCTCGAACCTCGCCAGAAAGTTCTGGTGCAGGTAATGAAAGAACCCACCGGCACCAAGGGTCCAAGGCTCACCGGCAATTTGACCCTGCCCGGCCGTTTTCTCGTGCTGCAACCCCAGGGCCAGGGTGTGAATATCTCACGGCGCATCGTCGGCGAAAACGAGCGCAACCGGCTGCGGGCCCTTGGTGTTCTGATCAAGCCACCCGGCGCCGGATTGCTGATCCGTACGGAAGCCGAAGAGGTGAGTGAAGAGCTGTTGATTGACGACCTCGAAACCTTACTGAGGCAATGGGAAGCCATTCAATTGGCTGCCGAGACCGCTGCACCACCGGTTCTGCTTAACCGTGATGAAGACTTCGTCCACCGGGTGCTGAGAGACCTCTATAAGCCGGAAGTCACCCGGGTCGTCGTCGAGAGCCCCGAGGCCGTGGCCCGGGTCAATGCCTTCCTGGGTCCTGACCAGGCCAGCCTGGACGTCGAATGTTTCCAGGAAACAACCGAAATTCTCGAACATTTCCGGGTCAATGCCGCGATCCGGGATGCCCTGCGTCCGCGGGTTGATCTGCCCTCAGGCGGCTACATCATCATTGAACCGACAGAGGCGCTGACTGTCATTGATGTCAACTCCGGCTCCTTTACCCGTTCGGCCAATGCGCGCGAAACCGTGCTCTGGACCAACTGTGAGGCGGCCGTAGAAATCTCCCGCCAGCTCAAGCTGCGCAACATCGGTGGCGTTGTGGTGATCGATTTCATTGACATGGAATCGCGGCGCGATCAACTGCAACTCCTCGAACACTTCACCCAAGCGAGCCATGACGACTCGGCCCGCCCCCAGATCGCCCAACTCACAGAACTGGGTTTGGTGGAGCTGACCCGCAAACGCCAGGGTCAAAACATCTACGAACTCTTCAGCCGGGCCTGCCCCAGCTGCGGCGGCCTTGG
>JBBASD010000221.1:2582-3935 GCA_040399485.1 Cyanobium sp. | reverse complement strand
CGATCACCACAACAGGGCGGGCCTTGCTGTCGCCGAAACTGCGGTTGCGGGGCCAGAGGTAGAGCCTGCCCCGTTCAGCCATCTGCAGCGGCGGCCAGAGCCTGTTCACCCATGGCCACGGCAGCATCGCCGGCGGCGGCCAGATCGCCGCCCTCCAGCGAGGCCAGGTGGGCGTAAGCCGTGTTGAGGGCGTCGATGCGGCGGCGGGCCAGCCATTCCGAGAGGGCCTGGCTCACCAGGGCCGAACGGTTGGATCCCTGGGCATCCAGCTGGGCCAGGAGTTCCTCCTCCAGCGAGATGCTGATCGATCGGTTTGCCACGGAGTTAATAGGAATCCTGTTAGGCATTTTAGGACTGCCGATCCAGAGTTGGTGCAGGCCACCTTTGCGCAGGCCGTGATCCAGCCGCTTCAGCCAGGCCAGCAGCGTCCCTTTGCGGGTTTGCTCCGCCGTCCGGGGGGAGAAGCATCAGGTCCGGGCTTTGCGGCACTGTTGCCGAGGCTGCTCAAGCTGGCGCTTCTGCCGCTGCCTTGATTGAAGGCTCTACCGGAAGTCGCCGCCATTGAGCTACAGCACAGCAGGCCCCAATTGCCTACCCTGCCCCCATGGCCGGGCCCGCCCCAACTCGCTACCGCTACGACGTCTTCCTCAGCCACAGCAGTGCCGACAAGCCGGTGGTGCGCGAGCTGGCGGAGCAACTGCGCACAGCCGGCCTGCGGGTGTGGTTTGACGAGTGGCTGATTCAGCCTGGCGATCTGATCTCCGCGAAGATTGAGGAGGGCCTGGAGCACTCGGCGGTGCTGCTGTTGTGCATGTCGGCCAACGCCTTTGGCTCCGATTGGGTCAGCCTTGAGGGCCACACCGCTATCTTCCGCGATCCGCAGAACCTGGAGCGGCGTTTCGTGCCCCTGCGGCTCGACGACGCACCAATCAAGGCGATGCTGCGCGGCTACGCCTACATCAATTGGCAATCCGAGGCGGATCGGCAGGCGCAGTTAGGGCGGTTGCTGGAGGCATGTGGGGCGCGGCAGCGGCAGACGGGCGCAAAGGCTGCTGGCGTTCCCGCGTCCAGCGCAGGGGAGGAGACGACGCCCCAGGGCCCCGTGCAGCCCCGCCAGCCATTAGGCCTGGCGCCAGAGCAACCAGCACCACTAGCACCGCCAGCGCCGGCAAACCCCGCCCCCGCCCAGCCCGCCATGGCGACCCCCTCAGACCCGCCCCAACAACCTCGCTCCCTGCAGCTGTTCCATCCCGGCCCAGCCCTGAGCGTGGCCTGGAGCCCGGACAGTGCCCGGCTGCTCAGCGGCGGGGCCGATGGAACGTTGCGGCTGTGGGAGGTGGCGAGCGGCCGGGA
>JBBASD010000221.1:0-2482 GCA_040399485.1 Cyanobium sp. | reverse complement strand
AAGCGGCCGGGTGCTGGCGGTGCTCCAAGGACACAAGGATTGGGTGAGGAAATTGGGCTGGAGCCCGAACGGTGTTATGTGGTCGGCTGATGCGTTCGGGCTGGTGCTGCTCTGGCCAGCGGATCTGCAGGCCTCCCCACCCCCAGCTAGCGACGACGAGGCTCCCCGCAGTTACACCAACGCCAAGGTGCTGGTGGTGGGCGAGAGCGGTGCCGGCAAGACCGGCCTCACCCGCCGGCTGGCCACCGGCACGTTTGAAGAAAGCGAGGCCTCCACCGTGGGCGCCTGGTGCACCCAATGGTCCCTGGCCCAGCCCACCGCAGCCAGCTTCGGGGAGCCGCAGCGGGAGGTGTGGCTCTGGGATTTCGGCGGCCAGGCCGACCAGCGCCTGATCCACCAGCTCTTTCTTGATCGCGCCGCCCTGGTGCTGCTGCTGTTCAATGCCGAGCGCGATGAGGTGGTCGAGGGTCTCCGCGACTGGCAGACCGCCCTGCGCCGCAGCCTCGATGAGCCGCCCCCCCAGCTGCTGGTGGCCGCCCGCGTCGATGCCGGCTTCGGCGCCAGCCGCACGCTGCTGCAACGCTTCGCGGCCGAGAACGGCAGCCGCTTGCTGGAAACCAGCGCCCGCGATGGCAGCGGCTGCCCGGAGCTGATCGCGGCCATCGCCGAGACGATCCCCTGGGACCGCCTGCCCCGCCATACGTCGCCCCGCCTGTTCCAGCGGATCAAGGCGGAGATCCTGCGCCTGCGCGATGGCGGTGAAGCCCTGCTCACCTACAAGGATCTGCGCGAGCGCCTGCGCTTGCCGTTCCCCAGCCTGGACGACGCCACCCTGCGCACCGTGCTGGGCCTGCTCGATGGACCCGGCGTGCTCAAACAGCTCGACTACGGCGACTATGTGCTGCTCAAACCCGAGTGGCTGGGGGTCTACGGCCAGGCCGTGGTGCGTTCACTGAAGCAGGCTGAACCCCAGCTCGGCGCCCTGGCCGTCGGCGCCATCGCCACCGCCGATCTCCCGATCGCTGCCGTCCAGTCGCGGCTGCCGCCCGCTGAGGAGCAGGTGCTTTTGGCCGAGCTGGAGCGCCTGCTGCAGGAGCGCAAGATCTGCCTGCGCCAGGGCGGCCAGCTGGTGTTCCCCAGCTTCTGCGGCCGCGAGCGGCCCGCCTCGCCAGACCTGCCGCCCCGCTTCATGAGCTACGCGGTGCGCGGTTGGCTGGATGAGATCCACGCCTCCCTGGTGGTGAGCCTGGCGGAAACGCGGGTGTTTGAGCTGCAGGCCCTCTGGCGTGACGCCGCCGAATTCCGCACCCTTGCGGGCCATGGCGCCGAGGGCAGCCGGGCGCTGGCCGTGCAGCTGCAGCGCGACAACATCAGCGAGGGCACGGTCACCCTGCACACGGCGGCCGCCCTGAGCCCCACCGAGCAGGTCCAGTTCGCCCGGCTGATCCAGGGCCATCTGCGCGAGGCGGCCGAATCGGTGCAGCGCCGCCGCCACTGGCTTTGCCCCCACTGCCGGGTCCCCAAGGGCAACGAGGCCGTGCTGATGGACAAGCTGGCCCGCGACGGCGACAAGGCCCAGGTGACCTGCGACGCCTGCGATCAGCGTTTCCCCCTCTTCGACGATCTGGAGCGCCTGCTCGCCGATCCCGAGCTACGCCGGCGGGCTGAAGCGCTCGGCAGCGAACCGCCCCCGCTCACCGCCCGGCGCAAGGGAAAGCTGCTGGTACTGGAGGTAGGCGCCCGCCTCACTAGCGCCAACCAGAAATGGCAGGAGATCAACCCCGACGAAGACGACGGCATCGACCTGCAGGTGGAGTTCACCGACGACAACGGCATCGGCACCGGCCGCTACCTCTATCTGCAGCTCAAGGCTGGCCCTTCCCACCTGCGTCGCCTCAAGGATGGCCGTGAGATGTTCGCCATCAAAAAGCCGCGCTGGATTCACACCTGGACCCAACAGCCCGGACCGGTGATGCTGGTGATCGGCCGGGAAGCCGCTGCCGGTCGCTACGCCCAAGTCACCGATTCCCTCTGGCGGAGACTTCCCGTTGGCTCCTCACGCTTCGATTTAGATCTGAAGCAAGAGCTTTCCTATTTTGTCGAACGTCCCGGCAGTCGCGCCTTCCCCGATGTGCGCTGGATGGAAATCAGCAGCGTGCTGCAGCGTCAGCTGGCCGCCGGCCGCAGCCCCGAACAAATCAGACAGATCGAGTTCGTAGGCGAAAGCCTGGATATGGCCAGCGTGCTGAAGTGGCGGCGCAAGATACTGGGTGGTGTTACACCAGTTGGTTGAGAGCTGAACCCGCTGAAACAATCCTCGCCGAAAGAAGCGATACCCTTCAAAATCCCTATCCAGGCTCAGGTTCTCCGCCCATCCAGCAACTCCCTCTGCGCCACGGTCATCCGCTAGCCCCTCCCCCCTTTTCTTCACCATGGCCGGCCGCGCCAGCCTCAATGCCAAGAACCTGGAAGCGCTGGGGCC
>JBBASD010000220.1:0-3955 GCA_040399485.1 Cyanobium sp. | reverse complement strand
TTGATTCAGGCCGCCGCCATCCCCGGCACCCTGCTGCCGGTGTTGCCGGGGTTGGCCCTGTTGCCCCTGGGGGCCCTGCTGTGGGTGTGGGCCGTGGGCTTCGCCGCCGGTTGGCCGGTGCTGGCCCTGGCGTCGCTGATGCTGGTGTTGGGCTGGGGGGCCGATGCCCTGGGCCTGGTGCTGGGGGCGGCCCGGTTGCAGGCCAGTCGCTGGGCCTACATCGGCTCGGGCCTGGGCTTGCTGGTGGGGTTGGTGGGCTTGCTGCCGGCCCTGCCGGTGGGGGGGCCGCTGCTGGGGGCTTTGCTGGGTCCGCTGCTGGGGGCGAGCCTGGGGGAATTGCTGATGGCGTCCACCAGAGCGGGGCCCCTGGGCCTGTTGCGGTTGAAGCGCTCCCTGCTGGTGGGACTGGCGGTGGTGGCGGGGATGCTGGTGAGCCGGGTGGCGCAGCTGGGCCTGGCGCTGCTAGGGGTGCTTGGTTTTGTCTTGCTTACCCGCGGTCCCCTGCACTGAGGGCTTGGCCGCCAAGGTCCCTGCCTGGCATGACCTTAGTGCTGAAGCCGGTGTGGTCTAGGGGGCCGAACAGCTGCCGGTAGGCGGCGGTCTGGATGCAGATCACCACCGGCCAGGCGATGAATAGACCGAGGCCGATGCCGAACAGGGCTCCCGCCACCAGCACTGCGAAGCTCAGCACCGCCAGACCGGCCACCTGATCCCAGTGGCGATCGACCTG
Organism: Cyanobium sp.; assembly: GCA_040399485.1. Classification (GTDB taxonomy): domain Bacteria; phylum Cyanobacteriota; class Cyanobacteriia; order PCC-6307; family Cyanobiaceae; genus Cyanobium. The sequence goes on along the minus strand of JBBASD010000220.1, from coordinate 3,225 downwards.
GCGCTGGCCGGCCTGGAGGGTGTCGAGGGCGTTGGGGTCATGCAGCAGGGCCAGTTGGGGCAGGAAGAACTGGCTCACCGATAGATAAATGAGGATTGCTAGGGCCGCCAGCAGGGGCACCAGGGCCAGCCAGGCCTGGAGACCGCCCAGCACCACCGCCAGCAGCCCGGCCATGGCGAAGACCAGGCCCAGGCCCCAGCGCAACAACAACGAAGGCAGGGCCAGTCGCAGCAGCGCCCGGCTATCCCAGTGGCCGAAATCGGCGAGCTGGGGGCGGCGACCTTCGAGGGCCAGCCAGGACCCGCGGATCAGGCCGCTGGTGCCCCAGAGGTTGAGCAGCAAAGAGAGGCCGCTGAGCAGCACGCTTTGGCACAGCACCACCAGGCCGTAGCGCAGCAGGTCGAGGGATTGGCGCAGCAGCCGCGGCCAGTTCACACTGTTTAGGTCTAGGCGGCACTCCAGCACGCCTGCATCGAAGCGGCAGGGACTCCAGGCCCAGGGGGTGGCGCCCGTCAGCCAGGCGGAGGGTTTCCAGGCGAAGGGCAGGCGTGGTTGCAGCAGCAGGTGCAGGGCCAGTTCCAGGCCCACCAGCAGCAGGCCGAAGAGCAGGAAACTCCAGGGATTGCGGGCGAAGGCCCGCCAGCCATCCCGCAGGGCCTGGCCCAGGTCAAGGCGGCGGGGGGGGAGGGGAGAAATCGCCATCGGATCGTTGGACCGTAGGGCCAAAACCTAGGCGGGGTCTGGGGCCTTGGCTTGGGTTTGGCGCAGCTCTGTCACCGCCTCGGTCACGGCGGCGATGGCGGCATCAATGATGGCGTCATCGCTGCCGCGGCCGAGCCCGAACCGAATTGAAGCGGCGGCTTGGCTGCGGCTGCGGCCCAAGGCCGCCAGCACATGGGAGGGGCTGCCCTGGCTGCAGGCCGAGCCGCTGCTGACCGCCAATCGCTGCCGCAGGATCCGGTGCAGCCGTTGGCCATCGACGCCAGCGACGCTGACGTTGAGATTGTGGGGCAGGCTGTACTGGGCGCTGCCATTGCGCTGGACGTCGCCGAGGGCCGCCAGCCCCTGCCAGAGCCGATCCCGCAGGGCGGCCAGCCTTAGCGCTCGTTCGGCCCGATCGGCCTGCGCCAGCGTTACGGCCAGCCCCAGCCCCACCAGCAGGGGCACGGGCGAAGTGCCGGCCCGCAGGCCCCCCTCCTGGCCGCCCCCGTGCTGCTGGGGGGCCAGGGGCAGCTCGGGGCGCCGCAGCAGGGCGCCGACGCCCTTGGGGCCATAGAGCTTGTGGCCGCTCAGCGACAGCAGATCGATGCCGATATCGGCCATGGCCAGGGGAATGTGGCCGACGGCCTGGGCGGCATCGCAGTGGAAGAGCACGCCGCGCTCGCGGCAGAGGGCGCCGATGGCGGCCAGGGGTTGCAGCACGCCGATTTCATTGTTGGCCGCCATCACCGACAGCAGCAGGGTGGAGGGGCCGAGGGCCGCCGCCAGGCGCTCCAGGTCGACGCGGCCATCGGCCTGCACGGGCAGGACCGTGAGGGGAAAGCCATGGCGGTGCAGCCAGGCCAGGGGATCGAGGACGGCGCGGTGCTCGCTGGCCAGGGTGACGAGGCCGCGGCGGGGGTTGCCGGCATCCAGGGCGGCCTCGGCGACCCCCTTGAGGGCCAGGTTGTTGGCTTCGGTGGCGCCACTGGTGAACACCACGCTGGCGGCGGGCATGGCGAGGGCGGCGGCCACCTGCTCGCGGGCGATGGCGACGGCGGCGGCGGCCTCCAGGGCGGGCCGGTACAGGCGACTGGAGGGGTTGGCGAACTGCTCGCTCCACCAGGGGGCCATGGCCGCCAGCACGGCGGCATCGCAGGGGGTGGTGGCGTGGTGGTCCAGGTAGGCGAGCATGGAGCCATGCTCTCAACTTTTCTGCCCCTGCGGCGCCCCGGGGCCCGCTTCCAGAACGGGGCGCCCCAGCCCGCCCCCTGGCCGGGCCAGCGGCTGCGGACCGCCTTGCTGCTGGTAGGCCTTGGCATGGCCGGGGCGGGGCTGGCCGCTGGCTGGGCGGCGGCCAGCGCCCAGGCGGCAGAACCCGGCGTCAGCCCGGATCGCCCAGCCGATCTGGTGATCCTGGAGGAGCGCGACAGCCTGCAGGGGCACCTCAGCGTGGGGGTGTTCGGGCTGCAGAAGGATCCGAACGCTGCCGATCTATGGCGGGTGAACATCTGGCGCCAGTGGCCCGACCGGGTGGTGATCGCCACCGATGTGGTGCGCTGTGACACCAAGGCGCCGCAGCGCATCACCGGCGACCGCCAGCGCGTGATTGTGCGTTCTTTGAATCCGGGGGGGGCGATCAGCCGGGCCAACCGGCTGGACCACATGGTTTGGTGGGCCAGCTGCTTTCCGCAGCAGGCGGGCCAGGACCCGGCGGCGCTGGCGGCCACGGCGCGGCAGCTTGGTTATTCGGGCCAACTGCCTGAAAGCGAACAGGTCATCGCCACCCCCCCCCGATAGATTTCGGCAATGGCCAACATTCCCGCCGCCGGTCCCGCCGGCCTCCCCGATCCCACCGCAGCGGCGATCCCCAGCCCGCCGCTGCGCTTGCTGCTGGTGGACGACGAACCGGGCATGCGCACGGCAGTCAAGGCCTACCTGGAAGACGAAGGCTTCCAGGTCACCACCGCCAACGACGGCGAGGAGGGCTGGACCGTGGCGCAACAAATGCTGCCCGATGTGGTGATCACGGACGTGATGATGCCGCGCTGCGACGGCTTTGCCCTGCTCAAGCGCTTGCGGGCGGATGAGAGGTTGGGCGGTACGCCGGTGGTGTTTCTCACCGCCAAGGGCATGACTGCCGACCGCATCGCCGGCTTCCAGGCCGGGGCGGATGACTACATCCCCAAGCCCTTCGATCCCGACGAACTGGTGGCGCGGGTGCGCAATGTGGTGCGGCGCCAGGAGCGATTGCTCGCCGAAGCGGCCCGCTTTGCCGATGCCGACATCGGCAGCCTGGCCAAGCAGATCACCGAGATTCGCTCGATGTTGGGCCCCGGCGGCGCCCGCAAGCCCACCCCCGATGTGTCGCTCGATTTCACCCCCCGCGAAGCCAGCGTGCTGCAACTGGTGGCGGAGGGAATGATGAACAAGGAAATCGCCCGTCGCCTCGAAACCTCGATCCGCAACGTCGAGAAATACGTCAGCCGCCTGTTCATCAAGACGGGCACCTCCAGCCGCACCGAA
>JBBASD010000219.1:0-3958 GCA_040399485.1 Cyanobium sp. | reverse complement strand
GGGTGATGGGGACCCCCCCACTATCACCCGAAGGGGCCGCTTCTGGCGAGCGATGCGCCGACCGCAACGGACTGGTTGAGGTTGATCCCTGGTGGCAAGCCAATCGGTGCAAGGAGTCTTAGCCGGTTTCCTCGCTGGCCGTGTCAAAGCCTGAGCCGACTCCTTCACTGACAGGGGCGAGCCCGACGGGTCGGAACCCGGTGCTCCAGAGCGCCCGGGTGCGCCCATGCAGCTGGGTCTGATCCAGGCCCCAGAGCCGCAGAACCTTGGCCAAATCGTCGCGCAGGTCAGGGGCACCGGGAAAATCCGCGTAGCGCGTCAGCAACCGGGCGGCATCGACCAGATCGGCGTCTCCAGGAGTTTCCACGGCCAGCAAGCGGTCGACATGGGCACGGTCAGTGCCATGGAGGGGGTGGTTCTGCTGATCCATCGCAGCGCACCGGCAGGCCAAGGGAGCTGCGTAAATTAGGCGGACCTAATGGCCAGCGAGACGCCGATGAGCGCCCTGCGGCTCGATCTGATTGCCCGTTACCTAAGTCCCCATCGCCGCACCGTCGCCCTGGGTGTGGTGGCATTGGTAGTGGTCAACCTCCTGAGCACGGCGTTTCCCCTGTTGGTACGCCGGGTCATTGAAAGTCTCAAGGACGGCTTTAGCCAGCGGGAGATCCTGGTGGAAGCTGGTCTGATCCTGGCGTTGGCCACGGCGATGGGTCTGGTGCGGTTGGCCTCCCGCGTCCTGGTGTTTGGGATCGGCCGCCAGGTGGAGGCCGACCTCAAGCAGCGCATCTTCGACCACGTACTGCGCCAGGAACCCGGTTTTGTGCAGGGCATGGGCAGTGGTGAGGTGATCAGTCGTGCCACCAGCGACGTCGAAAACGTGCGTCGTTTGCTGGGATTTGCCCTGCTCAGCCTGGCCAACACCGCCTTGGCGTATGCCCTGACGCTGCCGGCGATGTTGGCGATCAACCCGGGCTTGAGCCTCGCGGCGGTGGGTCTCTATCCCTTGATGTTGATGACGGTTCGCCTGTTCGGCGGCCGCATGATGCGCCAGCAACGGCGCCTGCAGGAATCCCTGGCAAGTCTTAGCGATCTGATTCAGGAGGACATTTCCGGGATCGGGGCCATCAAGATTTACGGCCAGGAGGACACCGAACAAAAGGCCTTCGCGGGCCGCAACCGCGCCTACCGCGATGCGGCCCTGGGACTGGCCCGTTCCCGTAGCACTCTTTTCCCCCTGTTGGAGGGCATTTCCTCCATCAGCCTGCTGTTGCTGTTGGCCCTTGGCAGCGGCCAGCTGGAGCGCGGCACCCTCACCATCGGTGACCTGGTGGCTTTGGTGCTCTTTGTCGAGCGGCTGGTCTTTCCTACCGCCTTGCTGGGGTTCACCCTCAACACCTTTCAAACCGGCCAGGTGAGCCTCGAGCGGGTCGAAGCCCTGCTCAACCGTAGGCCCCTGATCACGTCCCCCGACCTGCCCCGGCGAGCTCCAGATCCCGCCCAAGGGGCCGTGCAGGCAGTGGGTCTCACCGTTCGCTACCCCGACGCCCAGCGCCCCGCTCTTGACAACCTGCACTTCACCCTGGCGCCCGGCGAATTGGTGGCCGTGGTGGGGCCGGTGGGCTGCGGCAAGACCACCCTGGCCCGCGCCCTGGGACGGCTGGTGGATGTGCCGGAAGGGCAGCTGTTTTTTGATGGGGTCGATATCACGGCCCTGGATCTGGGCAGCTTGCGCTCCCGAGTGGCCTTGGTGCCCCAGGAGGGTTACCTGTTCACCTGCAGCCTGGCGGACAACCTCCGCTACGGCGACCCGGAAGCTTCCCGGGAGCGGGTTGAGCGCGCCGCCCGTGAAGCCCGGTTGGAGGCAGACATCCGCAGCTTCCCAGACGGCTACGACACTTTGGTGGGGGAACGGGGTATCACCCTCAGTGGTGGTCAGCGTCAGCGCACGGCCCTGGGCAGGGCCCTGCTCGTCGACGCCCCCTTCTTGGTGCTTGACGATGCCCTGGCCAGTGTGGATAACAACACCGCCGCGGCCATCCTGCGGTCGGTGCGCGAGCAGGAACGCCGTACGGTGTTGATGATCAGCCACCAGCTTTCCGCCGCTGCCGCCTGTGACCGGATCCTGGTGATGGAAGAGGGGCGTTTGGTTCAGCAGGGTCACCATCGGGATCTCGTCGCGGTGGCCGGCCCGTACCGGCGGCTGTGGGAGAGGGAGCAGGCCGAACGGTTGGAGCCAGTCTGATCCTGGCCCGGCCTGCTTAGGCTGAGCCCAAGACATCGTTTTGCCGTGCTCGGACTTTTTTCCGGATCAGGCCAGGGTGCCCTGGATCGCAAGGCTTCCCAGGAACGCACCCATGCGGTGCTGGGCACCCCCATTGATGCGCCAGCTGGACTAGGCCAGGGGGAGGTGCTCTTTGGTTGCGGCTGTTTCTGGGGGGCTGAGAAGGGCTTTTGGCGCCTCCCCGGGGTGGTGACCACTGCGGTGGGATATGCCGGCGGTTCCCTTGCCCAACCCACCTACCAACAGGTTTGCAGTGGCCGTAGTGGCCATGCCGAGGTGGTGCGGGTGGTTTGGGATCAGGAGAAGGTGCACTTCAGCGATCTCCTCAAGCTCTTTTGGGAATGCCACGACCCCACCCAGGGGGATCGCCAGGGCAACGACAGTGGTAGCCAGTACCGCTCGGCAATCTTCATCAATGAACCCCAATGGTTGGCCCTGGCCACCGCCAGCGGGGTCCATTACGGCCGTCAGTTGGCCGCCGCTGGTTTTGGCCCGATCACCACCGAGATTCGAGCTGATGGGGCTTTCCACCCGGGAGAGACCTACCACCAGCAATATCTCGCCAAGCCCGGAAGTCGGCCTTACTGTTCGGCCCAGCCCACCGGCGTTTTGTTAAATGATTTTCCTGGCTGCGACTATCGACTACCTCCTGCAGTTTGGAGCTATTTCGATTGGAGTGTCTCCCATTGTGTTTTGCGCGGAGACAACAACCCGATTATTTTGATCTGACATGCAGCTATTGGCTTCGGCTTTTGCCCTTCCCCAGATTGCTGGTCCATGGCTCAGCCTGGCTATGACCGTGTTTGCTTCCTCTAGGGTGGCGCTTGACTCACCGTGGTGGGAGAATTACGAAAGGAAAGACCGCTTTCGTTGTGAGCATCAGCAGGTGCTGGTTCTGGAGCGCAATGAATCCCAAGCCTCCATTTTGATCGGCGGCCAACGCTCTACCCTGTTTAAGGATCGGCAGGTGGATAATAGTGTCCGTTACAGCAGGGAAGGATTGATTTTGAGTCTCAAGGGTGATGAACTTCAACTTGAGCTGACCCAGCCAATGCCCACTCTGTTGCTCTGTCAACGTACGGAGGACGTATGACTCCTTTACCTGATCGAATCGTGATTGTGGCACTGCTGATCACGATCGGTCTCTGTTTTGCCATGGCCTTCTGGTATGCACGACTCCATCCGCCCATGGCACCCCCCCTGCTTTGGCGCAATGGCCCTGCCATGGGCGGCAGCTCCCTGCTCTGATGAACTCCCAAGGCCCACCTACGGACCATGAGCCGCGCCAGCTCCATCCGCTGCCCAGAGGCTTGGTGGAGCTGTATGGCTTGATGGCTGTCCTGTTTGTGCTGGTGCCGGAATGGATGGCGGGCGGGGCATTGTTCAGCTTCCGCGATGGTCGCCAGGGTTCTGAACTGCCGGTGCCCTCCGGGGCCTGGCGCCGCTTGCCGGAACTGAGGTTGGCGACGATGGGCTTGGCGGACCTGCGGCGCCTGGCCCGCCAGCAAAGGATCTCTGGCTATGCCTCCCTCAACCGGGAACTGCTCTCGGCACGTTTGTTGACGCGCTTACGGGAGCCTTCAGCCGAGGTCAGAGACCTGCTGTGATAAGTTCCATCTTGCCGGGGCGTAGCGCAGCTTGGTAGCGCACCACTTTGGGGTAGTGGGGGTCGTGGGT
>JBBASD010000218.1:0-3984 GCA_040399485.1 Cyanobium sp. | reverse complement strand
CGCTGCATGTTTGAGCCCATCAGGGCCCGGTTGGCGTCGTCATGCTCCAAAAAGGGAATCAGTGACGTTGCCACGGAGATCACCTGCACCGGTGAAAGCTGCACATAATCGACCTGCTGGGGGGGCACCTTTTCGAAATCCTGGCGATAACGCACCGGCACCAGATCAACCGTGATGTTCCCCTCGGAGTCCGTGGCCACGTCACCAGGGGCGATGCGGCATTCGTCTTCCAAGTCAGCCGAGAGATAAATAGGAGCCCCCTGCTTGATGACTACCCCGTTCTCCACCTTCCAGAACGGGGTTTCGATAAAGCCATATTCATTAACCCGGGCGTGGGTCGCCAGGGAGCCGATTAGGCCGGCGTTGGGACCTTCCGGAGTCTCGATGGGGCAAATCCGTCCGTAGTGGGAAGGATGGATATCGCGCACGGCAAATCCCGCCCGTTCCCGGGTCAGGCCGCCAGGACCGAGGGCACTGATGCGACGTTTGTGGGTGAGTTCGGCCAGGGGATTCGTCTGATCCATGAACTGGCTCAGTTGGCTGGAGCCAAAAAACTCCTTGATCGCTGCCACCAAGGGCTTGGGATTGACCAATTGTGCCGGAGTGAGCGAATCGGTTTCACCAACTGTCATGCGCTCCTTAATGATCCTTTCAAGGCGATTGAGTCCAACACGCACCTGGTTCTGGAGCAATTCTCCTACGGAGCGAACCCGACGGTTGCCGAGATGGTCAATATCGTCAAGGGACGCGCCTCCCACGTCCAGCTCAAGATTTATTAGATAATCGATCGTAGACAGTACATCCTCGGGAGTAAGGGTACGCACGGCATCGGGGATTGTCAGGCGGAGCTTTTTATTAATCTTGTAGCGTCCAACCCGACCGAGGTCATAACGCTTAGGGTCAAAGAACCGACTGTGCAGCAACTGCTGACCACCACTCACCGATGGGGGCTCGCCTGGGCGAAGTTTCTTGTAAAGTTCAAGTAGGGCCTGGTCTTCAGAACTTATTCCCTCGTCGTTCGCGGCCTCAATCGACTTTTGGTAATATTCAGGATGGCGGAGCTTATCTAGAACATCGTTATCCGAAAGGCCGATAGCCCTCATTAAGACGTGGGCATTAATCTTGCGAGTTTTGTCAACGCGTACGTGTAGCAGATCATTCTTATCGGTCTCAAACTTCAGCCAGGCACCTCTATTGGGGATGAGGCTCGCATTAAATGTTTTTCGTCCATTCTTATCCTGTTCATCCTTAAAATATACTCCAGGACTGCGCACAATCTGATTCACAATGACCCTTTCGGCACCATTGATGATGAAGGTGCCGCGCTCTGTCATCAACGGCAGTTCACCAATAAAAACTTCTTGTTCCTTTATTTCCCCGGTTTCCTTATTAACAAGCCGGCAGGTCACATACATCTGAGAAGCAAATGTGGCATCCCGTCGCTTCGCCTCTTCAACATCATGACGGGGCCGCTTGAGTCGATATTCATTGCCAATAAAATGCAATTCAAGCTTGCCGGTGTAATCGGTTATCGGCGAAAAGCTGTCGAGTTCCTCTATCAGGCCCTTTTCCAGGAACCATTTAAAGCTCGCCCGCTGTACCTCCACGAGATCAGGAAGGTAAGTGACGGTCTTGGCGACCTGGATCGCGCTGCTCATGCGGTGGACCTGCAGGAACGAAAAAGAAGGGACGGACTGGATAGAGTCTCTGGTGTCAGATCCGCATAGATTCCCTGGGGATCCCCAAGGACGATGCCGACGCGAACAGCCGTCCCCCCGAGGAGGAACGGCTATTGGCACCAACCTCTCTTACCGGATGGACGACCGGAGGAGAACCGTTTCGGCGGCTGCCGAGGCGGAGGAAAGGGCTGGAGACACCAGGGCTTGAATAACCAGGATGGAAATGGAAGCGTTTCCGCTGCCAGGCCAATCTCAAATCATACATTGTCAAGCTTCAAGCCGAACAGTGTTACGGCGTTGGCAGAGCTGCTATGGGCCAGGCTGGCCAAGCTTTCGCCCCGCAGCTCCGCCACCCGCTCGGCCACCAGGGCTACATGGGCTGGCTCATTGCGCTGACCCCGACGGGGAACCGGAGCCAGGAAGGGGCAATCAGTTTCAACCAGGAGGCGCTCGGCCGGTACGCGGCGTGCGCATTCGTGGGTATCCAGCGCCTTGGGGAAGGTCACCGTGCCGCTGAAGCTGATGAAAAGGCCCAGTTCCAAAAAGGCCTCCATCTCGGCAGGGGTACCCCCCCAGCAGTGCATGACCCCCTTCAGGCCTGCGCCCTGGCGATGCCTTTGCCGCAGTTCAGCCAGCATGGGCTCGGCAGCATCCCGGCAATGGATGATAACGGGGAGATCCAGCTCACAGGCCAGATCAAGCTGGGGCCTCAACATGGCCAGCTGCTCTTCAAGATTCTTCTGGCGATAAAGATCCAGCCCCAGCTCACCGATGGCAACGACCCGATCGTCGGCCAGGGCTGCCTCCCGCAGTACAATCGCCGTATCGGCCTGCCAGTGCTCGGTGTCCAGGGGGTGGACACCCACCGAGTAGCGCATTTCTGGGAAGCGATCCGCCAGGGCGCGGATGGCCGCAATCTCGCCCGGCTCGACACAGGCATGGACCAGGGCCCGCACCCCAGCCTGCCGCCAGCGGGCTGCAACCCCATCAATATCAGCGTCGAACTGTCGGAAAACAATGTGGCAATGGGAATCCACCAAAGGGGCTGGCGCGGCCCCTGCTCTGGTGGGGGGATCAACGACAGGCAAGGAGGCCATGGAGGCGGGTGGGCCCGAGTTTTGCCCATTGTGGCCGGGGCATGCGTCCTGGTGCCGATGTGGGCACCGGAACCTAGCCTCAAGCAAACATGCGAAATGAGAGCTTGATTGAGTCCGGTTCCCAGTCCATGGCCGCCCCTACCCCCGTGGTCCTGACCTGCCTACCGGATGGTGAGGCTGCCGGCGCCAGATTGGAGGCCATTGCCGCCCGCACCGGCGATGGTCGCCGGCGCCAGGAAGAGAAAACTGTGGCCGCCATTCTGGAGCAGGTGCGCCAAGGGGGTGACGCCGCCCTGCTCGACCTCAGTGAACGTTTCGACGGCGTGCGGCCCCAGCCCCTTCGTCTTGACAGCAGCCAACTCCAGGCCGCCTGGGAATCCACAAACATTGAGCTGCGCCAAGCTCTGGAGCTGGCCCATCGCCGCATTCTCGATTTTCACCGCCGCCAGCTGCCGGCGGACCTGGCCGTAGTCGGTCCCCATGGGGAGAAGCTTGGCCGCCGTTGGAGGCCCGTACAGAGGGCTGGGCTTTATGTGCCCGGCGGTCGGGCGGCCTATCCCAGCACCGTGTTGATGAACGCCATTCCGGCACGGGTGGCTGGAGTCGAACGCATCGTCATGGTCACCCCACCGGGTCAGGGCGGGACACCCAACCCAACTGTCATGGCCGCAGCCCATCTCTGTGGCATCAACGAAGTCATCCAGGTCGGCGGAGCCCAGGCGATCGCTGCCCTGGCCTGGGGTACCGAAACCGTGCCCCAGGTGGACGTGATCAGCGGGCCGGGAAACCTCTGGGTGACCTTGGCCAAAAAGGCGGTGTACGGCCAGGTGGGTATCGACTCTCTGGCAGGCCCCAGCGAGGTCCTGGTCATTGCTGACCACACCGCCAGGGCAGAGCATGTGGCTGCCGACCTGATGGCCCAGGCCGAACACGATCCCCTGGCGGCGGCGATCCTGATCACCACCAGCACCGAACTGGCGGCGGCAGTCCCCAAGGCCATAGACACCCAACTTGCAAACCACCCACGGGCAGCCATCACCCGTTCAGCCCTGGAAGATTGGGGCCTGATCGTGGTCTGCGCAGACCTCGAAGCCGCAGCCCGCCTCAGTGACCGCTTCGCCCCCGAGCACCTCGAGCTGCTGGTGGAGCATCCCGAACCCCTGGCCGAGCACATCCGCAACGCCGGGGCCATCTTTCTTGGGCCCTGG
>JBBASD010000217.1:0-4002 GCA_040399485.1 Cyanobium sp. | reverse complement strand
CCTGGCCAGCCATAGCCCCAGGCCCCCGGCCCCAAGCACCACCGCCAGGCACAGGCCCCCCCAGGCCGGCAGGCCCCAGCTATCCACCGCCAGGGGCGCCGCAACCGTAATCAGGCCTCCCGCCAGCAGAGGTTGCAGCAGCAGTTGTTTGATCGAAAACGGCGTCAGCACCTCGGCTCGGCCCTCCGCTTCTGCCATCTGCAACAGCAGCAGGCCACTGGCCACAACCCCGGTCGCCTGGCCAAATTCCACCAGGCTGCGTTCAAACCACGGCGCCGGCATCAGGCGGCGCCCCAGTAGGACCACCACCCCCAGATTCCAGGCCAGCCCCGCCAGGGAAAGGGCCAGCAGCGGCTGCCAGCCCCGGGCCAGAAGTCCCAGGTCCAGGGAGGCTGTGGCAGCCACAATCAGCAGATCGGCCGCCAAGGTACCGATGCGTTGTTGCACCTGCACCGAGGCCCAGGCCGTCAGGTTCCACCGTTCCAGCACCCAGCGCACCAGTAGGGAACCGAGCAGGGCTAGTGGAAACACTGGCAGGGCACTCACCACAACGGCCACGCCTCCCCCCAGCTGATCGGCCGCCAGTCCAAGCAGCAGTTGGGCCCCCCAGCCCAGGGCCACGGCGATACCCGCCAGGCCCAGATTCACCAGCCAGGGGGCGGCGGCGGCCCAGGGGCCAGGCTCGGCGGCCAGGACTGGTGCCGGGGAGGAGGAGTGATCGGCTTCGGGACCCGGAGGGCCTTTGCCAGGACTTGCGTCGTGGTTCTCCTGGGCGCCCAATACCTTCATCGTTTCGACCAGCTGGGCTTCGCCCGGGGCTGGGGTCGCCAGCCAGCCGCGCCAGCGACCCCACACCACCAGGAGCCCGCCCAGCAGGCTCGCCGTCAAAAGACCCACCGTTGCCATCGCCAGGCCCAGGTCCTGGCCCCCCTCAAGTCCGAGACGCTCATACGTGGGACCCATGGCCGCCGCCGATCCGTGGCCCCCTTCGAAGGCCACCTCGATCAGGCAGGCCATCACCGGACTCACCCCCAGCCACGGTTTCAGCACCAGCCCCACCACCAATGCCCCTGCTAGGAACTGGCCGAAGGCTAGAACCAGGGCCAGCAGGATCTGGGCCCGCAGCGGCCGCCAGAGGGGGCCGAGCTTGGGCAGGGGTTTGGCCACCAATAAGGAACCGAAGACCAGGGTCAACAGGGCCAGGGGCAGCTCGGCCCAGAATGAGATCACCGCCTGCGGCAGCAGCGGCAGTGGGCCGCCAGGGGCCAGCAGCAGCCCGAGGGCCCCGGCCAGTAGGGACTCGGGCAGGCCCAGGCGCTTCATCTCAATGCCCTTGCCGATCCAGCGGCCCAGTACGAGCAGGGACGCCAGCAGAGCTAGGGGCAGCATCGGCAGGGCGAGGAACGCCAGGATGTGGCTGGTTTCAGGAAGTTCCAGGGGCGGCATCAAAGTTTCAGGTGGCGGCGGAAAAAGGCTTCCGTCGCCTCCAGCACCTGCACCTGCACGGCGCTGGCGCGAAAGCCATGACCCTCTTCGGCAAAGAGATGCAATTCCACGGGCACCCCTCTCCGCGTCAGTTCCAAGGCCAGCCGTTCACTCTGGGAGGCGGGCACCACCTCATCTTGAAGGCCGTGGAAAAGAAGCAGGGGGGTGCGTAGCCGCTCCGCCCGGTTCAGGGGCGACCTGGCCCAATAGATAGCTCGCGCCTCGGGCCAGGGGCCCACCAGCCCATCGAGGTAGTGGGCCTCAAAGCGGTGGCCCAGCTTCACCAGATCCGCCAGGTCGGTGACTGGGTAGCGACAAGCAGCCACTTTGAAGGTGTCTGTTTGGCCCACGGCAGAAAGCACGGTGAACCCCGCCGCGCTGCCCCCCTCGGTGGCCACCCGCTGCGGATCCGCCCAGCCCTGGGCCAGCACGGCCTGGGCCGCGGCGATGAGGTCTGCGACATCAACCACTCCCCACTGCCCTTCGAGTCGCTGCCTGTAAGCACGGCCGAAGCCGGTCGAGCCGCCGTAATTCACATCCAGCACGCCCCAGCCCCGACTGGTCCAGAACTGAATCGCCGCACTCAGCCCGGTGCGAGCCATGCCGGTGGGGCCACTGTGGCCCTTCACCAGCAGGGGCGATCCCGGGTGCCGGCCCCCCTCGGGTGGGTGAAACCAGGCGTGGGTGGGCTGGCCCGAGGCTCCCTCAAACCAGAGCGCTTCTGGCAATTGCTGGTTCCTACGGGGACCGACGGTGGTCGCCGCCGGGGTATGGCTCCAGCTCAGGTCGCGCAGGTTCACCTCAAGTCGGCCTGCCGTCGCGGTGGGTCCGCTGGCGATGGCTACCAAAGTGCCGTTCTCGGCGCAGAGGCCCGCCACGTCATCCAAGGGGAGGGCAAGGGGCTGCCAGGTCGCAGGGACTGCGGGCCCGTGGCCCTCACCAGGGAACGCCTCCGGCCCCACGGGCACCTTGCCCAACTCCCACTGGCCCTGGCGGCAGGCCACGGCTACCAGTTGCTGGCCGTCCCAGGCAGTGGTGCGCAGCCCATGGACCCACTGGGGAGCCCCGAATTCGGCCTCCAGGGGCAGCAGGGGTTGCCAGTGGGGTTCGGCGCCGATGGCCAGTTGCTCGGCTTCCCGTAGAATCTCCAGATTCCACCAACCGCTGCGGTCGTTGGCCACCACCAGATCCTCACCAGCCCACAGGGGCTGAAACACCGAAATGGCCACCGGCGCGGCTCCATCGGAACCGGCGATCGGGCGGACGTCGGCCAGGGAGCCATCGGCATCAAATCGCCCCAGCCAGAGGCTGCTTCGCTCCCAGCTCATGTGGGGTTGTTGCCATTCGACCCAGGCCAGATGGGTTCCCGAGGGACTCAGAACCGGATAGCCGCAGAAGTCAGCTGGGCGATGCAGGGTTTGGGGTTCACCGCCTTCCAGGGGAACCGCGACCCAAAAGTCCTCTCCCCCAAACTCCATGACGCCGATCCAGCGATCCCGGGCCCGGTCGATCAGTCCGTCGCTGAAGGCCCTTGCCCCCTGCTCCAAAGGCGCTGTCAGCTGGCGTGGCGGACCGATCGCCACTACATCAAGTCCTGGTTCCAGCCCCGCCGCCAGATCCAGTCGCCAAAGACAACGATCACCGTCATGGACGAACACCGCGATCGTGCCGTCCACCGTGTAGGCGCCGCCGCCGTAGCCATGGATGCGGCTGCGCAGGTTCCACGGACCGGGGGTGAGGTCCCGGGGGGGGGTGCCCTGGGCCCCGCGGCCCATCAAGGTGGTGCGACCGTTCTCCTGGGGAAGGTTTTCCAACCAAAACAGGCGCCCCTGGGTAAGTAGGGGTTCCTGCGGAACCGCAAAGGATCCCACGGCCATGGACGCTGAGAGCGGTGCCCCCTTACCCCTTGCTGTCACCGGTGCCTCCGTCTTCTGGACCCTAGAATCGCTCTTATTGTTTTGGTGTCTCCTTGGCGCGCAGCTTCGCCCAGATGGCCCGCCATGCCGAGCAGGGCAACAAAACCATGCTTGTGCCCAAGGAGCCCTCCGAAGACCCATCGCGGCGCATCCACACCCTCGGGGAGCAGGAGCTTCGCCAGACGGCCCGCCGTATCGGCAAGGTGGATGAGGCAGTGCGCCAGCTGGCTCGGGAGATGCTCCGCAGCATGTATACCGCTCGCGGTATCGGCCTTGCGGCTCCCCAGGTTGGGGTGCATCAGCAGCTGTTGGTCATTGATCTCGATCTGGAAGAGGCGGCTACCCCCCCGCTGGTCTTGATCAACCCGGAGATAACCGCCGCCGGGGCCTCCTGCAATACCTATGAGGAGGGTTGTCTCAGCATCCCCGGGGTTTATTTGCAAGTCGTGCGCCCTTCCGTGGTTGAGGTCAGCTTCCGAGATGAGATGGGCCGATCCCGGCGCCTGAAGGCCGATGGACTGTTGGCTCGCTGCATCCAGCACGAGATGGACCATCTCAAGGGTGTGTTGTTCGTGGATCGGGTCACAGACACCGCCAGCCT
>JBBASD010000216.1:0-4018 GCA_040399485.1 Cyanobium sp. | reverse complement strand
CTCCTCTTAGTACAACCGGACCTTGACGCCCTCATGGGTGATCTCCATGATCCTCCCTCGGACACCAACTCCGACTCCCCCACTTCTGCCCGCTCCCGCTCAGCTCACTCCAACCGCTCAGCTCACTCCAACCGCTCTGGCAGCTCTACCAAAACGGGGGACGACAAGCCAGCCCACCGCTCCGCTAGCCAACCCCGCTCGGCCAATGGTCAAAGATTCGCCAAAGGCCCTCAACAAAAACCCGCCGGTCCCGCCCGCGCCGCCCGTACCCCCACCAAGAAACAGAAGAAGAAGAGGAAGGACCAGGCTTCCTCCCCTTCCTCGCCTGCCTCTGCCAAAAAGAAGGGCCCTCAACCTTCTCCTACACCTACTCAGAACATTGAAGATGGCAGCGACTAATCGTCCTAGGGCCGCCGCCGTGGCGGCCGCTGCCTCGTACTCCTTCCTCTCCCTCAACGTAGCCAGGCAAGCCACATTAGGCGGCCTGGCTCTCCTCCTAGACCAGCTACCTGCTCGCCCATCCCTCATCTTTCTCCAAGAGGCCAACCTGGCCAATGACCGCCTCCGTGCAGCCGCCGCCAGGCTGGGATACACTGCACACATTTCCCCCTCCCCCCAGGGGTCTGACCGCCGTTTGGTCTTGCTCCACAGCACCACCCCTGCCCCCATCATCACTGACATCACCCCTGGCCACGCCCAGCTTGTTTCTCTTCCATCCCTTTCATTCCTCCACGTTCATGCCCACTCTGGATCAAACCTCATCGCCGAACGCAACGCCTTTTTCCGCCAAGACATCACCACCGCCATCGCCGCCCTACCATCCCCGCCCATCCTCCTGGGTGACTTCAACTGCGTCCTGTCCCCCATCGATACTGCCTCTCCCTTCCCCCGCAAGAATTCCCCCCCCCTGGCCGCCCTTGTCGCCGCTTTCTCCCTCACGGATGCCTTCCCTCACCTTCATCCCCTCCCCTCCTTCACCTTCTTCCGTACCAACACCCCTGGCTCCCGCCTTGACAGAGTGTACCTTCCCCCCCTCCTTCTGCCTCCCTCCTCTCTGTCCGCCACCTACCCAGCCTGTCTGACCACACCGCCGTTTCTGTAACCGTCTCTGGCTCCCTGGCCACTGCCCCCCCACCCCATCGCCCGGCCTCCTACTGGAAGCTCAACACCTCCCTCCTGTTTGAGGAGGACTTCTTGCCAGCCTTCACCACCATGTGGGGTCGGCTCCTAGCTGCCAGGCCCCACGGAGTCTGCCCGGCCACCTGGTGGGAGCTGACCGCCAAACCGGCGTGCCGCTCCTTCTGCATAAATTACAGCAAGCAGGCGGCTCACCGCCGCCGCGAGCTGTCTTCTTTCCTGCTTCAAGCCATCCAGAGAGCCCAGGTAGCAGGCAACTGGGCCGCTGTCCATTCCCTGAGAGGCCGGCTGTCGGCCATGGCCGCCCATCGCCTGGCTGGTCGGGCTGTGAGAGCTCACCTGGCCCCTGGGGCGGCGGTGGCGGCCGCCCCTGTGTTTCAATTTGCAGCGGAGGCGAATTCTGCCAGAGCCCCTCCTGCCCCTCTTCACCTGTCCGCTGGCGGCCGGGTTCTCACTGACCCGGCCGCCATAGCGGCCGAGATCACGGGGTACTTTGGTGCTCTGTTCCAGGGCCGCCACGTGACGACCGCCGACCGACCAGAACCTTTTGACTCTGGCCGCCCTTTCGAGCCTGATTTCCAGCACTTTCAGGACTTTGTGAGGGATATCCCAGCTGTAGACCAGTTCCAGGCGGCCACCATGGACCTGCCCCTCAACCTACCAGAGCTAGAGTTCGCGGCCGCCTCGGCCGCCTCTGGCAAGGCTCCTGGCTTAGATGGCCTGCCCTACGAGTTTTACAGGCGGACCATGCACCTGGTAGGGCCCAGCTTGCTGGAGGCCCTCAACACCATGCTGGAAAGGGGGGCCCTCACCCCCTCCCTACAACTGGGAGCCGTCCGCCTCCTTCCAAAAGTGGCCGGGGTGCCGGCCGCCTCACAACTGCGGCCAATCACTCTGCTGTCCTGTGACTACAAGCTGATGACCAAAATCTACGTCCAGCGCCTTCTGCCCATCCTCCCCACCGTCCTCACCACCCACCAGCTCTGCTCCGTCCGCGGCCGCTCAATCTTCGACGGCTGCACGGCCCTCCTGTCAGTGGTAGAGGCCTGCCACAGGGAGAGGAGGCCAGGCTTCCTCATTAACCTGGACTTCTTTCATGCCTACGACAGGGTCTGCATGTCATACGTGGACCGTGTCTTGGCCGCCATGGGTTTTGGTGACCAATTCAGAGCGGCCATCAGGACCCTGCACAGAGGGGCACGGGCCGTCTTCCTCCTGGATGAGGTCTCCGAGGAGGTGGAGGTCGAGTTCTCCATCCGGCAGGGGGACCCCATCGCCACACTCATCTTCACCATTAACATGGAGCCCTTCCTGTCCGCCCTGCACCGTTACTTACCTGGCATAACCATTGGCCAGATCAAGGAGCAGGTGGAGGCCTACATGGATGATGTGGACGCTGTTGGCCAAAGGGAGGCCGACCTCCACCTCATCGACCGCCTCTCTCGCCTCTTCGAGGCCATGTCTGGCCAAATCCTTAACAGGAACAGGAAGACGGCCATACTGGGCTTAGGCACGTGGGCTGGCCGCCAAGACTGGCCCCTTCGCTGGCTCAGCTCACCACCCACCCTCAAGGTCTTCGGGGTAACCTTTGCCCCCTCCCTAGCCCTCACCATCACCGCCTCTTGGGAGGCATGCAGCAGGGGGGTCCTGGCCGCCATCTCCTTCTGGAGCGGCCGCTTCCTGCCCACCATTCGCCTCAAGAGGGACGCCCTCGAGGCCTTCATATTCAGCAAGCTATGGTATCTCTGCCAGGTCCTGCCCCTGCCGGCCCAGGTGGCCCAGAGGCTGGCAGCGGCCGCTGGAACCTACCTGTGGCGCGGCCACCTGGAGCGTCTTGCCTGGCAGGAGCTGCACTCTCCGCTGGCAGCTGGTGGCCTGGCCCTCTCCTGCCTGCGGACCAGGGCCCAGGCCCTCTTGGCCAAACAGTTCTGTTGGGCTGTTGGCAATGGAGGCAAGGCGGCCGCCCACTGGGCCTTCTGGCTTGGTAACCGCTTGGGAGAGGCATTGCCTGGCCTGGCCGGCACGCCCCAGGCCCGTTCTACACCCCCCTGCCTGGCAAGATCTGGCAGACGTTCTGGACGAGCTGCTGGAGTTTGAAACGGTGCAGCCGGACGAGCTCCTGGCCGTCACCTCCAGAGAAATCTACGCCGCCTTCATGGAGACCCCCCCCCCGCCCAAGGTCACCCTCAGGCGGCCGGACACGTGCTGGCCGGATGTCTGGAGGCGCCTGTGGAGGCCCCGGCCTTTCCTGGAAGAGGAGATGGATGTTTCATTCAGGCTCCTCCCCAATGTCCTCCCAGTCCGTGGCCGCCTGGCCCGCTTTGGCATGGCTGTAGCTGCAGTCTGCCCTACCTGTCCTGGAGTGACTGAGACAGTACTGCACCTCTTCACGGCCTGCCCCAGGATTGCAGCTGTCTGGCAGCAGCTCCTGGCCTCCGTCCTCCCCATCACCGGCCCTCTGGCGGATGAGGACGTTCTGTTCCTGGCCTGGCCGCGGGTGGCCCAGGACAACGACCTGGCGGTGTCCATCATAGTATTCCACCATCTGGTGTGGACCACCAGAGCGGCAGCCCGGCCACCGACCTTCGAGGCCTTCACGGCGGCCCTGAGGGAAAAGCCGGCCCCCTTCGAGCCCCTCTGGTGAGGGGTAGGGGAGAGCTGGCCTGTACTGGCTGGCCCTCCTGCTGAGGCGGCCTGGCCGCCTCTCTTGTCAGAATTCTCCCCTCCTGTCGTAAGTCCAGCGGGGATGGCGATAAGTCGCTTAGGCGCAACAAGTCCACCGCCCGCTGGCACTCAGTCGACGTACGTGTGCCTGGCCCTCCTGTTGTAAGTCCAGCGGGGATGGCGATAAGTCGCTTAGGCGCAACAAGTCCACCGCCCG
>JBBASD010000215.1:0-4022 GCA_040399485.1 Cyanobium sp. | reverse complement strand
ACCTCCGCAAAGAACAGGTATTTGCGGTTGGCCATGCTCTCGCCGCCGAAGGCGGCTTCGAGGTTGGCGGGGGTGCCGGGCTGGGCAGGGGTCATGGTGGCTGGGCGGAATGGGGTCATTCTCTCCTGTGCTAGGTCCCCCTCAGGCGCCGTAGACGGTCCGGCCCTGGCGCCGCCGCAGGGGTGTAACCACCCGGATCATCGAATTGAACGTTGCTGCCGTTCTGGGTCACCGTCATACCGATTGCAGGACGGTTGCGCGGCTGGTTTCGGGCTGCTTTGGGGGCCTGGCTCAGCCAGCCGGGTTGTCGTCGAACCAGGCCTGCGGGTCGCCAGGCTCTGTGAAATCGAGCAGGTCTTCCGCCAGCTGCTCCAACTGCTGCAGGGGCAAATCACTTAGCCGTTCACGGCTGCCAGCGTCGAGGCTGCCTAGGCGACGGATGAGGAGCCGTATGGCCAAGCCAGCGGCTTCCTGCTGCCGACCAGCTTCCAGTCCCTCCTGCCTTCCCTCCTCAAGGATCTCCTGCACCGCGCGGGTGTGGCGCAATTCCTGCAGCGGCAACCCGGCGATCATCAGAATCTGCTCCTTGCTCAGCTGTGGGAACCGCTCAAACAGCATAGAGAAAACCACCGGCTCCAGATCTCGGCGGTTCGCCAGGATCCGCCGGCAGCGATCCGCCAGCTCCTGTTCGGAACGCACCGGCAGGGTGAGCAGATCGACTGCTGCATCAAGATTTTTCTGTTGGCCTAGCTCTTCCAGGCTGATCCAGTGCACCTGCGCCAAAAAACCCTGCAGGGGCACCACGGGCCCGAGCTGGAGTCACGGTGCGGCGTGGCCGAGAGCTGGACCACTACCCACCCCAAGCAATCCGCCTGAGCCAGCCCCTGCCCGGCGACAGTTGGGGCCGCCCCGAACCCAGGGCGGTGCTGCCACCCGCAGCGGACCCGCGCCATCCCTACCGGGTGGAGGTGGCTCTGCCGCGTTGGGTGCTAGCCCAGCGGAGATCTCGCGGGAGGGGCCGGTTGTATTTGATGTCATCTATAGCCGGCGAGGCGCCTATCTCTTTGATGACTTTGAAGCCCTCGGCACTGAGCGTGGCAACCGCGATCCCTGGGCTGCATCTGCCACACGAGGTGATAGTATAGGTGTACCATGAAGCAAAGGAGATGACGACATTTGGTGGGCCGTGGAGCCGCTTAAAGCTTGACTGTGTTGAGAGTTACGCTGTGGCCTACTTGAAGGTGATGCAACAGCAGAATTGGAGCCTTCACTATGTTGACGCCTTTGCAGGGCAAGGAAGGCAGCAGCTCAAATTAGTTGCCAGCAACTCTGATTCTCAATCCGAAAATCAGGCAAGCTTTGACTTCCTTGAACAAGCCGAGGATCAGGCACGCTATGAGTTTCTTGAGGGATCGGCTCTGCGGGCGCTGAAAGTTTCTAATGAAGCCACGCGCGGATTCGATCGATTCGTCTTCATCGAAGCCAGCCGTATGGCAAAAGAAAAACTTGCCCAGCGCGCGCTCGTCGAATGGCCAGCTCAAGCAGCAAAAATTCAACTGTTGAAGGATGATGCTAATGACGCCATTGCTGATTATGTGAAGAACACAAACTGGGCTAAGACGCGTGCGCTGGTCTTCCTGGATCCTTTCGGTCTGCAGGTGCGATGGAGAACCATTGAAGAGCTTGCCCAAACAAGGGCTTGTGATGTTTGGTATCTTTTTCCGATCGGAGGTGTGATACGCATGCTTCCTTCGTCGGGTCAGATGGATCCCATGTGGGAGGTAAAGCTTGATACTCTGTTTGGCACCACTGATTGGCGAGAGGCATTTTATGCTGATAACATACAAGGTGACTTGTTTGGCGATGCCAGCCGAATCAAGAATGCGAATGAAACGAAAATTCTTTCTTACATCAAAGATAGAATGCGTTCCGTGTTCGCCGGGATATCGGATTTCGCCATCTTGCGCAACTCCATGGGTTATCCCATGTTTGCTCTGTTGATGGGTGTTACCAATCCCAGCCCCAGGGCGGTAAGTAGTGCCCTGCGAATCAGTAATCATCTCATTTCCAATCTCAATCACTGATGCCATGAGCCTCTCCACTATCGAATGGACGGAAGCCACCTGGAATCCCGTGACGGGCTGTAGCAAAGTGTCAGCCGGATGCCTAAATTGTTATGCGGAGCGCATGGCGTTTCGCCTCCAGGCTATGGGCCAGGCAAATTATCGAAATGGATTCGCTGTTAACTGTCATCCGCAGATGCTGGACATACCAAAACGATGGAAGAAGCCTCGGCTAATCTTTGTAAATTCCATGGGTGACTTGTTTCACGAAGAGGTGCCGCTTTCGTTTTTACAGGAGTGCTTTGCGGTGATGAATGACACACCACAGCACACCTATCAGTTGCTCACCAAGCGCTCCGCGCGGTTGGCTCAATTGGCTTGTGATTTGCCATGGCCCAGGAACCTCTGGATGGGTGTGACGGTGGAATCACAGGCGGAGCTGAAGCGAGTGGAGCATTTACGGCAAGTGCCGGCGGCGGTGCGATTTCTATCGATAGAACCCCTGCTGAGCCCGATCGAACGGCTTGACTTGGATGGAGTCGACTGGGTGATTGTGGGCGGCGAGTCTGGCCCAAAAGCCAGGCCAATGAAGGAGGAATGGGTGGTGGCAATCAGGGATCTCTGCCTGCAAGAGGGGGTGGCCTTTTTCTTCAAGCAATGGGGCGGTGTGCGCAAGAAAGCAACCGGACGGTTACTGGAGGGACGCACCTGGGATGCGATGCCGTTGCGGGCTCAGATTGTGTAAGCCCCTGCTCCAGGGCGCCTCGCGGGGCCTGCAGTTCAAAGGCTTCACCACGCTGCCATTGCTGGGCTGCGGCTCTGGCCTGGGGATGGTGACGACACACCCGTTCGCTCTCGCAGGGCCCCAGGGCGACATGGCCCATCACCTAGGCCATCGCCACCTCCATCAAGCTGTCGTGGCCTCCGCTCGCAACACCCCTTGCAACTGCTGCCGGTGCAGTAGCGGGCTGGGCCTGGGTTAGGGGCCATTGCCAGCTCGCCAGGGGCACCACAAGCACAACCAAGCCGGTGTCTGGAAGGCCCCATACTCTTGGCGGCAAGAAGCCTGGACCGCGGCGCAGCCATGGGCGCGATTTTCATCAGCTACACCGGCCGCGATCCCGAGGGTGATGCCTGGGCGGATCGGCTGGAGGAGTGGTGCGGCGAATGGGGTTATGGCTTCTTCCGCGACAGGCACCCCGGCCAAGGCGTGAAGGCCGGCGATGATTGGCGCGCCAGCCTGAATCGCCATCTGAGCCGGGCCCAGGTAGTGATCAGTCTCTGCAGCCCCAGCTATCAACTCTCGTCCTGGTGCATGTGGGAGCTGGCGGCGGCAGAAGAGCGCGGCAAATGGATCATTCCTATTCAGTTCGGCAAGCAGGAGGTGCCCTCCCTGCTGGGCCACCGACAGGTGATCCGCGTCGCCAACGCCCGCCAGTCAACGGCCAGCCAGCTGGCGGAAGTTAAGGAACGCCTGGCGCGGGTGCTGCGGGAGCAGCTGGATTGGCGGATGTTGCAGCCTTGGGACCCGAGCCGCTCGCCCTATCCCGGCCTGCTGGCTTTTGAGGCGGAGCTGGCGCCGGTGTTTTTCGGGCAGGACAAGGCGATTGAGAAGCTGGGCGAGCGGCTGGCGAGCCTGGCCCAGCGGGCGCCGGCCGCCCTGCTGGTGCTTGGGGCGTCTGGTACGGGCAAGTCGTCGCTGGTGCGGGCCGGGGTGCTGCCGCGGCTGGCGGCGGATCGGGATCGCTGGCAGTTGCTGGCGCCGTTCCGGCCGGGGCTGATGCCCTTCACGCGCCTGCGCAGGGTGCTCGCCCGGGCCCTGGCCGCCTTCCCCGATGCCGCGCCAGGGCCGGCACACGAGGCGGAGGAGAGCGCCCTGGGGCGCCAGCTGGACTGGCTGCAGACCCACGCCGAGAGGCCGGTGCTGCTGGTGATCGACCAGCTGGAGGAGCTCTTGGT
>JBBASD010000214.1:0-4034 GCA_040399485.1 Cyanobium sp. | reverse complement strand
TTGCTCGTCCCCATAAATGTCCCGCGTGCACGTCGCCAGATCGGGCGGGCCGGCCAAACTGCGATATTCCGGGTCGACCCACGGCATCACCAAGCCGCTGCTGCCCTCCGGGTGCCCGCCCAGTTCACCAATCACCCCAATCAAGTGGGGGTGATTACCCGCTGCCAAACAGGCCGCCATTTCTTCGGCAGGAAACCCGTCACTGGTGACCGCCCCCTTGAACAATTTCACCGCCACGGCTTGCCCGGCTTGCTGCGGCGACGGCTGCCAGTGGGCCTTGTTAATTACTCCCGAGGCGCCTTCGCCTAGTTTTTCAGCCAGTTCAATATCTTGCCAATCCAGGCGGGCCACGGCCGCACTCGGTGCAGGCGGCGACGCTGCAACCGGATTGCCGCCAAACGCCAACCAGGTCAACCGCGGTAGTTGCAGCAGCCACTCCGGCAAAGCCTCGAACCGGTTGGCCGAAATCCGCAGCAGCTCCAGCCCAACGCAGCCTCCCATCGCCTCCGGCAAAACCTGCAGTTGATTGCCGGCCAACATTAGTTTTTGCAGGCGCACACAGCTGCCGATGGAATCGGGCAGCGCCCTAATCTGATTATCCGTCAGGATCAACCAGCGCAGCCCAGGCGCAATGGCAGCCGCCGCCACCTCGCTAATGCGGTTCGCTTTAAACCCCACCATCTCCAGCTCAGCGCACGTAGACAGCACCTCAGGCAGCTCGGTAAAGCGATTATCCGAGCAAAACAACACCCTTAACTTGCTTAGCCGCGATAAATCATCCGGCAGTGTGGCTAACGAGTTGCCCGAGAGATTCAGCACCTCAAGGCTGTCGGCTAACTCGAAGATTTCCGGCGGGAATTCCCCTAGGTCACAGGCCAAATCCAGCCGCGTGATCCCCTGCAGCTCACCGGAGCGCAAGGCGGCAAGAGTGGTGCTGGTGGTCGTCATGGGTTGAATCGCAGGCCTATTCACCGCCTCAAGCCTCAGGTCTCAGGCTTCAGGCCTCAGTTTTAAGAAACCGCCCCGCCAGGCGCACGGCCAGCACCGCAGCGGCGATGCCGTAGGCGGCGAAGGTGATCCCCTGGCCAATCGTGCCGCCTT
The DNA here is from genome assembly GCA_040399485.1 of Cyanobium sp. Classification (GTDB taxonomy): domain Bacteria; phylum Cyanobacteriota; class Cyanobacteriia; order PCC-6307; family Cyanobiaceae; genus Cyanobium. Next base: position 2,933 of record JBBASD010000214.1, on the reverse strand, counting down.
CATAGACGCCGCGTTGCAGCAGCACGTAATCAGCCAGGGACGACGCCGTGCCCCACAGCAGCACCCAGACGCTCACGTAGGCAACTCCTTTTGTGGTCGGGTTCATGGGCTCTTGGGGGACAGCAACAGGAAGGGTCGTTGCAACCTAGGCAACCGCAGGCAGAGCCATGTGGATCGGCACGGGCCTTACGTTTCCCCAAAGACGGCATTCCAGTCCTGCTTCATGTCCACCACGATCCAGCCACGACTGGGGGCCTCCTGAAGAGCTTTGACTAGCTTGCCGGTGCTTTTCGTTTCGGCGTCATAGGCATATTCGCGTTCAGCGTCGGTGTGGTGGATGATCAGGCCAAAACTCGGCAGCGGGTTGTTGATGGTGGTGTATTGCAACATCGCCTGGTCGCCATCGCTGTTGCCACAACACAGGATTGGCCGGCGGCCGATGAATTGATGAATGCCAACGGGCTTGCCCTGCTTGTCATTAACGAACAGGTAATCGAGCGTTTTGATCAGCACCGGACCGCTATCGCGTAGTTCATATTTCGTCCTTGCCGTCGAGCCCACCACTTGCTCTGGCGGGATGCCGTAGACCCGCTCCACCCAGACACGCATGAAGTCGGCACCACCACCGGAAACAATGAAGTTTTTGAAGCCATTAGCCCGCATCAACCGCAGCAGTTCCTGCATGGGTTTGTAGGTGAGTTCGTCATAGGGCCGCTTGAATCGCGGATGTTGGGCCGTTTGCAGCCAGGCCTGCACGGCATCGCCAAACTCATCGACCGTCATGCCTGCATGGGTGATCGCCAAGATCTGCATCAGGCCATCAAAATGCTCGCCGGCTAGCAGTTTGGCAAAGTCCCCGGTTAAGGCGGCCTGCACCATTGGCTCTGCAGCCAGTTCAGGCTCGCTGACCAGGCGTCGTTTCAGTTCGTCGATGGCAAAGGCAACCTGAAATGGCATCGGATTCTCCGGCCACAGACAGCCGTCGTTATCGAATACGGCGATGCGCTCTGCCAGCGGCAAATAGTCAGTTGCTCCAACCTTTGTCACCTTGGCAATGAACGCCAAGATCGCCTGTTTGGCGGCGCCATCATTCCAGGAGGGCAGTGGATCAGCCAGCATCGGAAAGGTCGTAGAGTTTGGTTTGAGCAGTACCATATTCGCCTATTTGGTAGATACAGACGCCGACGGGTTGGAAGCTGATCGGTTCAAAAGGTTCGGCCTTAAGGGCATCAACAAAATCGCGGCTCCCAATTCCGCAGGTCACATGGGGGTGGTAGTTCTTGCCGCTGCAGGGTCCGACGAAGTTGTTCACGTAGTCCACGGTCGCCTGTTTGATCGACTCACCGTCGGCGCGGGGCGCAAAAGCCTCGGCCGTGCCGTTCTCCGCAGCGAATGGGGCGACGGCAGTGATGATGCTTTGCTGTAGTTTCCGTAGCGCCTCAGTGGGTTCGATGACGATGCCCACTAGCCCTAGATTCTTATAGGCCATATCATAGAAACCAGTCGCCGTACTTTTCCATTGCACCGGCTGTTCGCTGCCCAGCACGGCGGCTAAAGCATTGGCAACCGCAGCCAAATCTTCCGTTTGCACAAACTGTTGCAGCAGGGTGATATGGGGCGCATGGTTGGCATCAAGCGCGAATCCGGCTGGATAGTTATTTAGTAGCCGTGCATTTGTATGCACCGCCTTTTCTGCTGTGGCAGCATCTGGAAGCAGCAGTACGTTGATCGCTATCAAGGTCATCAGTTCGCTCTTTGTTTAGGCGTCTTCACTGAGTTTATACATCAAGGTACCCTTCTTAACTTAGCTGCCGCCTTTGACCGGAGCCGCTGGTGGCGGCGCCCCATCATTCAAGTCAGCCGCCGCCAGGTTGAGTCCCATCACGCCAGCTCAAGGGTTCGGAGCACCATGGCCTTCGCATCCTCAGGCCCCCCAGGTGGATCGGCCTATCGGTGCCTAGCTTCGGGCTGCCTGCATGGCTTCAGCGCGATTGGCGATGGATGTACTGATCTGCGGCTACTACGGCGAACACAACCTCGGCGATGACGCCCTGCTCGCCGTGCTGCTGGAGCAGCTGCCCCGGGGCTGTCGGCCCGTGGTCACCGCCCGCGACCAGGAGCAGGTGCGCCGCCTTTTTGGCGTCCAGACCACCGATCGCACCCGATTGGCTGGGGTGCTGCGGGCCCTGGGGGGCTGCGATGCCCTGGTGCTGGGGGGAGGCAGTTTGCTGCAGGACGCCACCAGTCTGCGCAGCCTCATCTACTACGCGGTGTTGATGGCGGCAGCCCGGCTGCAGGGCAAACCCGTGCTGCTGTGGGCCCAGGGGCTGGGACCGCTGCGGCGCAGGCGCAGCCGGGCCCTGGTGCGGGCGCTGTTGCCCCAGGCGACCGCCATCAGCTGGCGCGATGGCGCCTCGGCTGCCCTGGCCCGCAGTTGGGGGGTGCAGGCCCTGGTGGGCAGTGATCCGGTCTGGTCCCTGGCGCAGCGCGGGCCCTGGCATGGGGCCGGCGGGCCGCTGGTGCTCTGCTGGCGGCCGGTCGCCCAGCTTTCGGCGGCGGGTTGGGCCACCCTTTTGCAGGCCCTGGACCGGCTGGCACCGGATCGCCCCGTGCTCTGGCTGCCCTTCCACCAGGAGCAGGACAGCGGCCTGTGGCAGGGACTCGAACAACAGGGGCTGGTGCCCGAATCCCTGCGCCAGCGCAGCTCGCAAGTGCAGGTGGCCGACCCCCAGGGTGCCCTCGATCTCTTTGCCACTGCCGGTCTGGTGCTGGCGATGCGGCTGCACGGCCTGATCCTGGCGGCCCTGGCCGGCAGCCCCTGCGCCGCCCTCAGCTACGACCCCAAGGTGTCGGCGGCGGCGGCGGCCATCGCTTGCCCCGACCAGGACCTGGCCCAGCCCCTGCACAGCGATCAGCTGCTGCAGCAATGGCAG
>JBBASD010000213.1:0-4093 GCA_040399485.1 Cyanobium sp. | reverse complement strand
GATCGAGCTGGAGCTGTAAACGATGGGGCGATCGAGGGAGTTCCAGCGCCCCGGATAGCGGGCGGCGCCGCTGCCGCTTAGGTCGTTCGCCTTCCAAGTGAGGCCCTGGCTGGCGATTCGCCAGATGCTGATCTCCCCGCTCACCGCCGCCGCATCACATGTAAGAGCCCGCAGCCATTGCGCCGATCAAGTTGGAAAGCAAGGCCTCGCCTTGTGGGGTGTGCAGGTAGAGCTCGGGGGCGGCGCCGCCGAGGGCATGGTTGGGGCGGCGCAACCAGCGCTCCACCCAGGCGGCGGCATCGAAAGGTTCGGTATTGCCCGACTCACGCAGCAGCAGCTCCACCTGCTTGATCAGTCTGCTTTCCACGGCCGGCACAGCTGCGCCCTCTCGCACTGAATCAAGATCGCCTGCCGCCGCGGCAGTGGTACTGGCAGTGCCACTGGCATTCGCCTCGGTGGTGGATTCAGCTGTGCGGGCCATCCCTCCACTATGGCACTGGAATCGAGTTGACAATGGTGTGGTGATGGCAAACAAATGCCATCGGGGGGCATGGCGCCAAGCCTGCGGGGAGGCCCCCAGGATCCGATGGCGCCGAACGCTTGCGTCTTCAGCGCCATCCCAGGATAACCACAACCCACAAGCCAACAGCCGCAAACCAACAGCCAGAGTTAAAGAAACAGCCAGTGTAAAGATATAAAGGGTTTAAGGGCAAAGAAATTAATCCTGCGGGAGGCAGACCACACGGAAACCGACGCAGTCGAAGGCATGGCCGGGCTGAATGGAGTAGCGGGAGGCCGAGCGGCAGTGCCGGGGATAGTTGAGCCAGGAGCCGCCGCGCAGCAGCCTTGGTTCATCATCAGCGGCAGCAGGAATCAACCAGGGTTGATCATCGCCAGGTGCGAAGTTGTAACTGTCATGCCAATGGTCTTCGCACCACTCGCGCACCATGCCGTGCATGTCATGCAGTCCCCAGCCATTGGACGGGAAGCTGGCCACATCGATGGTCTGCTTTCGATAAATGCCCTTGGGGCCGTTTCCATAAATGTGATTGCCGTCGTAGTTGGCCAGCTCCGAAGTAAGCGTGGCCCCACAATGAAACGGTGTGGTGCTGCCAGCGCGGCAGGCGTACTCCCACTGAGCCTCTCTCGGCAGGCCGTAATGCTGGCCCGTGCGCTGGCTCAGCCGGCGGCAGAACTCCAGCGCATCAAACCAGCTCACCTGCTCCACCGAACGGTTCGCTCCCATGAACCTCGATGGATTGGGCTCCAGGTCGCGCTCCAGCTTTTGCCACCCCGCCACCGCCCGCCACTGGGCCTGGGTGATCGGTGTCTGCGCCAAGAAGAAAGAACTCAAGGCCACTTCATGCTGGGGGCCTTCATCCTCCAAACGCTCCGGCTCGTCCTTCGGAGAGCCCATCAGAAAGCTGCCCGCCGGAATCTTCACCATGGTGAGGGCCACCCCCCAGCCAAGGTCCACCCGGTAGCCCTCCACCTGCAGCGATCGGCGCTCCATGCTCCAGCGGCCGCCTTCCTGGCGCAACAGGCAGGTGCTGGTGGCGTAGGGCTGCAGGGGGACGGGGGCGGCAGTTGGCTCGGCCACCTCGGGCTTGGCCGCCTCGGGCTGGACAGCCCCTGAGCGGGCCGCTGCAACGGCCTGTCGATCAGCGCCGGGAAGAACCGATGACCCGCTCCTGGGGGCAGCAGCCTGCCGAGGTCTTCCGGCACTGTCGCCCTGTGTTTTCGCTGCTGCCGGTGGCGAATCCTGGAGCGGTGCCAGCGCCTTCTCGATAGCCAGAGCGATCTTCACCAGCGCCTCATCTTGTTCCACAGGGTCCATGCGCGCCAGAGGCCGGCCCGGATCCAGTAGAGCCTGATAAGCATCGATCGGCGTGACCCTGACAAGGCTGGGCCGCAGGGGCACCCACAGGATGCGCAGTCCTTCCTCCTCTGCCGCCGTCAGCAGCTGCGGCAATTCCGAGTTGGTCACAAACTCGGAGGCCAGGAAATCCAAGCTCACCAGCAGCAGCGCCACCTTCGCCGCAGCCAGCGCCGTTTCGATCTCTTCCCTCCACTTGTCCCCGGGTTGGATCTGGGAGTCGTCCCAGAGGCGTAGACCATGGCTGCGCACCAGCGGCCGAATCATCGTCTGCAGCCGCTCCACCCACTCCCGATCAACGTGGCTGTAACTGATGAACAGCTGATCGCGTTCTGGGGGAGGGGTCATCGCATGCCGCCAGGCGGGGGCCGTTCCGGTGCGGCAGGATTCTGGTGGCGATGTTAGGGCACCAGGTAATGCCTGCTCATGCCATGGCCGCCACCATCCGATGGGGCCCTGCCAGAAACCCTGAACTGCCCCATCCGCCTGATGCCGGGATAGTGCTGCATGACGGAATTGTGTGGATCAGTTCCAGCAGGCAGCAGCGGGTGTTGTTCTGCACGCCTTCGGGGAGTCAGCAAGGCCAGGCGGAGCTTATTCTGGTCATCTGACCAACTCTTCAGGTCCCCCTGATGAATCGAATCAGCGTGGCTGCCGCAAAGTCCCGGTTTTCTGCCGTGCTGGCCCAGGTGGAGGCCGGCGAAGAGGTGGTCATCACACGGCGAGGGGTTGCCATCGCCAGGATCGTGGCCGAACCAGCTCGCCTTGGCGACGGATTCGATCTGCAGGAGCTGTTCCAGTTCACCAACGCCCAACCGATGCATCAAGGGCCAGATGCCGGCAGCTTCATGGCCGAGCTGCGCCGCGCTGCCCGCTATTGATGGCCTGCTACTTGGATACCTCGTTGCTGGTGCCCCTGCTAATCCGGGAGCCCGGAACCCCAAGGGTCCAGGCCTTTCTCTCCGCCGGCGCAGCAGAAGCCTTGTTGATCAGCCCCTGGACCATCACCGAGTTCTCGTCAGCCCTGGCCCTCAAGGAGCGCGTCGGGTCGATCAGCCGCCAGGAAAGACGGGCCGCTCTCAACATGTTTGAAAAATTTCGCAGCCTGCGGCTGGAATTGGTGCCGATGGAGGCAGCTGATTTTGAAGCCGCCGCCAGGCTCTGCGATGCCAGCGCTGCGCCATTGCGGGCCGGTGATGCCCTCCACCTGGCCGTATGCCGTCGCGTCAGGGGCTCACTCGCCACCATGGACCAAGGCCTTGCCGCCGCCGGCCAGGGAGCGGGGCTGGCGGTGGAGCTGATCCAGCCCTGAGACCTTGCCGCCAATCGCCGGCCAGATGGACCAAGGTTGACGCCTGCGGTGTGTAGTGGAACTTGCCGCCTGATTGGTGGCAGATCCCTCTACGAACTGGTAAGAGGTGAGGCTGAGCGCGCGGGGCAAAGTGAGCATGGGCGCCCCAAGGAGAGTTACAAAAAATGCCGGGCGCCTGCGGCGCCATAGCGGAACAGCCAACAGCCGTCAAACCGACATCCACAAACCCACAGCCAGCGTAAAGAAACAGCCGAGTGTAAAGATATAAAGGGTTTAAGGGTAAAGAAATTAGTCCTGGGGGAGGCAACAGACGCGGAAACCGATGTTGCTGCTGCGGGAGCCCGGGAGGTAGTAGCGGCGGACGGCCGAACGGCAGTTCGCGGGGAGGACGTACCACGACCCGCCGCGCAGCAGCCTTCGTTCATCATCAGCAGCGGCAGGAATCAACCAGGGTTGGTCATCGCCAGGGGCGAAGTTGTAACTGTCATGCCAGTGGTCTTCGCACCACTCCCAGACATTGCCGTGCAGGTCGTGCAGGCCCCAGCCGTTGCCCGGGAAGCTGGCCACTTCGGTGGTCTGCTTTCGATAAGTGCCCTTGGTGCCCGTTCCATAAACGTGATTGCCGTTGTAGTTGGCCAGATCCGGCGACAGCGTGGCCCCGAAATGAAACGGCGTGGTGCTGCCGGCGCGGCAGGCGTACTCCCACTGGGCCTCGCTCGGCAGCCCGTAGCTATGACCCGTGCGCTGGCTCAACCGGCGGCAGAACTCCAGCGCATCAAACCAGCTCACCTGCTCCACCGGGCGACTTGCACCCTTGAACTGCGCAGGATCGGGCTCCAGGTCGCGCTCAAGCTTTTGCCAACCCGCCACCGCCCGCCACTGGGCCTGGGTAATCGGTGTCTGGG
>JBBASD010000212.1:0-4100 GCA_040399485.1 Cyanobium sp. | reverse complement strand
CCTTAAGGGCCGCTTCCGGGGACTCGAGCCGATGAATCTGCCAATGGGCCTGGGGACTGCAACCGGCAAGTAGCTGGTCCAAGTCGGCAGCGGCCAGAGGCGGTGATGCGTAGGGCCCGATGTGACGGGTGTGCAGACCATCTCGGACGGTCAGCAGATACATGGTCGAAAGAGGTGTGGATTTTCAGACTATCGGTCCGGTTGTTTTCTGCCCAGCCACCATTGTCGATCTTGTTGTGGTTGATCACGACTGGGTGCCCTGGCCCGGCAGAGCCCTTGTGCGTCCGGCTCAGCCAAGGGCCCAGGCAGGGCGGGTTCGGCCTCAGAGCCCGGCCGCTGCTGGGGTGGCCGGTTCGTTCAGCAGTTTGGCCGTGGCGGCTGCCGGTCCGGCGGCAGCCGGAGTAGCGGCGGCTGGGGCCCCCAGCCAGCGATCCCCCGTCCTGGCCCGTGGACCCCAGACCGCGTCCAAGCGGCGGTCCCGGCCACAGGACCAGCGGTAGTAGCGATATTGCAAACCATGGCGCCGGGCGTAGTTCTGGTGATACGTCTCTGCCGGCCAGAAGCGGGCCAGGGGGCGCACGGCCACCTTCAGATCCGATGCCGGCCGCCCCAGCTCCCGGGCAGCCGCCACCAGGGAATTACGCGCCTCCACCGCCTGGGTGGCGCTGGTGCTGAAGATCACCGGGCGATAGGAATCGCCACGGTCGCAAAATTGCCCGGAGCCATCGAAGGGATCGATGTTGCGCCAGTAGCTGCGCAGCAGAGCCTCGTAGCGAATTTTGGTGTTATCGAAGCGCACCCGCACGCTCTCCTGATGACCGCTACCACCAGCCGAAACTTGCTTGTACGTCGGGTTGGCCAGCTTGCCGCCGCTGTAGCCACTTTCGACATCCAAAACCCCAGGCAGGCCCTCAAGGTCATGCTCCAGACACCAGAAACAACCCCCGGCCAGCACGGCTTCCTCGGTGGCAGCCCAGGCGGGGGCTGTGGGAACAAGCACCAGAAGGGCACTCAGCAGCAGAGCGATCAGGCGCATGGAGAACGTTGGAGGACCTGATCCAGAATGGCGGATGCCGCCCGTTGGGTCACCCCTGGTTCGCCGAGGGATTCCCTCAGCCGCTGATAACCGTCCAGCTGCATCTTTCGCTCAAGATTACCGGGAATCAGCAGGGGCTCAAGGGCTGCGGCGATTGCTTCTGGCGTCAATCCATCCTGAAGTAGTTCGGGAACGAGCCGTTCATTCAGCACCAGATTGACCGGCGAAATATGGGGCACGTTGAAGTGCAACAGATGGCGGGCCACAAAGGCCGTGGGCCGACTGACCCTGTATCCGGTCACCTGGGGCACGGCCCGCAGGGCCAGTTCCAGATTGGCGGTGCCTGATTTGGTCAAGGCCACATCGGCCGCCGCACAGAGCTGGGGCTTGAGCTTGTCGGCCTCATCATTGGCAATGATGCGACAGCGGACCCTCGCCTCAGCCATGACCGCCGCGATCGGCTTTTCAAAACCCCGCTGGCCAACTGATACCAGCACCTCCAGATGGGGATGGCTCGCCTGCAGCAGGGCCAGGCCCCGGGCCATGGGGGGCAGGAGGTACCGCAATTCCTGGCGGCGGGAGGCCGGCAACAGCAACAACATCGGCACGTCGGGGTCTAAACCCAGCTGCTGGCGTGCCTCCTGGCGCGAGGGCTGCTCGCCCAGCGTATCGATGAGGGGATGGCCGACCCAGGTGACCGGGGCACCGCGGCCGCCATAGAAGCGCGCCTCTTCCGGAAAGATGGCCAAGATCTGATCAGTAAAGCCGATTAATTGGGTGGTGCCGCGCTCACCCAAACGGAAGGCCCATTCCTGGGGGGCGATGTAGTAGAAAATTGGAATATGGGGGTGGCGCCTCTTCACCTGACGGCCCAGGCTGACATTGGCGCCCATGTAGTCAATCAGCACAACCCCATCCGGGGGGGTCTCGACGAGCCAGCGGCGCAGGATCCTCTGCAGCTTCAAGGTTGGCAGCACAAAGGGCAGGACCTCCCAGAGTCCTATGGCGCCCATGGTGGCAGTGTCGGCAAGCAGCTCGGCACCGGCTGCCTGCATGCGGCGGCCCCCCAGAGCCACCACTTGGAGGTGAATATGGCGTCGGCGCGCCTCCTGGTGCAACGCTTTGATCAGCAGCGAACCCTGCAGATCACCGGACACCTCGCCGGTGCTTACAAGCAGGCGCACCATCAGCGCTGGGCCGGCAAAGGACCACGGCGACCCGGCCCTGTCGAAGCCTCCAGAAAACTGCACAATTCTTCGGCCAGGGGCAGCAGGGATTGCTGCCGGGCCTGGCGCAGGGCTTCCGCCAGCACCAGATCAGTGCGGTAGATCAGGGTCCAGATGTCCTGCAGCTGACGTAGCTGGGCGCCGCCATCACGGTCGGCCATGCCACTGCGTCGCAAACCAATTTTATTGAGACCCCGCACCCGGCCGGGGTGACCCTCAATCATCATGAAGGGAGGCACATCGCGGTCGATGCGACTCATGCCTCCAACCATCGCCAGACTGCCAATGTGGACGAACTGATGGATACCCAGGACACCGCCGATCACAGCACGGTCGCCTATCACCACATGACCGGCCACCGCAACCCCATTGGCGATGACAATGCGATCACCGAGACAGCAATTGTGACCGAGATGACTATTGGCCATTAATAAATTCCCATGACCAACCACGGTGCTTTCCCCCTCGTGGGTGGCGCGATTGATGGTGACGCATTCCCGAAAGGTGTTGCCATCGCCAATCACCACCTCCGTCGGGGCACCGCCATACTTGAGGTCCTGGGGCTCCATGCCGATGCAAGCCCCCGGAAACACCCGGTTTTGCTTACCCAGCCGAACGCGGCCATCTATCACCACGTGGGGACCGATTTGGCAATCGTCGCCAATCTGGACCTCCGGTCCGATCACCGCATAGGGCCCAATTGACACGCGCTCCCCGAGGCGAGCCTTGGCATCCACCACGGCGGTCGGATGCACCAAAGGGGCCATGGCAGTGCTGGACATCAGCTCAGTCCACCAAAGAAAACAACAGGTCTCCGGAGCAGACCAGTTCTCCATCGACGGAGGCCTGGGCATGCACCTTGCCGAAGCGCCGGCGCTTGAAGCTGAGCAGATCGCAAGTGATGCGCAATTGGTCACCCGGCACCACGGGTTTACGGAAACGCACCCCGTCGATCCCAGCGAACACAAACAGGCCTTTAGGAATATCCGGCATCTGGGTGACGATCAGTCCACCCACCTGGGCCATGGCCTCCACGATCAACACGCCGGGCATCAGGGGCCGACCGGGGAAATGGCCTTGAAACTGGGGTTCGTTCAGGGTCACGTTCTTGAGGGCCACGGCCCGCTTGCCCGGCACATGCTCAATCACCCGGTCCACCAGGGCAAAGGGGTAGCGGTGGGGTAACAGGCCCTGGATTTGTTCGCTACTTAGAACCACCGGTTGCCGAGTTGGTGCTGGCTCTGGCGCCGCCCGCACCGGGGCTGAAACGGTGGTGACTTCAGCGCCAGCGGCGGTGTCTAAGTCAGCGCCGCAGCCCTCTGGCTGGTGAGCGGCGGTCTCCGCAGAGGAGGCCGGCGATAGGGCGGAAGTGGTGCTCAAGGGCGGGCGGGCGAAGGGAGGGAGCCGGTCGTGACGCTTGCAGTGGAAAGGGTACGGGGCAGAGAGTCGGAACCCATCCCAACAGGGTTGAAGCCATCGACCTGGGCCGTGGCGATGGCGGCGGCCAGGGCCGTATGCAACCCATGGGATCCGCGGTAGGCGAAGACATGGGCCTTGGGCAGACCCACCAGGGCCAGATCCCCCAGCAGATCAAGCAGCTTATGGCGTACCGGTTCGTCAGCGAAACGCAAGGGTGGATTGAGCCAATGGTCACCATCACACACCAGGGCATTGTCCAGGGCACCACCTTTGATCAGGCCCGCCGCCAACAACTGATCGACCTGTTCACGAAAGCCAAAGGTGCGGGCCGGGGCAATCGCCTCGACAAACAGACCGGGAGTGAGTTCGAGGCTGAAGAACTGTCGACCGATGGCTGGCTGGGGGTAGTCCACGGCGGC
>JBBASD010000211.1:2150-4109 GCA_040399485.1 Cyanobium sp. | reverse complement strand
AGGTGGGGCCACATCAGGTCGCAGAGTTCGCGGATTTCCTGCTGGGCATCGAGTTTGGCGCGCAGATCAAGGAAGTGCAGGAAAGCCCGCAGGCTGAAGCTGACCACGAAGTGCTGGCGGTAATCGAAGGGCAGGATGCCGCGGGCGTGTTCTTCGGCAAAGCCGGCAGCCAGCAACTCGGCGTAGCGTTCGGCGGCGGCGCGGCAGAGGGCTAGATCTTTTGCCCGTTCGTCTGCGGTATAAGCATACTTTTTCCCTTGGCGGTCGCTATAGCTATCAACGGGCCTGAGATAGAATACCTCTTCGAGATCAAGCTCACCATTTGCCGCTTTGCAGATACGATCACCGGTATAACGCATTGATTGCACATCAAAGCTCACCCCAACCCGATGGGTGCGGGCCTGCTGCATCACTGAATGGGGAAACCAGCCCACATTGAGCACAATCTGGGCGTGCTCCAAAGGTCCGTAGTGGCCGCGCTCGCCGGCCAGCAGCCGCTTGACGCAGATTTCGCCGGCCTGTTGTTCCGCGGGCCAATGGCCTCGGTCGTCCGCCACGAAGCCCTCGCTGTAGTCCTGGTGCATGCCGGCATAGACGCACTGCTGGGGGTTGGGGGTGGCGGCGATCAAATCGACGCGGAAGCGGGGATCCATGGCTTGGCGGGGCTTGGGGGGTCAGCCGTGGCTGCGGGGGCCGATGGTGGCCCGGCGGTTGTCTGGGCCGGCAGGGGCGCTGGCGCCGATGCCTTGGGCTGCGGCTGGGGCTGCGGTAGCTGGAGTTGGCACGGCTGGAGATGGGCCGTTGGCCGCGGCGCTGGGCAAGCGGCTGGTGGCGCCCACACCGGCCAACGGCGGCAGGGGCTTGCCTTCGATCAGGGAAGTGGTGAGGGCTTCCAGTTCCGCTGGCCGCCTGGCGCCGATCGAGCGGCCGACGGATTGGCCCGCCGCATCGAATAATTCCAGTTGGGGGATGCCGTTGACGTCAAAGCGCTCCACCTGGGGCTGCCAGCGGGGGTTGTCCACGTTCAGCAGCACCACATCGAGGGCGCCATGGTGGCTGCGTTCGATGCTTTCCATCGCCGGCGCCATGGCGCGGCAGGCCTCGCACCAGTCGGCATAGAACTCGACCAGCGTTGGACGGCCGTCCGCTAGGGCGATGTCCAGTTCGGGGGATTGGCGGGCCAGGCGTTCCAGGGGTGCACCGGGATGGAGCCCCCCCCGCCACCAGAACAGCAGCAGGGCCAGCAGCGCCGCCACCGCCGCCAGCAGCATCCTTTCTCGGCGTCCCAAGGGCGCTGCGGCGGGAGCGTTGGGGGAGGGGCCCGAACTGGGGGACATGGCTGGGGCGGGTCAGAAAGATTGGGCTCACTCTGGCAGCAGTGGGAAATCATGCGGGCAGCATTTGGAGATCCCCTGGGCGCCGTTGAAGGCAGCTGCCGTTGGCCTAGCCGCTGCTGTTGGGGGACTCTGCCGGTGGCCTAGCTGCTGCCGTTGGCCTGGCCGCTTTAAACCGCTAGGTTTCAGGACTTCGGACCCCGGCGGTGAAACGGCGCCTCACCCTGCATTTCCCCCAGGCAGCGGTGCATCAGCCGATCACCTATCGATTGGCGGTGGAGTTCAATATCGCCGCCAAGATCCTTAGGGCCCAGATTGCGCCGAACCAAAGCGGCACCATGGTGGTGGAGCTTTCCGGCGACATCGACGAACTCGATGCCGCCGAGTTCTGGTTGGAGCGCCAGGGGCTTGGCTTGGATCGCAGCCTGGGCGAAATCCGCATCGACCCCGCCCTGTGCGTGGACTGCGGCATCTGCTCCAGCGTCTGTCCCAGCGGTGCCCTGCGCTTTCAGCATCAGGAGCAACGGCTGACCTTTGCGGCCGCCCTCTGCCTGGTTTGCGAACAATGCCTGCCCAGCTGTCCGCTGGCGGCGATTTCCCTGGTGCTTGAACCCCAATGAATCTG
>JBBASD010000211.1:0-2050 GCA_040399485.1 Cyanobium sp. | reverse complement strand
CGCAGGGCCGCTGCGCTGAGGCTGGCGTTCATGGCGGTGAGCATGGCGCTGTCGCTGGCGGCGATGCGCCAATAGCTGTCGCGTAGTTGGGTTATGGCGCCGCGCGCGGTTAGGGCCGCAGCGAGGGCGAAGGCGGCGGCGCGGCCGAGGGCCGGGCCAAAACCCTGATCGCTGAGCATGTCCCTATGGAAGGCCTGGGCCAGGACGGCATCAGAAGCGTCGGCGAGGCTCCACTGCATGCGTCCGTCGTAGCTGAGCAGCGCCAGCAGGGGCAGCCTCCCGCTGGCGAGGCGGTCGGCCAGTTGGTTGATCCAAGCTGCCGAGACCAGATCGAGCAAGGCGGCACAGGTTACGGCTGAGGCTCCCTGCAGGGCAGCGTCGAGGGCAAGGGCAATGTCGAGTTGGGCGATGGTCACAGCGCCATCGCCGCTGAAGCGCTGACGGGCCAGCGCCAGCAGGTAGCCATCGTTATCCACATGGCGCCAGCTGAGTTGGTGGCCCAGCTTTGCCGCCAGGCTGCGCAATCGGCTGATGTTGGAGCCCGTACCGGCACCTAGGTCGACAATCGGGCCAACCTGGGCTCCTTGCGCTACTTGCGCCAGAAAGTAATTGGCGAGTTCGTCGTCGCGGGCGGCGATGTCGAAGGGCTCGCGCAGCTCCAGCCACTCGGCTGAAAAACTGCTCATGGCACTAGCGACAATTGCTGGCAGCTAGCGCGGTTTGTGTCAGCCAGCGGCATGTGATCGCAGCCTGGGCGGTTCATTGCAGCGGGGCGGCGTAGGCCGCCCAGGCCGTGGGCGATTCGCGCAGGGTCACCTTCATACTGTCGGGTGGCGGTGAGGGCTCCAGGGCGCCGGCGCTGATGGCCTGGCGGGCGCGCTGCCAGAGCTCGCCAGCTAGAAACTCGGTGGTGGTATTTACCCCCGCAAAGGCGGGCTCGTCGTCGAGATTGCGATAGTTGAGACCATCAATGATCGTCTTCAGCATCACCTCCAGGCGACCGATGTCGGCGACCAGACCATGGGCGTCGAGGGCCGGGGCCTGGATCTCCAGTTCGACGGCGTAGGTGGCCCCATGCAATTTCTGCGCCGGACCAAAGACTTCGCCGCGGAAACTATGGGCAATCATGAAGTGATTGCAGACGGTCAAGCTGTACACCTGCGGCTCCGACCGATCAGTACTCGACCACGATATGCGGTCGCCCGGCGTTGGATTGCAGCAGCGCCGGCAATGCGGCGGGCAGTTGCGAGAAACCGATGCGGGGTCCCAGCAGCAGGTCGTAGCGCTGATCGAGCAGCAGTGCCAGGGCTTGGGCAAGGCGCTGGGCATGGCTGGTGGTTGCCCGTTTGGCGGGGGCGACATGGCCCACCTGGGAGGCGATCAGTCGCAGCCGGCGGGCATGGAAGGCACCCCCCAAAGGCAGGCTGACCAGCTGGTCGCCGTACCAGCTCAACTCGATGATGCGTGCTTCAAAGGCGGCGCATGCCAGGGCCGCGACCAGCCCAGCCGGATTGCCGCTGGCGTGAATGATCACGTCATATTCAGCCGCGGCGGCCGGCGCGGCCTGCAGGCCCAGGGCTCGCGCCAACTCCAGCCGTGCCGGTTCCGGATCGACCACCAGGGGCGAAACACCCAGCGCCGTTTGCGCCAAGCAGGCCACCAGCAGCCCCACCACGCCGGCGCCGATGACGGCGACCCGCTCGCCGGCCACCAGCTCGGCATCCCAGAGGGCGTTGAGGGCGGTCTCCATGTTGGCCGCCAGGGTGGCGCGCCCATCGGGCACCCCATCGGGGATGGGATTGGCCCAGGTGGCGGGTACGACAAAGCGATCCTGGTGCGGATGCAGCACGAACACCCGTTCGCCGGTGCGCGGCCCCGCTGCAATGCGACCCACGGCGCTGTAGCCATATTTGACCGGAAAGGGGAAATGGCCCTGTTGGAAAGGGCAGCGCATGCGCTCGTATTCACTGGGCGGCACCCGTCCTGCCAGCACGAGCCGCTCGGTGCCCCGGCTGATGCCGCTGGCGAGCATCTCGATGGTCAGGCTGTC
>JBBASD010000210.1:0-4155 GCA_040399485.1 Cyanobium sp. | reverse complement strand
CCTGTGCCTGGCGGTGGTGCTTGGGGCCGGGGGCCTGGGGCTATGGCTGGCCAGGTCCGAAACCTGAGACCAGCTACCTGTTCGCCTGGGAGGCTGTTTCACGAATCCACCAAGCCTCGCAGGCCCACACTGGCCTGTCAGCCTCCGCTTAGCTGATGATCGCCTCGGCCCGGCCTACGTGGCCTGAGGAGTGCTGATTTCGGGGCCAGTGGCTTGGAATCTGGGCCCCTGGACCCTCAGGCCACTGCTGTGGCGGCCCTTACCAGCCTGAGGAAGTTATGCCGGATGCCCATCGGCGACATTCGCCGTTCACCTTCTCCAGGCCACTCAGCACGAAACGCCTGAGGCCACGAGCCTCTTTCATCTGGCCTAATACCGCCTCCACGCTGGCTTTGCGCTGGCCGTAGATCTCCTTGCCGTCCTTTTTGGCCTCGCTGCAGAAGCCCTTATCCTTTGTGATCTTCTCGGCCAATTCTCCGATGTTGGCCTTGATGCTCTCCAGCATGAGCTTGAGGTGTTCCGCGTCCGGAACCTGACTGTTGGGGTCCGTGTAATTCCGCTGGGCACTGGCTTTGGGGTTGTCGTCGGCGTCGGTAGGCAACCCCCCGCGCTGGCTGGTTCAGCGGGCCACTGGGCCCCAGCTTTGGTTCGCTCAGGCCGGCGGCCTGGGCTTTGGCAAGTGCCAGATCCTTTGCCGCATCGCCCCTCTGCTGCATCTGATCAACACGGCAGCGCTTGCTCTCCTTCTCCTGGGCATCGGCTTCTGCTGCGGCCTTGGCTGCGGCCTTGGCTGCTGCCTCGGCTTGATTCTGCCGTTTGCGGGCGTGGCTTGCGGCGGCAGGCGCTCCAGTTCTTGCGGCAGCTCATCGCCACGCTTACCTTTGCCGTGCTGGCTGTCCTCCTGGACAACCGCTGCAGGAATTCTCGATCTTGCGTGACGACGGCAGCCCCACGCAGTAGCCGATGAGCGGCAACACCATCATTTGGTCGATCGGTGAGGGCGGGAGCAGCCAAACTTGTTCAGGCAACCAGGGGCGGAAGCTTTTGGCTTTGCTCACCGCCCACCAAAAGGCCCATAACCACTGCTGTCACTGAGATCTAGGCAGATTAGAGGCCGTCAATGGAGACGTTTCGCGCGGTTCTATGCGCAACAGGCTCCTAGGAGCTGAAACGGCCGCAGGCCCCTCAGACAAGCTCCGGATGGAGCGGATCCACCTTGAATAGGACTGCCACGTCGACAGTGATTCAGCCTCCGTTGCAGCCGCCGGGGAGGTCGTTAAAGCGATTCGGCTCCCGCTGCTGAGCAATTGGAATACATTTATGATTAAAACTGAAAGTATGTCCCACGCGCCAATTCCGGGAAGGACGTCAGAGCGAGGGGACGCTGGTATTCATGGTTATGCGGACATCGGCCTAGTTACGGGATAAACCGGGCATGGCCGAGGCAGGCATCGAGATCCGCAAGGCTGATAGGTGGGCAAGCGGCTGGGCCATGGGAGTTCGGATGGATCCCATTTTAATCCACCTTGACAAGGGTGGAGACGGTGCGTTTGATTGTCTAGAGATCGTCGATCGCGTTTGTGCGATCATTCCTGAACTTAGTCGAGATCCATCAACGTGAAGAAGTCCACTCTCAAGACAGGGATGTTGCCCGCGGTCCTGCTAGTTGGGCTGCTGCTGATCCATCTATCTTATGGCCTGCGTATCCCGCGCGTGCCCCACCCCGACGAACAATGGACGATCAATGTATTGCTAGACAATGTTAATCAACTGATATGGAGCACTATTCTCAAGCATGATAATCACCCTCCCCTTTACTACTTACTTTCCAAGGGATGGATAGGGCTGACCGGCGCCACCATCCCGCGACTTCGCTGGCTTTCTTTTCTGTTCACGGGGCTTACCCTCTGCTTTGTTGCCTGGATCTATCGGAGGCGTCCTCGCTTCGAGATGGCAGTCGTCCTGTTATTGATCGGCACAAACCCTCTGCTTTCCTATTACTCGGCCACAGTGCGCCCTTACTCCATGGTGGTACTTCTGGCTACCCTTATGACCTTTAGTGCCATGGAACTCCGGGGTCTTCACTCCATCAAAGCGGATCACTCGGGGGCTGCCCCGGACTGCCTCGTCGACACCGAGATCAAGTCGCGGAGGGATTCCTCCGGCGGCCAGCGGAACTGGTATTTCCTCTACTACGGATCTGCCTTCCTGCTGGGGCTCACTCACTATTTCGGCACCTTATATGTCCTCCTGGCAACCTGCTTCGACTTTCTCAGCCGCAGGATCGAGCGATCACCATCGAAGGGGATGCTTCTCCTCCTGCTCATCTTCTTCTGGCCTGTGCTTCAGGGCCTTACCGGCTCACTCGGTGAGCAGGCCAATGTCAATAGCTGGATAAACGTGTTCCCCCTGATCAGCACGATCAACAACTTCCTGGCCGGGGTCTTTCCGCTTCTTATCTTCTCCCGCACGCCCCAGCTCGGGTTCGGCTTGGTGCTGGCGCTGGTTCTGCTCCTGATCGCCCTCAGGCCCGTTCTGCAGGGTGAGAGAAAACTCCCCATCGCCAGGCGAGGATGGCTGGCCTGGCTCCTGGCCACCGATTCCGCCTTCCTGGTGGTGCTGGTCACGGCGGTTGTCGCCGCCGGTTGTGTCGCCGATGCCCTGCTGCCCTTCACAACCCCCTATTACTTTCTGGTCTGCCTGCCGGCGGTGACGCTCCTGCTCGGCCGACTGATCAGTGCCTCCTGTCGGGACCTCTTCAGCAGCAGTCTCAGTGTGTTCCTGACCCTGACCATCGTGGCCCTACAGATCCAACTGGCCCACCAGCGTTTGAGCCTGCCCTGAGCTGGGACATGGCATCGGGTCAATTGATTAGCGAAGAAGCTCAGCAATGCCATGAAAAGCAGATATAGTTGTACACAAGCACTTAATAAAAACTCTACTCAATCATAATCAGGCTCAAAACTCGTCAGCAGGCCATGGCGATCAGCCGAATGAAGCTATTGCCGCCGAAAACCTTTCATGACCTGCATTTTCACAGCCACCTGATTAGGGTTGATCATGCGTGGATTGAGATGCTCAACTTGAAAAAGATCCGTGCAATGAAAAACTCTCAAATCCCTGGAAAGCAAGACAGCAGCCAGCACAAATGTACCCACACCAGAACTGGCAAGATGGGTTGCATTGCAGAGCAACCTGAAGTCCTCTTGAGCCGTACCAGAGACAACGGTTACTTGGCAAAATAGTGAAGCAATAGACTGCAGCAAAGGGTGTTCGCCTCCAGGCTCAGTCACCACAGTTGCATACTGATACTGCCTGGCTATCTGGCGATAGAAGCAGAGGGGGTTCGTGATGTAATAAGGATTATCTAGGCCCCTGACATCACCCGAACGCAAATGAATCACAACCCCATCAGGATAAGCCCCACCTTCAGCGATCGGGTCCGAAGGAAACACGAGTAGAGGCGTGAGGTACTGCTGGGCGATGCGATGGGCATTGGCTTCAATGAAGTGAAGTCCCAGAATACATTCCATTCTTGGCGAATGGCCCTTGCGAAACGCAAGCCGCCTTAAGTCACAACGATTAAATGTGTATTCAGTATAATGAAAAAAAGATTATGTTATAAATCTTCGTTGCCTAGCGATCGGGCGTGAAATCCTGCCTAAACGGCTTTAGGACGCCATCCAGCGGGCAGGGCCTATTAAAAGTCTGGCCCAGTAGGCCTGGCTGATCCTGTCAGCATGGGATTTGGTCCACGGGAATGGACCTTTCCCCATGCCCGTCTCTCCTGATCCTGCCCAGCTTGACGCACCTGCCGATCTGATCACCCTGCTGCAGGCCCTACCCAGTTGCAGGATGCGCCGTGGGGTGCGCTATCCGCAGTGGTGGATGCTGCTGGTGGCGATCCTGGCCATCCTCAGTGGGCAGGGCTCCCTGGTCGGCATGGAGAGGTTCGCCAAGCCGCAGGCTTCTCCGCAGGAGTAGCGCCATCTGGCCTTGCTCAACGAGGTTCTCGGCCTTGAGATCCGCAAGCCACCGTCTGAATCCACGTTCCGTTACCTGTTCCTGCAGCTCGATGTGGTGGCGTTCGAGGCCCTGCTGCTCCAGTGGATGAGCCAGCAGCCCGCCTTGGTTGACGGCGTCGACACCCTGGTG
>JBBASD010000209.1:0-4198 GCA_040399485.1 Cyanobium sp. | reverse complement strand
GGGCCGCCATGGTGCTGGTGGAGTGCTGTTTCAAGATGGCCATCTCCGCTTCTCCGTGGGCAAAGGTTGATTCGTGGATCAAAAGGTCTGCCCCGCGGGACAGCTCGATCGCCGCTTCGCAGAACACAGTGTCCGTGCAATAAACCAGACTGCAACCCGGACGCGGCGGGCCGCACAGTCTTTGACCGTGTATCACCCGACCGTCCTCCAGGGTCACCGTTCGTCCTGCTTTGAGTTCGGCGTAGATGGGACCGGGGGGAATGCCCAATTCCCTGGCCAGGTTCACGTCAAAACGTCCCGGCAGCGGCTTCTGGTCAATTCGGTAGGCGTAGGCGGGTATCCGATGGTTGAGGGGCGTGCAGCGCACGCTCAAGTCCCCGTCTTCCAGCAGGAGGGCACCACTATGGGCGGCCTGGCGGACCCGATGGCTCCTGAGGGGATAGCCAATACGGGTTGAGGATGTCCTCAGGACTCCCTCCAGGTAATCGCGCAAGGGATCGGGTCCGTAGATATCGACCCCTGGGCAGCGGCCCGCCAGCCCCAGGCTGGCCAGCAGTCCAGGCAGGCCAAAGACATGGTCTCCATGCATGTGGGTGATGAAGATCCGTCGCAGCTGGGAGACCCTGAGGTCACTGCGTAGAAACTGGTGCTGGGTGCCCTCGCCACAGTCGAATAGCCAGAGCTCGGCCCGTTGCGGCAGGCGCACGGCCACTGACGAAACGTTGCGGCCCCGGGTTGGAACGCCGGAGCTGGTGCCAAGAAAGGTGACCTGCACGTCAGTGCTGCCCAGGGGGCGCATGCTGCCACGGGCCCTGGCCCGCTGGGCCCAGACGCGGCACAATTACTCGCCTTGTTAGTTCCAGCTGTGGCTTGTCTTTCTGGCTGGCGTTGGAGTTACGCCCTGGCCCTTCCCCTGGCCCTCGTGGTGGCGGCGCCGGCACGACCCGTCGGGACGGATCCCGTTTTGAGGATTCTTGTCAAAGCCGCCCCTGCCATTGATCTGGCCGCCGCTGGCACGGCACTCAGGCTGAGTGATGCCACGGGACAGGTGCTTTATGTCCTTGGCCCTGGCCAAAGTCTGAGGCTGCGATCAGGGGCCAGGGGGGTGATCCTGGAGCGGTCCGGTTCGATCCCGGGGGAGCCATCCGGGCCCCTTGGCATGGACTCCAGCCGGCCGGCCGCCCTGGCCACCGTGCCGCCCGCCTTGGCGGGCGAGTTGCCAGAGGTCTGGGTCGACAGTGCAGCCCCCGGTGGCCTGGTGCCCCTGGGGGCGGCCTTGTATCGCGGCCGTTTACGGGTCGTGCCTTTGGGAGATCGCCTGCAGGCGATTAATTACATTGGCCTCGAAAATTATTTGCCGAGTGTGGTGGGCAGTGAGATGCCAGCCCAATGGCCTTTGGCTGCGCTGAGGGCCCAGGCCGTAGCCGCCAGGACCTATGCCATGGCCCAACGGCGTCCCGGTCAACTTTTTGATCTACAGGCCACTGTGGCGAGTCAAATGTATAAGGGGGCCGGGGCGGAAACGACATCGACCCGCCAGGCTGTCGCCCAGACCAATGGCCAGGTTCTATTATATCGCGGCCGTCTGATTGATGCCGTATTCCACAGTTGTAGTGGTGGCACCACCGAAAACAGTGGTGAAATCTGGAATCGCCAGCTTCCCTATCTCACCAGCGTCCCGGATTTCGACCAGGTCAGTCCTTTGCGCAATTGGAGCAAGTCTTTTGATCCCCAGGAGTTGCGTCGCGCCTTTGTTGAGATCGACGGCGTCACCTCCATCGAGCCCTTGGTCACCTCGACCTCCGGGCGCATCCGCCAAGCTCGCGTCACGGGCCCCGGGGGCCAGCTGGTCCTGAGCGGCGCTGAATTGCGGCGTCGGCTCGGCTTGCGCAGCACCCTGGTGCGCTTCCAGCTGCTGGCTCCAGCCAGGCCCCAGGCGATGGCATCAGCGGTCGCTCCGGCCAGTGACGCCGTGGAGCCGGCGACGGCGGAGCCCGCCAGGGCCCCAAGTCCGTCCTTTGGGTTCCGGTTCCGCCTGCCTCCCCCACCGCCCCTGCCTCCTGTCGCCGGGTTCTCGGGGTCGGTCCAGCTAGCTGCTGCGCCCACTTTGATGGCCATCGGCCATGGCTTTGGCCATGGAGTAGGAATGAGCCAATGGGGTGCCTACGGCATGGCCCTGCGGGGTAAAAACCATGCAGAAATCCTCCGTCACTACTACCAAGGTGCCGAACTGGCCCTCCGATCTCTCTGAGCCTTCTGCCCGGGTCCCAGGCCCGGCCACCCTGGGCAAGGCAATTACTGAAGGGGGCCCCTGTTCAGTGCAGATTCGGCACTGCGCCGATGCCCAGGCCGTGGGTGAGCAGGTGGCCCACTGGCTACTGGCTTCCAGGTTGGCCGATCCCAGTCTTCCGGTGGGCCTGGCCACAGGTCGCACGATGGAACCGGTCTATGGAGCCCTGGCCCGCCAATTCGCCCAGCTCTCCGCCGCTGAGCGCCAAAGGGTCCGTCGGCAATGGTGCAGCTTCAATCTCGATGAATATGTGGGACTTTCGCCCAGGGACCCCCGTTCCTTTGCGGCCACCATGGCAGCCCAGTTGGTGACTCCCATGCAGTTGGATGCGGAGTCCGTGTTGCTGCCCCGTGGCGATGGGGGTGATCCGGCCGCTGAGGCCCTGCGTTATGGCTCCCTGCTGGCGAGCAAGGGAGGTCTGGGGCTGCAAATCCTCGGCATCGGAGCAAATGGCCATGTGGGTTTCAACGAACCCCCCTGTGGCCCAGAGGTGATCTGCCGTTGTGTCGCCCTCACCGCCAGCACCCGAGACGCCAATGCTTTTGCCTTTGGGGGCGATCCAGCCCAGGTGCCAGATCAGGCCATCAGCCTTGGCCTCACTGAGATTCTCAACGCTCGTCGCATTCTATTGGTGGCTATCGGTGCGGCCAAAGCTGCGGTGCTGCGCCGCGCCTTTGAGGAATCCCCAACGGCCGATCTGCCCGCGAGCTGGCTTCAGGGTCACCCGAATGTGACTGTCGTGGCGGATGGGGCCGCCCTTGGGCGTTAGACACCTCGGCGCGCCCTTGGCCTGACTCAGCTAGTGGCCTCAAGAATCTGCTCCAGCAGGCTGTCATCCACCTCCAGGTTGCTGACGACGCTGCGTACGTCGTCCAGGTCTTCGATCACTTCCAACATGCGCATGCAGGCCCGCACGGATTCGGGGTTCTCCAGGTGACAGGGTCTCACCGGGATCCAACGGTGCTCCCATTCCCTTACCTCAAGGCCAAGGCGTCTCAAACCATCCTGGAGGGCTTCGAGGTCGGCGAATTCGCCAACGACTTCGGCCCCATCCGTCTCGATCTGCCAGCCCAGCACGGCAGGACCACCTCTTTCCTCCAGGGCGAGCAGGAGTTCCACCAACGCCTCTTCAGCATCACTTTTGCTACTGTTAATGTCGACAAGGACCACTGATCGCTGCACAAAGAGATAGCTGACGCAGCCGGTTTCGCCGAGGTTGCCTCCCTGCTTGCCGAAGGCCAGCCTCAGATCTGCGGCTGTTCTGTTGCGGTTATCGGTGAAGGCTTCGACCAAAACAGCCACCCCTCCTGCCCCATAACCCTCGTAGCGAACCGCTTCAAATTGTTCGGCGGCGGCGCCACTGGAGCCGGCACCCTTGGCGATTGCCCGATCGATGTTGGCATTGGGCACACCAGCGGCCTTGGCTTTTTCGATGGCAGTGCGCAACTGGAAGTTACCGGCTGGATCGGCGCCACCCCTCGCCGCCACCATGATTTCCCGACCCAAACGGGTGAACACAGCGCCGCGCTTGGCATCGACAACAGCTTTTGTGCGTTTGATCTGGGACCATTTGCTATGGCCAGCCATCAGAAGCGGGGGAAACGGTGGGCGGACAGGTGGACTTCCTGCAGCAAAAATCCTGCCAGGTGGGCATTCCCTTGGGCCAGCTCAGCTCTCCGCTTGAAACACCAGCCGGGGCTGGAGCTGGTCGCCGGCCACGGCTCGGGCGATGCCGGCGAGCCGACCCTCCTGGTTTAGAACGGCCACAGCTTCGTCCTCCAGATGGTTGGCTGTTGCAGGGAGGCGGCGCCCACAGCTCCAGTCCAGCTCTTCGGCTGCCGTCAATTGGCGCCGGCCAAGGTGGGGCAGGGCCAGCAGGGGATCCAGAAGCGGAGGCCTGGGGTCCTG
>JBBASD010000208.1:0-4227 GCA_040399485.1 Cyanobium sp. | reverse complement strand
AGGCGTACTGGGAGAAGGTGAGGCTGCGCTCGGTCTCGGCGTCGTACATGTCCGATGCCAGATCCACCACATGGGCGTTGAGCTTGAGGCCCAGCTCAAGCAGGGGCGTGTTGAAGCCGGGCATGGCGGCATTCACCAGCAACTGGGCGCCGGCCAGCCGCTGCAATTCCGGGGCGCTGCCGTCAAAGAGAGGGGCGAAGTCGGGCAGGGCGATGAAGTCGATCCGCTCGAACAGCTGTTCGGCGTGGAACAGGGCATCGCGGGCTAGCTCGTCATTGAGCACCACCACGACAAAGCGCAACGGCACGTCATCGCGATCGGCCAGCTCCGAAAGGCAGATCAGCATCGAGGAGCCCACCGCCCCCAGGCCGAAGAAGGCGATCGTGAGCGGTGCTGCCGAGGGGTCGGGGGTAGGGGCGAGTGGTTCCATGGGCAGCAAAGTCGCCAGCCGAGTATCCCGTAGCGGCGGCAGAACGGCATAAGCCGCAGGCCTCCATCCGAGCGATTCAGGAGCGTGAAGAGATACGGCGGCTTGTTATGGGGAAGGGCCGCCCTTCTGCAGATCGGACTGGCGCCTGAGGGCCTCGAATCCCGACAGCATGAAACCGATCAGTCCACCGCCGGCGCTGAGCAGGACAAGCGTTGCGAGTTCCATCAGCGGTTCAACCGGTTCCAGGGCATCAGCGCCAGCAGCCGGGCCATGCCACAGAAGCCGCTCACACCCGCGAACACCAGACCGGCTGCGACGAACCAGGTGAGCAGGATCCAGGCCGGTGCCACGAAGTTGCTGAGGATCAAGCCCAGCAGCAGCAGCGAACCGGCGGCGATCTGCACCTGGCGCATCAGAGGCAGCGGGGCGTTGGCCAGGCGGCGCACCGGCAGGCCAGCCTGCTGCCAACTTGGAATCCCGCCCTGCAGATCGGTGATGGGGTGGGGATGGTTCTGCCGCAGCAGGGTCTGCACCCCCTTGGCGCTGCGGTTGCCGCTCTGGCAGACGAGCACCAGCGGGCCCTGGGGCAGGTCGGCCTGGTGCAGGCGCGCGAGGGGCACGTTGAGACTGCCGGCGATGTGGCCGGAGGCGTATTCCATCGGTTCGCGCACGTCGATCACGCTGACGCTGCGGCTGCCGAGCTGTTCGGCCAGGTCCAGGGCACTGATGCACTCAGGTCTGGTGGTGCTTGAGCTGGGGAGGTCGGGGCGATACAGGGAGCGGTTGGCCATGGTGAGAACGGAAGGGAATGGCGTTGGCTGGGCGGTCATCAATGTGCCTGATTAGCTTTTATGAGTGTATGCGCATACTGGCGGAATTGCAAGCGGCGAGCGCGTCGAGTTGGCGGCGTCGCCCCGCGAGCGAGTGGCGGCACTGGCGTGAGCCTTACCTGTTCGCGCTAGCGATTCGCTGGTGGCCTCCCCACTGGCGCTTCGCACCCAAGCGGAGAGGTCTGTTCAGTGGCGATGGCGGTGATGGGCGTCGCTCACATGCGGGTGGGCATGCTCCAGGTCCCGGTGGCGGTGCTCGTGGGCATGCCAGAAGGGGCGGTCGCTGGGCAGGCCTTGCAGGTCGTCGGGGGCGTGGTCGTGCTCGTGATGGGGATCGCCATGGCGCGGATCGTGGCGGTGGCGATGGGCATGGTGCAGGCCCTCGTGGCGATGCCTGTGGCTGTGCTGCTCGCGCAGCAACAGCACCACACCGGTGGCCATCAGCCCCGCCGCCAGCAGCAGCGGCGTTGACAGGGAGTCGCGCAGAACGACGACCGAAAACAGCGCTCCCACGAACGGCGCGGTGGAGAACAGCACGGCCTCGCGGGCGGCTCCCAGATCGCGTAGGGCCAGCAGATCCAGCCAGATCGAGATGCCATAGCCCAGGGCGCCGATGCCTAGGAGCGCCAGGGTCGCCGTCACGGGTGGGAAGGGATGCCCCAGCACCTGGGCTAGAGCCAGCATCGGCAGTGACGCCCCGGCCGCCTTGGCGGTGGCGATCTGGATCGGATCGCGCAGGCTCAGGCGCTGGCTGAGGTTGTTGTCGATGCCCCAGGCGAGGGTGGCCAGGGCGATCAGGGCGCCGCCGAGGGCATTGGCGCCATTGAGCGATCCCTGCGAGAGCACCGCGGCTCCAGCGACGGTCAATGCGGCGGAGACCAGCCCGCTCCGGCCCAGGTGCTCACGGCCGAGCAGCACGGCGATCGCCAAGGTGAACACCGCCTCGAGGTTGAGCAGCAGCGAACTTGTGGCAGCCGGCAAGCGGGCCAAACCCAGCACGAGCGCGACTGGACCCACCACGCCGCCCAGCAAGGTGAGGGCACCCAACGCCGGCCAGTCCTCACGGCGGATCGGGGTTTCCGCCCGGGTCCCGCGAACCAGCCGCACCGTCAGCAGGGCCAGGGTCGCCCCGGCGTAAAGCAGGCCGGCGATGCTTAGAGCCGAGCCCGAGCTGGTGAGCGTGCTGACCAGCGGCGCACTGCAGCCGAACAGCACCGCAGCTACCAAACCCGCCAGTTGGCCGCGTCCGGTGGCGGTCGTGGTGCTCCAGAGCATGAAGGCACGTTGATTTAGACCAGCATCGCCGCCAGCCTCAGTGGATGCCAGGTCTCGCCGATCTTGAGGGTGGCTTCACAGGCGGGGCAAACACCACTTGACTCTCCATTTAGAGGAGAGTGCATAGTAAGGATCAATCGTTGGCTGTGTTGCCTGGATGCGCCCTGCTCCCGCCGTTCTGGCGCTGTTCGGCCTGCTGGCGGCCACGGGCCCGGCACTGGCCCAGCAAGATCCCCACCACGGCCACCATCAGCACCACCAGATGGAGGCTCCAGCCCCCGCGGCATCGCTGGCCGCAGCACCCGTCGATCACAGCGCCCACAACCACGAGGTCGGTCCAGCCGGGCGCAGCTACGACCTGCGTTGGCTCGACGCGATGGTCCAGCACCACACCGGTGCCCTGCGGATGAGTGAGTTCGTGTTCGACATCGGCCAGCCAGGCGTGGGTGCGCTGGCCAAGCAGATCTGGCGCGACCAGGCCCAGGAGATCAAGGCGATGGGGCAATGGCGCAAAGCCTGGTATCCCGAGGCGCCCGTCTATCCCGTGGCCTTGAAGACCGGTGGCGATCCCAACAGCATGGAAAGCCTGGAGCGCATGAGCGCCGCTCACATCCAGGCGATGCAGATGATGGGCTCCACGCCCACACGGGAGAACCGCGTCACCTGGTTTCTCGAAGGGATGCTCGCCCACCATGGCGGTGCGCTGGTGATGGCCCACGACGCCCTCAGGAAGAGCAACAACCCCACGCTCAGGAGGCTGGCGCGCGAGATCATCGTGGCCCAGCGGCGCGAAATCATTGAGCTGCGCCGCATGCTCAGGCATGAGGGACTCAACAAACCCGAGTACAACCAATTCGATGTCCTGTTTTCGTTCTGATCAACGCCTGGCGGTGGCTGCGGTGGCGCTGCTCTGCGTATTGCAGCTGCCCAACCAGGTTCTCGCCCACGCCAAGGGTCTCTACAAGACCCAGGCCGAAGCGGAGCAGCGCGCCAAGGAGCTGGGCTGCAAGGGCACCCATCAGAACCAGGGGCTGTGGATGCCCTGCAGCGGTGAGGCGATGCTGCACAAAGAACTGAGGCAAGAGTGAGGAGGCAAGAGTGAAACCGATGCCACGAACCCTCAGCGCCCGGTTCCGCCGCGCCCATCGCGTCGTGGTTCCCCTGGCCGCCGCGCCGCTGCTGCTGACGGCGGCTAGTGGCTCCCTCTACAGCCTGCTGCTGGAGCGCGGCATCGATGCCTTTTGGCTGCTTAATCTCCACACCGGCAAGTTCGGCCCCATCAACCTGCAGCCCTACTACTCAGTGCTGCTCGGCATGCTCACCCTGGTGGTGATCGCCTCCGGACTGGCGCTGCTGCTCAGCAGCGGCCGAGCCCGAGCCTGATGGCCGTTTAGCTGCTTGCGGGGCATCGCCGCGCCCATGGTGGCTCCGCAGGGCGGCATCGCCCTCCAGGATGACTCGGCGATTGCGTATTCGCAAGACCGATGCGCAGTTGGTGGCCGAGGCCTGCGGTCGGGCCATCCAGAGGGCTCAACCGCGTTGCCAACCACCTCGATGCCCTGCGCGGCTGATTGCGGCGCGGCTCCCCTTGCTTAGGAAGCCATTTAGGCCTTCGATCGTTTCATTCGCGTAACAATAAAGGACCGACTTCTTGATGGGATACGGGAGGTGTTGCGGTAGGCCATGGAATCG
>JBBASD010000207.1:0-4238 GCA_040399485.1 Cyanobium sp. | reverse complement strand
ACCCCATCCCTCCCCCAAGGAACCCCATGCCCTTCACGAGCACCGTGGGTGACTATCAAACAGTCGCCACCCTGGAGACCTTCGGCTTCCTGCCGCCGCTGACCCAGGACGAGATCTACGATCAAATCGCTTACATCATTGCCCAGGGTTGGAGCCCCCTGATTGAGCACGTTCATCCCAGTCGCTCCATGGCCACCTACTGGTCCTATTGGAAACTTCCTTTCTTCGGAGAAAAGGATCTCGGTGTGATTGTCAATGAGCTCGAGGCTTGCCATCGTGCTTACCCCGATCACCACGTTCGCCTGGTTGGCTATGACGCCTATACCCAAAGCCAGGGGTCTTGCTTCGTTGTCTTCGAAGGTCGCTGATTGCGTCTTTGATAAGAAATCACATTTTGGTGTGATTTGTCTAGCCGCTAAGCCCTGTTCCGGCTGATATCCCTATGGGGTTTCAGCCGGTTATTACCAGGCAAGCTGTTTCGAGATTTTTTACTTCCCTCATTTTCCGGGCGGACATGGCCAGCACAACCAGTCGTGAAGCTGCTCTGGAGCGGCGCAAAGCGCTTACCAACGGCGGCAAGAAAGCCGAAGGTCGCTTCAATTCGGCTCCGGTTCGGGTCCGAACAGCTGCCGATGCCCGTGCCACCCGCACGGAGCCAGTCCCGGCTACTCCTGCCACCCCTTCCCCCGCCAGCCCTGCTCAGGAAGCCATAACAGCGGCACCCGCTAGGGCGAGGGCGGCCAGGTCCGCCGCTTCCCGGCCGGCCCCAGACCTCTCCAGCCGCTCCGCAGAATCCCGCCGCAGCCCAGTCAGGGCCATCCCTAATCCCAGCCGTGATTTAGTGCTGGCGCGCCGCGAGGCCCTTTCCCGCCGCGGCAAGCGGGCCGACAATTCCCGCGATCGCACCCGCAGCGAGGTCGCCCGCCAGCAGCCCGTAGCAGCGACCGTCGTGGCAGTGGCTCCCCCTGTGGAAGCAAAAGTTGCCGATTCTTTCCGTACGTTGAGCAGCAGCGCCGCCCGTAGTCGCAGCCAGGCTGGGCGCAATGGCAATAGCGCCGCCAACGCCGCTGCGGACCGCCGTGCCACGGCCAAGCGCTCGGCCCAGTACAATCCCAGCCGGGCTCTGGTCTTGGCCCGTCGTGAAGCTCTCTCGAAAAGGGGTAAAGCCGCCACTACTGCCACTAGTACCACTGCCGCCGCCGTGGCACGCCAGGGCAACCCGGATCTGTCAAGTCGGGAACTGGCCAAGAAGGTGCGCGAACTCAAGACCAAGGTCGGTTCGGCCGGCACGGCCCGCAATGGGGGCGGTTGTCGTCCCAGCGGCCCCAACCGCAACGGCGCCCGCTTGGCGGCCGCAGCCGACGCCAGTTGGAAGGTGGGCCTGACCGAAACCAGCCAGGGCCAGACCGTCACCGGTACCCAGGCCAACCGTTCCCTTGCCACCACAGGTAACGAAGCCGGAACCTGCCGCACGGTTACCGGCACCGAATACCTCGGAGCTGAGATATTCAACACCTTTTGCCAGAGCCCTCCCTTGGGCACCCAGCCAGCCAAGGTGCGCGTCTCCGCCACCAGCCAAGGCAATCGCGTCACCGGCAACGAGGTCGGTCGCTCCGAGAAGGTCACGGGCGATGAACCGGGCACTTGCAAGCTGGTGACCGGTACCGAGTATGTCTCTGCCAACCAGGATGGCGCCTGGTGCGGAACTTCCACACCCGGACCCCGCAAGGTGGGCCAAGCGCTGAGCGCTGGTGGCCAAAAAGTCTCGGGAGTAATGGTGGGCCGCTCCGAGCTGGTGACCGGTAATGAGAGCGGTTCGGGCCGGCAGCTCTCGGGTGATCAGTACGTCGGACAGCAAAACCAGTTGCCCGGCAATGCCCCCAGCAAGGTCAGCCAGCTCCAGACCCTGAGGGGCACAGGGGTGACCGGTACATCCGTCGGCCGCAGCGAACGGGTCACCGGCGACGAACCGGGTTCTTGCCGCCTGGTCACCGGCGACGAATACGTCGGCAACCAGCAATATCAAGCCTTCTGTGGCATCACCGCTCCAGCGGAAGCGGCCAAGGTCGGCTTCAGCATCACCAACCGCAATCAGGTGGTCAGTGGCACCCGCACGGGCCGCTCCGAGCTGGTGACCGGCGACGAACCAGGCACCTGCAAGGCCGTGACCGGCACCCCCTACGCCGGTCTTGAGCAGGCCGGTGGCTGGTGCTCCACCGAGCAAGTCGACAACGTGCGCCGTCGTACGCCCGTGCGCATGGGCACGGTCATGACCGGGATCCAACCGGGCATCGGCGGGGTCATGACCGGTGCCGATCGGGGAGCCTGTGAAGTGATCTCCGGCACCCAGTACATCGGCGCTGACCAGACCCGGGCTGTCTGTGGAGCCGCCCAGGAAAGTGATGCGGACTTTCCCCAGACCCTTGCTGCGGAGCCCTGGCAGGAATTCAGTGTCCAATCTCCGGCCCGGGTTGCCCAGGCGGAGCGCGATCACAGCGGTTGTGTCACCGGCAGCACTTATGAGTTTGGCGGACGCATCACCGGCCCCTTTGACATGGCCAACGACAAGGTGACCGGCACAGAGCAGTTCCGCTTCGATCGCCGTGGCCCTTCGGCCCCCCGTAATGCCCTTGCAGCCGGTGCGGTCCGGGGTGCTTCCGCTTCCCTTCCTGCCGGCGCAGGAGCGGCCCGGGGTGCCGCAGCTTCGCTGGCTGCCGCCCCTGCCGCTGCGCCTGCGGCCAAGGTGGATCCCTCCGGTCGTCAGACCTCCCGAGTCACTGGTGCAGGCCAGTCTTCGGGTCTCTCCATCAGCGGTGATGACTGGAACCGGGGTAAGCATGTGACCGGCACCGAAGGGGCCTCCGCTCGCCGCCGCAATCCCACCCGTCCGGGTCCAATAGCAGCGATGCCCGCCTTTCAGCCCAAACGCAATGAGGAGCTTCCCGAGCCCGTCAGTCGCATCACCGGGGCCAGTGGCAATACCCAGGCTGGTTCCTTGATCACTGTTTCTGGCGGCGCCCGGGGCTGATTGCGATGCCTCCCTGCCGTCCCGCCTCCACCACGATCCGGGTTTTGGCTCCGACGGCACCTCGGCGGCGTGCCAACCCAGCTGGTGCCGCCGACCAGGTCCAAACCCTGACCGAGACCGCAAGCGTCCCTGCCACCCCTGGGATAGCAATCCCAGCTGCTCCGGTTCCCACCACAGCCCCGATACCCACCACTGCGCCAGCACCCAGTAACGGCCAACTGCTTCGGCCACCGGCTGGCCCCATCCCCATCGCAGGCCCAGCGCCGCTGTCCTCCAGCCGTTCCGGTGGACTCCATCCCCTCAGTGATGGCCCCCGCAATGCCGCTCTCCATGCCTACGACGCCAGGGTGAAGGCGGCATTCGATCGCATCGTGCCGGTGCTGCAGAAGCTTTCCGCCCTTCAGCACGAAAGCGACTTCATCAACCAGGCCCAAGCTGTGGCCCAGGCAGAACTCGGTTATCAGCTACCCCTGCCAATCCTGGAGCGGGCCTGGGTCACCCAGCTGGACATGCGCACCCTGTTTGCCTGGTGCGTTTTTGAAACCTACGAGCAAACCAGCGCTGCTTTTTTCGAACAGGATCCCCTTGGGACCTGTCCTGGCAGTCCCGCCGCCGAAGCCTTCGACGCCTTTCTGCTTTCCTGTGGCTTCCACCTGCTGGATATCACCCCCTGCGCCGATGGAAGGCTGGCCCATGCCATCGCTTTCGCCCTGCGCCTGCCCTTTAGCTCGGTGCGGCGGCGGCCCCATGCCGGCGCCTTGTTTGATGTCGAAAATACGGTGAATCGCTGGGTCAAGACCGAGCACAGACGTTACCGGGAGGGTCGTCCCAATCCCGCCCATGAAGACACCCGCTATCTGAAAGTCGTTCTTTATCACTTCAGCTCCCGCGATCCAGCCCATGAGGGCTGTGCAGCCCATGGCAGTGACGACGCCGCAGCGGCAGCTTGCGGTCTGCAGCGTCTTAGCGATTTTCAGGAGGCTGTTGAGAACAGCTTCTGTTGCGGGGCCTCCGTTGATCTCCTCTTACTCGGCATCGACACTGATACCGATGCCCTCAGGGTGCATGTGCCCGGCCTCGATGGCACGACCCGCCTTGATCGTTGGCTGGATGCGGAGGCGGTCTATCAGGCCACCCGTGAGCTCAGCGCCCAACAGGCTTGGCAGCGAGTCGAAGCCATCGTCCAGGAAGCTGCCGCCTCCACCCCCGA
>JBBASD010000206.1:0-4247 GCA_040399485.1 Cyanobium sp. | reverse complement strand
TCCATGGGCAAGGCACATTTCGGACTGATCGGCCTTGGTGTGATGGGTGAAAACCTGGTGTTGAACGCTGAGCGCAATGGCTTCTCTAGCGTCGTCTACAACCGTACCTACGCCAAGACGGAGGAATTCCTACTTGGCCGAGGCGCTGGTAAGGCCATCGTGGGAGCTGCAACCCTTCCAGAGTTCGTGGCAGCCCTTGAGAGACCCCGGCGCATCTTGATGATGGTAAAAGCGGGCAAGCCTGTCGACGACCTGATCGCCACATTGGCCCCTATGCTTGAAGAAGGGGATCTGCTCATTGATGGTGGCAATTCGCTTTATACCGACACCGAACGACGCGTTGCCGAACTGGAAAGCCGCAGTTTTGGTTTCATTGGCATGGGCGTTTCAGGTGGCGCCAAGGGTGCGCTAGAAGGTCCCAGCATGATGCCTGGCGGCACCCGCTCCGCCTACGACGCGATTGAAAGTATGGTCAGGCTCATGGCTGCCCAAGTCGAAGATGGTCCTTGTGTAACTTATATCGGCCCAGGTGGTGCCGGCCATTTTGTTAAAACCGTGCACAACGGTATTGAATATGGCATTGAGCAGATTTTGGCCGAGGCCTACGATTTGATGAAACGGGGAGCCGGACTAAAGGGCGACGCCATGGCCGATGTGCTCGGAATTTGGAATCAAACTGAAGAATTGGCCTCCTTTCTCGTTGAAATCACCGAGGTTTGTTTACGCACCAAAGATCCGACTTCAGGCGCTGACCTCGTTGAATTGATTGTTGATGCGGCAGGTCAAAAGGGTACTGGTCTTTGGACCGTCCAAAGTGCTCTTGAGATGGGGGTGCCAGTTCCAACCATCTATGCCGCCTTGAACGGCAGGGTTTTGAGCTCGCTAAAAACTGAGCGGGTCGCCGCCGAATCGATCTTGACTGCTCCCCCCTCCAGCCCTTTCCATCTGGGCGAACCATCTGAGGGGATGCCACAGTTGCGGGATGCCAGCATCTTGGCTGCCATCGCCAGCTATGCCCAGGGCATGGCCCTTTTACAAGCGGCCTCCCGCCTGCATGATTACAACCTTGATTTCGCTGCGATCGCCCAGATCTGGAAGGGCGGCTGCATTATTCGTGCTCGCTTGTTGCAGCGCATCCAGAACGCCTATGTCGCCCAGCCTGCCCTGCCCAATCTGATGGTTGACCCCTGGTTTGCCGAGCAGATCAACAGACGTCTGCCGGGTCTACGCCAAGTGGTTGCGGAGGCGGCGCTGGCGGGGATTCCGGTTCCTTGCCTAAGTAGCAGCCTCGATTACATCGACAGTTATCGCACCGGACGCCTTCCCCAGAATCTGATTCAGGCGATGCGCGATTGCTTCGGCTCCCACACCTATGAACGCACGGATCAGCCCGGTAGTTTCCATACCGAATGGTTGGACTGAGCCCTTCCCCTTTCCCAGAGGCAGAATGACACGCTACAACCTAATCATCGTCGAATCCCACGAAAAGTTGGCTCAGCAGGCAGCCCAGGTGCTTGCCTCCCAGATTGATTTGGTGTTGGCCACCCGCGATCGCGCCCAGATCGCCCTGGCAGGTGGCACCACCCCTGCCGCTACCTACCGGTTACTGGGTGACGAACATCTCCCCTGGGAGCGAGTCGATGTGTGGTTGGGTGATGAGCGTTGGGTCGCTGCGGACGATCCGGCCAGCAATCTCGGCCTCCTTAAGACCAGTCTGCTGGCCCGTCCGCTCGCGACTGGGGCCAATCTTCACCCAGTTCCAACGGGGCTTGCATCACCTGATCTCGCTGCTGCTGCTTACGGCCAGGAGATCATGCAATTTTGTGTCGGATCGCCGCCACGTCTGGATTTGGTCCTGCTTGGACTCGGTGATGATGGCCATACAGCCTCATTGTTTCCTGGCACCGCTGCCACAACGGTGACGCAGGAGTGGGTGACGGTGAGTGAGGGCAAAGGTATGGCGCGCATCACGATGACTGCCCCTTTGCTTTCCGCCGCCCGAAAGGTGGTCTTTCTTGTCAGTGGCTCCTCGAAAAGTGAGGCGCTGCGCCGTTTGCTCGATCCCGAAGAATCTCCCCAACGCACTCCGGCGCGGCTTGTCCAGCCCGAGGCAGAAGTCATCGTTCTGGCCGATCAGGCTGCTGCCGGAGACATCTGACCATGGTGATCGTCGAAGGCAACGGATTCAGTGGCTGGCATGCACTCAATGACACGATCATGGGAGGGCGCAGCCAGGGCACAACCAGGGTCGGAACCGAAGGCCTGACACTGGATGCTGAGGTCGTTGAAACGGGGGGAGGCTTCGTCAGCGTGCGATCACCCCTCTTTTCGCCTCCGCTTGACCTCTCGGCCTTCGGCGGTTTCCAGCTTGATTTGCTTGGTGATGGCCGTCGCTATAAGCTGGCCGTGGCCTGCGCCGATGGCGTTGCCGGTCTGACCGAGCTGATCCCCGGAGGATTGCGTTGGGTGGCTGAATTTGGGACGGAGCCCGATGGCCTGAACAAGGTTGGGGTCCGATTCAGCGACTTGACCGCTTCGATCAGGGCTAAACCTGTCAATGCCCTGCCCCTGGGCTTGCCGCTGCATTTTGATGCCTCGCGCATTAATCGCCTGCAGATTTTGCATTCTAAATTTGGCGATGATGGAGGCCTCAATCCGGGCTTCCGACCTGGCCCTCTGCAGATCCAGCTGCGGGCGATCCATGCCATTATATAGTTTACTTTAGATGAATGTCGATCTGATTCAGTTAGTCGCTGCGGCTGCTGATCTTTGTCTCAAACCATTTCGTCATGCCGTTTTAATTCGAGACGATTCCCCAGGGCCTCTACTGGGTCAGGACAGTCTTGACTGTTGCCTGACCGTTCAGGTGCGCGATGCCAGCGGTGAGCGGTGCCCCGATGCAGATTTGGAGTTGGAAATATATCAAAGCGGCAATGATCTGCATCTCACCCTGGCCTGGATGGCCGATGACGGTCGCCCGATTCTCTGGCAAGGCAGTCATCCG
This sequence comes from Cyanobium sp., assembly GCA_040399485.1. Lineage (GTDB taxonomy): Bacteria > Cyanobacteriota > Cyanobacteriia > PCC-6307 > Cyanobiaceae > Cyanobium. The sequence continues at coordinate 1,243 of JBBASD010000206.1, read as the reverse complement.
GTTTGGATGGATGGCCACAATGGTCTGCGTTGTGAGCGTCCAGAAGATGGGGCGCCCCTTGAGGCCCTGGCAAGACGCCTGCGAGCTTTGCTGGCTGGGTCCCAAGATGGTGTTTCTGAATTAGGCAAGCATCATGGCTCGTAACAGCGTCCCTCCCTCTGGTTTTGTGATGGCACTTCAGCTCATGGGTCTGCTATTACTAGCACTGATGATGCTTTTGCCATTAATTTGGTTACTTAGTACTTCATTGAAGGGCCCTGCTGAAAATATCTTCGCTTCCCCTCCCAGCCTGTTGCCAGCCCAACCCAGCCTGCAGGCATACCAACGACTCTTTGCCACCAATCCAATGGTGACTTACCTTGTAAATAGCACCATTGTCAGCAGCCTGGCGGTGTTGGCAAATCTGTTGTTTTGTTCAATGGCGGCCTATCCCTTGGCTCGGTTGCGGTTTGCCGGTCGTGGCCTGGTCTTGGCCTTGGTGGTTGCCACGATTTTGATCCCTTTCCAGGTGGTGATGATACCTCTCTACTTGCTAATGGTTCAGATTGGCTTGCGCAATAGTCTCTGGGCCTTGATTCTGCCCCAGGCGGCGACCGCCTTTGGTATCTTTTTGCTGCGGCAGAGTTTTCTAGCAGTTCCAGTTGAACTTGAGGAGGCGGCGCGTATTGATGGTTGTAGTCACTTGGGGGAATGGTGGAACATCATGTTGCCTGCAGCAAGAGCTGATCTAATTACACTGGCTATGTTTGTATTCATTGGCACCTGGGGGGATTTTTTGTGGCCTTTAATCATTATTGATGATCCTAAACTTTATACTCTGCCCCTGGGGTTGCAGCAGCTATCCAGTAGTTTTTCTCTTGATTGGCGTCTGGTTGCCGCAGGTGCACTAGTGTCAATACTGCCCGTTTTGTTGGTTTTTGTTTTGTTGCAGCGCTATATCCTTCCTAGTGCCACGGCCAATTCGGTCAAGGGTTGAAAGAGCCTGGTTTAGTTTAAGGAGTAGCCAGGCTGCTTCCCAGGTTTGCAGGCGGTTTTTGCAAGCTACGGGGGGTTATGGCTGAGGGAAGTCGCTCGGGCATCTGGGGCACGGGAACCATATACGGCATTCGCTTGCCTGGGGAGCTTGGTGTAACTGGGTATGGTCTGGATGCCGGGGAGGCTTGTTGCAGCAAGCGCAGCTGCCTTTCTTGGCTTTGACGCAACTCTATGGACTGGAGTCGATCATTTTCTGCCTCCAGGGTCT
>JBBASD010000205.1:0-4250 GCA_040399485.1 Cyanobium sp. | reverse complement strand
GTGGCAGCACAGGTGCGAGCCACGTTGCCGGTGTTGGGCGGAATCTGGGGTTGCCACAGGACCACACGTGGCATCAGGCGTTCCTGGGGTCAGGGGTGTCAGGGGGGACCGGGAGGCTGTGGGCATGCAAATCAAGGGCCCGTCCTTGCAACACCAGCCAAGCCTGGTCGCAGTCTGCCGCCAGGTGCCGCTGCATATCCGCAAGGCGCTCTCGAAACCGCAACCCCAGGGGAGTGGGGGGCACCACTCCCCAGGCCGTTTCCTCACATACCAGGATCACGGGACTCGCCGTGTAGCGCAGAGCCTCAGTGAGATCTGCACAGCGCTGCTGCCATTCCTGGTCACCCGTTTCAAGAAGGGCGGCCACCCATGTGCCAAGGGAATCCACCAGTCCCAATTGCCCTGGCCGTAGCTGGCCCAGGGCCGGGCCCAGTTCCGCTGCCACCTCGCGGCAGTGCCAGGCGCTGGGACGGCGCCGGCGGTGCCTCTCCAGGCGTTGCTGCCAGTCGGCATCTTCGGGCCGCTGGGGGCCAGTGGCCAGATACACGACCGTCAAGCCACTGCGTTCGGCCAGAAGCTCTGCCCAGCGGCTCTTGCCGCTGCCGGCGGGACCACTGACCAAGGTGCGATGGGCCAGGGGCGGAGGGGCCAGGGGCGAGGTCAACTCATCCGCCTCCATTCATGTTGCGCAGGGTAGCCACCGAAGAGGGCGAAACACGATTGAGGTAACGGAATATCCAGTACTTGAAGATTGTTGCCAACACCACAGGGAAGGTGGCTATGAACAACATGATGAAATTCTCCCGAGCGGGAAGACCCAGGTGGTGGGCCACTCCCCCTAAGAGCACAGTCCAGCCTTCAGGACTATGGAAACCCACAAAGACATCCGTAAATAAAATAATTGCAAAGGCTTTGGCGCTGTCACTCAATCCGTAAACTAGTTCGTCGATAAATCCCTTGAGTACTTGAATATCCCGCTGACCAACCAGGCAGACCAAAACAAAACTCATCAGACCAAACAAGTCGGAAATCACATTCTTCACCGCATGGGTGCTGCCTTTATCGGCCACCTGTTTGAGTTCCTGGGCCCTTTCGCTGAGTTTTTCCTGCAGCTCCTCCCTGGTGGGTAGTGCTTTTTTGTTGAGGAGGGCATCAAATTCTAGCTCAGCTTGATATACTCGCAATTCTTCGACGGCCTTTTCTTCCAGGTGGGGCTTGGCATAGCCAAGAAAATTCTGGTGCGGGGCGAATCGATCGACCAGTGGCGAAACCACAAAGGTGCGGCTCAGCTGGGTGATTAAAAGCGGCACCAAGATCAGCAGCAGCAGGATGCGCAGGGCCACCAAAGTCGAGTCGCGACGGCGGCGAAAACCAGCCAGAACGCTGGCCTCGGCCTCCGGGTCCAGTTGGCGGCGGACCTGATCGACGGCACCTAGCAGGCTGCGGGGCAAGAGTTCCGGAGTGCGACTAAGGCTAGGCAGCACATTGCGCTTGGAGTCATAACGCGTCACAACCGTTTCGATTAAACTCAATTGGCGCAGTTCTTGGCCGGCCAGCTGGCCCCTTATCGGCTCAAGGCGGTGCATCGATTCGAGGCAGACCTGCAATGCTGCCCGAAAACGACGCAGCACCTGGGCCTGCATCCCCTTGGGCAAGCGAAGTTCCAACTCAGGCCGAACCGGACGATCGTTGTAGTGCTCCAACTCGATGCTTTGAATCATCAGGGCCGCCTCATAGCCCCGCTCCAAGTCATGGTTAATGCGGACGGTGCCGCTATTGGTGTTGGAGCTGCTGTCGCCCTTGCCATTGGCAAAAGTGCCGATCCAATTGCTGAGACCCATGGTGTTCAGAGAGGACTCAACGGGAGAAGATCCACCAGGTCAGCATGGGCACGATGGTGCCAACGGCCAACAAGGCGACGATCCAGGTGAAAGCATTGCTCTTGGCGGTTTCCTCCTGGGTCGGAATCGTGCTGGCCGGTGCGGTCACCGTTTCTTCCACCGGCTCGCCGGGATCCTCCCCGCCCGCCAGCACCGTTGCCAGACGCTCCAGTCCATCAAGGGTGGCCTGCCGGTAGCGATCGCCGCTGCGCAGGGGCAGGGCCATTGTGGTCCGGGCGGTACTGCGCAATAGATCTGGTGTGAGTTGTCGCTCGACACTGGGGTCGGCAACCAGGCTGGCGGAGCGGGTCTGGGTGTCGAGCAAGATCAGCAGCCGCGGTTGATCAGGGGCGGCGTCGTGCCACTTTTGCAGCAATTGCTGGCCAAACAGATCGAGGCTGACCCCGTAGTCAAGCCGGTCGATTGTGATCAGTTGGGCATCGAGGTGATCGGCCTCCAGAGCTGCCAGGGCCTTTTCGATATCGCCGCTCGCGGCCCGGCTCAACACCTGGGCCCGATCGAGCACGTGAGATGTTGGCGGCAGCGCCGGCAGATCGCCCACGGCCAGGGCCATTGCCGGCCAGGCAGCACCTAGAAGGAGCCACACTGAGACCAGGAGGGAAGTCAGCCAAGCCCAAGGTCGAGCTTGGTAGTGCTGGCGAAAAAGAAGGGCCACGGGGCGGGGCCATGGGGCTCGTTCGAGGAGCAAGGCGATCACACGAATAACACCAGTCTGACGTAGACCGCCAGGGTCTCCCAACGGACGGTGCCAGGGGGTCGGATCGGCCATTGTTGGCCTTGCTGAAACCCGTCCAATGGCTACTCCCCTGGCTTCTCGCCTGATGCTGGCCATCGGCCTGGTTGCACTGGCCCTGGTCGTTGTGAACCAGGTGACGGCCCCCCGCATCGATCCACCGCTGGAGCGCGCCGCCGTCCTGGCCAGCCTGTTGGCTGTTGTGTTGATGTTGGTCGCAGCGTTGTGGCAGCGAATCCAGCCCCCGGCCGCCCCCCGGGCCGACCTGAAGGGCCGCGAAGGACTTGATCTGGCCGCAGACCTGCCCGAGCCCCTGCGCCGCGAGCTGGCCTGGGGCAGCCGCATGTTGTTGACCGCCACCCCAGCCGCCGTGGTGCTGCTCCAGTCAGGCAGCCAGAGCCTGCTGCGCCGGGGCCTGCTGGCTGACACTGAGTTTTGCCCGGGGCCAATCTGCAAGCAAAGTCTGGAGCGACAAAAGGCCATCTCCCTGGTGGATCTCAGTCTTTATCCAGGGCGTGTCGAATTTGAGCCGCTGCTGGCCGATTTGCCTGCCGTTGTGGTGCAGCCGGTAGGTGAGGAGACGGTGTTGGTTTTGGGGGGCTGGTCGCCGCGCTGCTTCACTCAGGCTGACCTGTTGTGGATTGGGGGATGGGCCGAAAAACTCATAGATGCAGGGGTTCCGGCTTGGGCCGAGCAGGCGAGGGGGGGAGCGGCCGCTGCCGTCGAGGCACCTCAAACGAGCTGATCACCCGACCGCCGGGCGTGGAAACGTTGAAATCACCCCCAGATCCAAGGCGGCCCGAGAGTTGACCGGCCTGGATGCGTTGGCGCTGGGAGGTCCGCTGATAGTCCACATCTCCCTCAGCAAAGAGGGTTTCGTCTTGCCAATTCCAGCGACATAGCCTGGCGCTAAGGGATTCGCCACTACGCTGCAACCGGCAGCCAAGGGGGATGGTGGCCGTTGTCTGGCGAGCCTCGATCACAAGGCTTTTGCCGCCAACCGTCAGAGCCTTCCAGCGGCCGCTGAAAGCCTGGTCGCTGCTGAGGGTCTGGGCCGACCCATCCACCTGCAGATTCTGGCCGTCGAGATCGAACCTTTCGATGGGATCTCGGACCTGCACGGGTGCCTTGAGCTGGAAGCGCTGCTGACGGGTGTTGCCGTTCAGACCTGCGGCGGTGAGCGTCTGGGGCAGGGCCTGGGGGGGACGGCCGGGGGGCAGGCGCGTGATCCGCAACGGACCCTCGGCTTCCAGATCTCCATCCCCCGGTTGCCAGGTGAGCCTTTGGGGCAGGGCCACCACTTCGGGGTTGGTCCGCCTTTGGCGGCTGAAGGGGTCGCTGGGTTTCCCCCAGCGCTCGATCCGCGGCGCACCTTCCAGTTCAAGTCTGTCGCGATCAAAGAGGAAACGAGCCCGCTGGGCCCCGAGCCTGTGCAGGCCGTCTTCGGCCATGGGTGCGCGATCGATGCGCAGGAGGTTTTGGCTGGGAAGCCAGCGAGCTTGGCGGGCCGTAATCAACACCGCTTGGGGACCAAGGCGTTCGACCCGGATGCCCCCCTCCAAAACAATCACCTCACCGTCATTGATCACCGTGCCGCTGGTGGCTTGGAGCCGATA
>JBBASD010000204.1:0-4255 GCA_040399485.1 Cyanobium sp. | reverse complement strand
AGCGGAGGTAACTGCCAATTCCAAAATTTCAGCCCGCTTCTGATCTTGAGCGTTGGACCAAGCCGCTGCGCGGCAGATTCAACAGCCCAAGACTATCACCAAGCTGTCTATATTCGCCCGCTCAACACCATTGCAGATCCAGCTCCCAGCCCTACAGCGATGCCGGCTCAACACCAGTTACACTCCTTTTGAGGCCGTGAGAGCCATGGAGCAAGCACTTCTACCTACGATCGAGGCGAATCGTAAAGGGAATCTTAAAAACGAGCGGGCATATCTCCTTTAGTAGGTGGCCCCGGGGCCCCAGAGCCTCAGAGTTGCGGGGCTTGTCCAACACAGGATAGATCGTGGCTTCGCACGATCTATCCAAGCCGTTAGGCTTTTTGAACCAGAATTTTAGCGAGGACAACTCCAATGAAAGTATTTCTCAGTCATTCCTTTGAGGATGGTCCGAAGTTTGACGAGTTCTCTGCACTCTTGAACGAGCAAAATATACCATTCTTTCGACCCTTGGACATGAACGGCATGCGAAGTTTGGCCGAGCAGCTTAAGGAGGCGATCACTGACTGTGAAGTCTGTATATTTGTGGCTACTCACAACTCAGTCAAGTCAGACTGGTGTCATGCTGAGTTAGGGGCATTCTGGGGTGCCGATAAAGGCGTAATAATTTATCTAGCGGATTCGTCTCTTGAGGAGACACAACTTCCAAGGCAATTTCAGGGTCACCTCCGAGAGCGAAACATGTTTCGTGTAGTTGAGACCGTGAAAGACCTTGTTGCAAAAGAGAATCTGACCCTCCTAGCGGAAGGGTTTGCACTTGCAAGGCAGGTTCATGGGTATTCAGGGAAATGGGACGTGAAATCCGTCTTTAAGCGTTGGCGAGGCAGAGATGTTGGGCAAGATGAGTCGGTGGTCTTCAACGGTGAAACCTCACTTTTTCTCCAGACGGATGGCAAAAGAGGGTCGGGAATGCAAAAGGGAACGCTGCAGGTTGACTTGAGAGGCTACCGCGTAAAGCTAAGAGTTTGTAATGAGGTGCTTGGAGCCCATATCAGTGAGAAAGGAACGGTGAAAATCAAACTCAAAGTCTTCCACCGTGGATTCATACAACCTGAGCAGGGCGTTCCCCCCGATGACTTGGGAAAAGACTGGTTGAAGGATGTGGACAATGCACCCCCTTTTCATTTAGAGCTTGAACCCTACCCAGCCAAACCGAAGTGCTTCCACGGACACCACTGGTTTGAACCAGGGAAGGATCCTCACCAACAAGCTGAGGAAGAATGGACGTATTCAGACTTATGACATAACGTCAGCACTGGTTTCTTGCAACAAATAGGGTCAGACCATAATTGTTTGGCCTATCCAACGCTTTAACTCGGACCCTCGCTCCGCTCGGGCCGGTTAAGCGTGTCGTTAGACCTCTCCGTGCCCGAACCTAAAGATCATTACTACTGGATATTCTCTCCCCGAAACCAAGGAAGTTCCAGCTTCTGTGATTTTTCCAAGCAAAACAAGCCGCGAACTATCACGTCGCTATAAAACGGTGATCATCGACGCAGTTTCCCGGTAACCAGACTCAATGAAGATTAGAACTGTATAGGTCGATTGTGGCTATTCAATCGTCCGGTGCGCTTTTGCTCGACTAAAATCTACTCCTTCTTCTCTTTATCGGGAGGAAAGATCAGGCAAGATCACGGCCTCGCGCCTACCTCAAACTCCGTAATACCCCCGATACCAATCGGCGAAGTGCTCGACGCCGGCCTCAATCGAGGTGGACGGCCTGAACCCCACCCAGGCCTCCAGGGCGCTGGTGTCGGCGGCGGTGGCCAGCACATCCCCGGGCTGCATCGGCTGGAAATCGCGAATCGCCTCGCGGCCCAGGGCCTGCTCCAGCACCTCGATGAAACGCATCAGGGCAATCGGCTGGCTGTTGCCGATGTTGAACAGCCGGTGGGGCACCGCAGCGGTGGCTGGATCGGGGTGGAGCGGATCGAAATCGGGATCGGCGCTGGCGGGCTTATCGAGGCAGCGGATCACCCCTTCGGCGATGTCATCGATATAGGTGAAATCGCGCTGCATCTGGCCGCCGTTGAACACCTTGATCGGCTCGCCCGCCAAAATCGCCCGGGCGAACAGCATCGGCGCCATGTCCGGCCGGCCCCAGGGGCCATAGACCGTGAAGAAGCGCAGGCCCGTAGCCGGCAGGCCATAGAGGTGGCTGTAGGTGTGGGCCATCAGCTCGTTGGCCTTCTTGGTGGCCGCATAGAGGCTCACCGGATGGTTCACCGGATGCTGCTCGGAAAAGGGCATCTGGCGGTTGCCGCCATACACCGAACTGCTGGAGGCATAGACCAAATGGGCTACCTCCTGATGGCGGCAGGCCTCCAGCACCGAGCCAAAGCCCACCAGATTGCTCTGGATATAAACACCAGGATTTTCGATCGAATAACGCACCCCCGCCTGGGCCGCCAGATGGATCACCCGATCGGGCGCCTCGGCGGCCACCAGGCGGGTCAGGGCGGGCGCATCGGCCAGCTCCAGCGCTTCAAAGCGAAATTGCCCCGGCGCGGCGGCGGCTTGCAGGCGCTCCAGGCGGGCGCGCTTCAGGCTCGGGTCGTAATAGGGGTTGAGGTTGTCGAGGCCCAAAACCCTTTCCCCCCGGCCCAGCAAGCGCTCGGCCACGGCGGCGCCGATGAAGCCCGCGGCGCCGGTGACGAGAACCGTGCCCGCCATCAACCCTGGGCCAGACGCTCGCGGAAGTAGGCGATAGTCGGTTCCAGGCCCTCCGCCAGGCTGACCTTGGGCTCCCAGCCCAGCTCCCGGCGGGCCAGGTCGATCACCGGCTGGCGTTGCAGCGGGTCGTCCTGGGGCAGGGGCTGGGTGGTGAGGGGCAGGGAAGGATCGATGCGATCACGCACCAGCTCGGCCAGTTGGCGGATCGTGAATTCACCGGGGTTGCCGATGTTGATCGGGCCGGAATGGTTGCCGTTCATCAGGGCCATCATGCCGGCAATCAAATCGTCGACATAGCAAAAGGAGCGGGTCTGGCTGCCTTCGCCATAGAGCGTCAGCGGCTTACCCTGCAGCGCCTGCACGATGAAATTGCTGACCACCCGGCCGTCATCGGGCAACATGCGCGGCCCGTAGGTGTTGAAAATCCGCATCACCCGAATTTCGGTGCCGTGGCGGCGCTGGTAGTCGAAACACAGGGTTTCGGCGATGCGCTTGCCCTCGTCGTAGCAAGAGCGAATGCCGATGGTGTTGACGCAGCCCCGGTAGCTCTCCGGTTGGGGATGGACCTCGGGATCGCCGTAGACCTCACTGGTGCTGGCCAGCAGCAGCCGGGCCCCCACCCGCCGGGCCAGGCCCAGCATGTTGTAGGTGCCCAGGAAACTGGTCTTGGCCGTTTTGATCGGATTGAACTGATAGTGCACCGGTGAAGCCGGACAGGCGAGATGCCAGATGCGGTCCACCTCCAGGCGCAGCGGATCGGTGACGTCGTGGCGGATCAGTTCAAAGCGGGGATGGCCGATCCAGTGGCGCACATTGTCCTTGCGGCCGGTGAAGTAGTTGTCGACGCAAATCACCTCTTCGCCGGCCTCCATCAGCCGGTCGATGAGATGGGAGCCGAGGAAGCCGGCGCCGCCGGTGACGAGATTACGGATGGTCATGGCTCAGCCCTCCCCGACGCGCCAGACGCTGAGGCCAGCAGCCCGGGCCGCCGCCGCATCGGCCACGGCCCTGGCATCAAACAGCCAGGCGGGCTGACGCATCACCGCCGCAATCGCCCCCCAATCGATATGGCGATATTCCTGCCATTCAGTGAGAATCAGCACCGCATCGGCCCCCCGCGCCGCCTCCAGAACGCTTTGCGCCGGAATCCAGGTGCCGTCGCCCCCTAGGGGCACCCCCCGGGCGGCGGTGGCCGGATCGACGGGCGGCCGGCCCAGGTCCTGCGTGATCTGCTGATCCCCCACCTTGGGATCGACGATCGCCAACTGGGCACCCTCTTCGATCAGATCACGGCAGATGGAGATGGCCGGCGCCTCCCGGGTGTCATTGGTGTCGGCCTTGAAGGCAAATCCCAAGATGGCGATGCGTTTGCCGCTGACGGTGCCAAACAGGCTGTTGACCACCAAACGGGCGATGCGCTGCTGCTGCCAGCTGTTGAGCCCCACCACGCTCTCCCAGTAGGAGGCCACTTGCTCCAGGCCGTAGTGGCGGCAGAGATACACCAGGTTGAGGATGTCTTTCTGGA
>JBBASD010000203.1:0-4292 GCA_040399485.1 Cyanobium sp. | reverse complement strand
ACCCGGGGTTCCCAACAGGCGTGGGTGACATTGCAACGGCCGCCGCCACTGATCAGCACCTTGTGCAGGGGCTCGGCGGTAGCCTCCAGGATCATCACCCCCTTGACCCCGGCTTCAGCGGCCGTGATTGCCGCCATGAATCCGGCCGGGCCGCCACCGGCCACGAGGACCGACGTCTGGTTAGGCAGCATGGGGGCATGGAACAGGCTTACCGATTCAGTGTGGCGCCGATGCTCGACTGCACGGATCGGCATTTCCGGGTGCTGATGCGCCAAATCAGCAGCCATGCTTTGCTATACAGCGAAATGGTGGTGGCCAGGGCCATCCATCACATTGTTCAGGAAGCCAGTGCCGATGGCAGCGAAAGGCAGCGACGCCTGGAAAGATTGCTTGGCTGTGACCCGATTGAGCGGCCCCTGGCCCTGCAGTTAGGGGGCGACGACCCGAAAATTCTGGCCCAAACTGCCTCCCTGGCAGCCGAATGGGGCTACGACGAGGTCAACCTGAACGTTGGTTGTCCCAGTGCCAAGGTGGTTCAAGGGCGGTTCGGGGCCTGCCTGATGGCCGAACCCGAACAGGTGGCCGATTGCGTGGCGGCCATGGTCCAGGCCAGCGGCCTACCCGTCACGGTGAAGCACCGCATCGGGATCGACAGCCGTGATTCCTTCGCTGAGCTGGTCCAGTTTGTGGACACGGTGGCCAGCGGCGGCGCCAGCCGATTCAGCGTCCATGCCCGCAAGGCATGGCTCAAAGGGCTGGACCCCCACCAAAACCGAACCGTGCCTCCCCTGCGCTGGGACCTGGTGCAGCAGCTCAAACAAGCCCGGCCCGGGCTGCTGATTGAGCTCAATGGGGGCCTGGAAACCCTGGAAGATTGCGTGTCGGTGTTAGCCAAGACCCCAGGTTCAAAAGCTGACGATTGGTCCGTGGGCATGGACGGAGTCATGGTGGGTCGCGCCGCCTACGGCCATCCACTGCGATGGAAGGGGGTGGACCGGGTCCTGTTCGGCCAACCTGGGAAGGAGACCAATGCCGCAGCCGTTGTCAGGGGCCTGGTGCCCCATGCCGAGCGATGGTGCTCCAGGGGAGGTCGCCTGTGGCCCATTGCCCGACACCTGGTGCACCTTGTTCAAGGGGTGGGCGGAGCACGCCAGTGGCGCAACTCCATCACCCAGCAGGCCTGCAGACGGGACGCCGGACCAGAAGTGTTGATCGCGGCTGCCAAACAACTGGAAGCCCGGGGGCTCTAGGCCTCCGGAGTCAGCCTTCGGCGCCGGGATAATCTCCGCCACCACCGCCGCCGCTGCGGCGACGACGGGCACGACCGGGATCAAAGCTGTCTCCGCCGCCGTGGCTGCGATCTTCCCAGCCACGGGCGCCGGAACCCCGCTCAACCCCAGCGTCACCACCACGGCCATAACCACCGCCGCCGTAACCACCGCCACCACCTCCATAACCGGCAGCCCCGCCGCCGCCGCCATAGCCGCCACGGCGGGCACCGCCGCCACCACCGCCACCACCGCCCGCAGGCCGGGGTTCAGCCTTGTTGATGCGCAGAGGACGTCCCATTAACTCGGCTCCCTGGAGAGCCTCAATGGCGCGGTTCTCGCCCTCTGGATCAGCCATTTCAACAAACGCGAAGCCCCGCTTGCGTCCGGTATCCCGCTCAAGGGGAAGGGAACAGGTCACGACTTCGCCAAAGGGGGCGAAAAGTTCAATGACGTCTTCCTGCTCAGCGCGGAAGGGGAGATTGCCTACGAAAATGCTCACGGAAGAACCAGAGGGGACCAACGCGGAAAATGGAAGTGGCACTGGGGCCAACAACTCACCCACGTTAATCCTACGAACAGGAAGGATTCCTCTCCTTGTTGGAATCAGCAGAACCTGCACCTAGTTTGTGATCTCCCCGGCCAGGCGACGGCGCCAAAGGTCCAGCTGGCCACGCACCAGGGCAAAACCGGTGCCCCCCTCACTGCGACGGGCCGCCACCACCCGCCTCGGTTCGAGGGTGGCATGGATGTCGGCCTCGAAAGCAGGATGGAGGGCCTGCCAGCGCTCCAGAGGCAGGTCCCGCAGCAGAATCCCCTCAGCAATACAGGTCTTCACCAGGGCACCCACCATTTGATAGGCCTGGCGAAAAGGAACCCCGCGGGCGGCCAGGTAATCCGCCACATCCGTGGCATTGGCGAAATCGGCACCCACCGCCGCCTCCAGCCGCTCCGGCCGGAACTCCAGGCCCTCCTCCATCAAGATCGCCATTGCCTCCAGGCTGGCCAAGGTGGTGCTGACGCCATCAAAAAGCGCCTCCTTGTCTTCTTGAAAATCCTTGTTGTAGGCCAGGGGCAAACCCTTGATCATGGTCAGCAGCCCCATCAGATGGCCGAAAATTCGGCCGCTCTTGCCCCGCACCAGTTCGGGCACATCGGGATTTTTTTTCTGGGGCATCAGACTGCTGCCGGTGGCGCAGCGGTCCGTGAGGCTGACGAAGCCAAACTCCTCACTGGCCCAAAGAATCACCTCCTCACTGAGACGGCTGAGGTGCACCATCACCAAGCTGGCGGTGGCCATGAATTCCACCGCAAAATCCCGATCGCTGACGGCATCAAGACTGTTGGCATAGATCGCCCCAAACCCCAATTCGGCCGCGGTGGCATGGCGATCGATCGGCACCGGTGTACCGGCGAGGGCCGCGGCCCCCAGGGGACAGACATTGAGACGGCGGCGTCCATCCGCCAGGCGTTGGCGGTCCCGTTCGGCCATTTCCACGTAGGCGAGCAGATGGTGGGCCAGGCAAATGGGCTGGGCTCGTTGCAGGTGGGTGTAACCGGGAATCAAGGTGTCGGCGTGGGCCTCGGCCTGGGCCAGCAAGGCCCGCTGCAGGCGCACCAGGGCTTTGTCCACTTCGTCACTGCGGCGCCGCAGCCAGAGACGCACATCAGTGCCCACCTGATCATTGCGGCTGCGACCGGTATGCAGCTTCTTACCGAGGTCCCCCAGATGTTCGATGAGGCGCCGCTCCACCGCGAAGTGGACATCCTCAGCCTCAAGACCGGGTCGGAAGTCTCCGGTGGCCGCCTCGGCCCGGATGGCCTCCAGACCATCGATGAGGCGGCCGGCCTCCTCCGCAGTGATCACGCAGTTGTTGCCAAGCATGCGGGCATGGGCGATGGAGCCGTCCAGGTCCTCCTGGAGCAGGGCCATGTCGAAGCCAATCGAGGCATTGAACCGCTCGATGGCGGGATGGAGTCCCTGCTCAAAGCGGTCGCTCCAGCCGGCCGCCGTCCCACCCGTGACGCCGGAGGCATGGGAACGGATCGAAGCATCGGCCGCCATGGCAAGGCTTAGGGGGGGGTTCAGCTTGGCACCCGTAACAGGGGCTTGGCGTCAGGCCCCGGCAGGGAAGGCAGCATCACTTCTTCCCGCAGTTTGAACACCACGATCGAGGCATCGTCATCGAGGGCGCGATCCGCCCCCACAAACCGGTCCAAACGACCAAAAAGTTGATCGAGGATCTCCTGGGCGCCAATGCCGCGGCCACAACTGACCTGAAAGGCCCGCAGCAGCCGATCCTCATCAAACCGACCGCCACTGAAGCCCGTGGCTTCCGTAACGCCATCGGTGTAGTACAGAACAACGTCGCCGGGTTCCAGGCGGGTCTGGCCGCAGCCATAGCTGGTCTCGCTCTGCAGCCCGATCAACATTCCCGGTGCATCCAGTCTCTCCACCTGGGCTGTCTGACGACGCCAAAGTAGGGGTGGATTGTGGGCCGCATTGGCATAACGCAAGCGGCGGCTGGACGGATCGTAATCAGAATAAAAGAGGCTGACGAAGCGATGGGAATGGGCCAAATCGTCCTGGGCCAATCGATTCAAGTCAGCAAGGATGCGATCTGGGGCCAGTCCTCGGCTCACCTCGGCCCGCAGCATCCCCCGCAACAAGGTCATCAGCAGGCCCGCCGGCACCCCCTTGCCCATCACATCCCCCATCACCAGACCCCAACATTCCCGTTCCCGCTGGTTGCCGGTGGACTCGGGTCGAGCAGGGATGAAGTCGTAGTAATCGCCACCCACCTGGAAAGCGGGTCGACAACGGGCCGCCAGATCAACGCCCTCGATCACGGGGCAGCGGTCCGGCAGCAACTGGGCCTGGATCTCCGCGCCGATGCTCAACTGGCGATCCAGGCTTTCGTGGCGGCGCCTGTCCTCTTGGAGAATCTCGTTTTCCAAAGCCACCCCGGTGAGATCGGCCACGAGCTGGAGGTGGCGGCGATACACCTCGCTCCAGCAGTAGCC
>JBBASD010000202.1:0-4297 GCA_040399485.1 Cyanobium sp. | reverse complement strand
CAATACCAGGGGTGGCTGGGTTTGCGAAATCTGGCCGCAATGTTCCTTGATTCAAGGCGGTGGCCGGTCGTTCCAGCGGGGGGAGATGGTGGTGATCACCGCTTGCGCGCTCCGGGTGGCTGGTTGGCTTCAGATCTATCGAGCGGATCAGGAAGTCGCGCCACTTGCCTGTGCTGAAGGCAGAGCGGCCCTTGGCCAGGTGCCCGATCACGAGCGGAGGTATCGCAACAAAGGATCACGCTCTCTGGCCCCGATCCTCGATCACGATGTCGCTGATCAGGGGGCCGCCATCGTTGAGCTTCACCGGTGGGGCCAAGACAGGCTGCTGGCCGTTCCAGCTGACGACTCCGGCATCGATAGCCTTCTGCAGCGGATTGCTGGAGGCTGAATCCTGTTTCTTCAAGGCCGTGATGGGGGGAATGGGCTTGCGGTGGGAGGTGACCTCTACCAACTCGCCGGCCTGCACCCGGCCAAGCCATTCGAAGAGGTGGATCTTGAGATCGCTTACAGACACTTGGCTTGCGACTGCTTTTGGCCTGGTCGCCACTGCAACTGCGACTACACTACCCAGATTGATGTGGGCTGGGCTGCGGTAGGTACTGTCAGCCTGAAGTCGCCCTTACTGGCAGCGCAGCGGGGCCTCTCGTAGGCGGTGAGGTCCTTGCCCATCTCAACGTCTCTGGTGGGGTTGCCAGGATCGGGACACTGGTTCAGCGGCTGGCACAAGCACCGACAGCGCTGCCAGAGGGTGCTGTGGGAGGGGCGTTTCAAGAGCGTGTTGGTGGAGTGCGGCCAGGCGCTGTTAACCATTCTGGAGGGCCCAATGCCGCCCAACAATGGTTGTATTAAAGGACTAAACTAAGACTTAGTTCAATGGGATGCTCGATGGCCAGCACGAAGAAATCCCTGGCCAGCCAACCCCTGGCCGACCACCCCCGACCAGCCAACAGCTTGTGAACGTTCACCAGGCCAAAACCCAACTCTCCCAGCTGCTGCAGGCGGTGGAGCAAGGGCTGGAGGAGGTGATCGCCCGCTCGGGCGTGCCGATTGCGCGGCTGGTGGCCTGGCAGGCTCCAGCCCAAGCGTTGGCGGCGCCCTGGGGCGATGGGCGGCCAGATCACGCTGGCCGATGATATTGATGCGCACCTAGGCTGTGGTGAAGGAGCTGGCACTGGCGTTTTGCACCAGATGTATTTCGCCAGATAAAGTATGGAAGCTGGCAAAGCATCAAAATGCTCTGCCATTATGGCGGGGCGATTCAGAGAATGGCCAGCCGATATAACTCAACCGATGCCGCTGATCACTTCAGGTTTTTGCTGGTATTGATTCGTTTACGCAGCCTACGGCTGTAGCCAAAGGCTGCTCCGACGCCCAATAGTGGCAAGGGACCTGGAACAGCCGTACCTGGAGCATACGGTGTTAAGTCTGCTTTAGTTCCTAGAATGCCATTTATTTCGTTGTCACCATCACTTTGCAGAGCCCCTGGCCCGCCCCAAGTCACGGAAGCGTATCTAAAGGTATCGCTGGTGCCTGTGCCAACTACATAGGAGAAACCGTCCCACAAGATTCCAAGGTTTGGTTGGAAGCCTTCAAGCCAAACCCTCTCAGTGACGGCCTGCGTCCAAGTCAGCTTATCGTTGCTGAGATATATCGTGGACTCAATAGCCTCTTGTGGCAGCGGACCATGGTCAATTGTATTGAATATGGCCGCTTTGGTAGCCTGGAAGCCAAGATCGAAAATCGTTTCTCCCGGCAGGCTTCCGGTCTGGAACCATTTGTCGTCAATGGCGCCAGCAGCGGTGGTAACATCCCCTTCAGGCGTAACGTAATCGTAGTTTCCAGTTCCAGTAAGATCCAAAGAGCGTCCAGGGTTTGCGCCCCCCAGTATTAGGGAAGCAGGTGTGTATCCAGTGGGGTCAAAAATTCCGTCATCAAGCAATTTATTATCGACGACTAGTTGCCGGTTTGCCAGTGTATTTGATCCATAAAAAAAGTTTGCAAATGTTCCAACAGATGCTCCTTGCCAATTGCGAGGATCGTCGGGATTCGTAATCAGGGCCGCTTGGACTTGTTGCCCAAACAAAAGACCTGGGATAAGAATACACTTGATAGCTACATGCGTTAAATTCGGCATGATCAAGACACTAATTGATTTGTGGACATGCGGAGATTAGAGGCAGTTTTCGCAATGAAACAATATTGTGACATATTTTAATGTTGCTTGAAATACCTCTGCCATTTTACCCTTAGGAGGGCTGATGGCTGCTGCACCATGGCCATGATTCATACAACCGCCGACATCGGTATCCAGTACGAAGCAGCGCACCTGCTGGCCAAGGACGTGCCGCTCTTTTCCTATACGGAACCGGGCTGAGATCTTGCCTTCGCGGCAGCCTCGGCGGTCAGGGTCCAGAGCTCGCCGGCCAGTTCATCGTTGCGGGCCTCCAGGCTGGGCTCGCAGACTTCAAAGCGCAGCCGGCCCGGGCCCAGCACCCGGTTGCTCCAGTACTGGAAGCCAACGGGAGCCGCTGGTGAGGAGGTGGCCAGGCCCGCCAGCAGAGCGCCGGCCCGCTGGGGCGTTTCGGTCAGCCGCAGCAGGTCGCGGGCGACCAACGCAAACAGGGTCTGCCCGAAAGGGTTCTGGCTGCGGCTATAGCGGAAGAAGCCGCCGCTGCCGCGGGGGATCACCAGCCCCGGGCTCCAGGCCAGCACCGGCAGGGTCTGGCCCTGCTGCCGCAGTTGGCGCTCCACTTCTCGCGCCATCAGCAGATTGCAGAGCTTGCTGTCCTTGTAGGCCTTCTCGGCATTGAACACACCGCCATCGAGCATCGCCGCGCCGGGGCCCTGGCGCAGACCGGCCAGATCGCTCAGCCCAGCGGGTTGCCCCACCTTGCCGCCGGCGCTGCTGGGGTCATGCACCTCCGAGCCGGTGACCACCAGCCGCGGCGCTTTGCTCCGCAGCAGCAGGGGCAACAGGCGCTGCAGCAGGGCCTGATGGGCCAGGTGGTTGACGGCGATCGTGAGCTCAAAACCTTGCACCGACCAGCGCGGTTCGCTGGCGCCGCTGTACTGCAGGCCGGCGTTGAGCACCAGGCTGTCGATCGGCTCCCCAGTCGTCAGCAGGTCTGCTGCGCAGCGCTCGACGCTGGCGAGATCAGCCAGGTCGCAGATCGGCGTCGCCAGCCTGCCCCCCGGGGGTTGGTCCATCAGGGGGCTGTCCGCCGGGGGTTGCTCCGCCTGTGGCGCCAGCACCTGGCCGAGGCGTTCGGCGCTGGCGGCATCGCGGCAGGGCACGGTGAGGTGATGGCCCGCCGCCAACAACCGCATGGCGGCCTGCAAACCGATGCCCGAGCTGCCACCGGTGAGCAGCACGTGCCGCGGCGGGCCCGGAGCCGCGTTGTCGCCAACCTTTTGATCACCATCAGCAGCCATGACGTTCGTGTGTGACCAAAGGCCTTTCAGCATTCCAGCTTGGCGTGGTTGCCACTGGCGCGTTGTCTGCCGCCAATCCTGTTTGTCTCCTCCTCAGTCCAAAGTCTGGTCCGGGATTGGCTACCGGGTGGCCGCGCCTGCCATTCAGGGCTGCTCACAACTCAGCACCAACGCCTTGGGATACTGACGCCGCAGGGCAGCCATCTGCCGGCCATCACCCTCGCCAACGCTGGCGAGCCTGGTGAATTGCTCAAGCGATGGCGCCTTGGAGTTCATGCGCACTCCCAAGACGTTCGCTTCAATCACGGGTGAGAGGCGTTGCTGGGAGAGCTGATCTTTGAGCAACAATTGGCGATAGCGGTCAACCAGATGTTGCTGCTGCTGTTCGCTGCAGAAGCTGCGATCCACCAGTAAGGGCTGCACGGGGATTGGCGCCAGTTGGCTCAAGAGTGAGGCCAGACCCAGCTGGGTGATCCAACAGGCGCCAAGCACCGCCATAGAGAAGGGGCTCAAGGGAGCAGGAAACAAACTAAAGGCTGAATAGCGCATCGGAAAGGGCGATGAAGTGGATTTAGAGATTGGTTTGGAATAGGTCCTTCATCAGGGGCATAACCAAAGCCGGCGTCCCTTGATAAACCAGGCTTTCGCGCAGGTCGGCGATGGACTTGAGCTCATGTTGATTTACCTCTCCATAGGCAATCGGGGTGATCACGATGCCGCTCTTATCAATGACGTCACGCATATTGCCAAAGTCCAATCCCTGGGTGCGTTTGCCATCGGTTAGTAGCAACAGGTGGAAGCGACCGTTGGGATCCTTCTGACGTGCATTCATCAAATCCGCCATGCCCACGGCCAGACCGTCATA
>JBBASD010000201.1:0-4351 GCA_040399485.1 Cyanobium sp. | reverse complement strand
GGGCCTCACCAGAAGCCTGGCAGAAGCCGCGCGCTGCGCCGCTGCCAGCTAGAACAAGCCATGCCTGAAGACACCATGCCCGACAGAAAACAATCCCATGTGGTCGTCATCGGAGGCGGATGGGCTGGCTGGGGTGCCGCAAAGTCACTCTGCGAAGCCGGCGTTGACGTGACCTTGATCGATGGGATGCTCGATCCAACCGGCAGTCAACCAATCACAACCAAAAGCGGTAAACCCTTTGAAGCTGGAACCAGGGGCTTTTGGAAGGACTATCCAAACATCAATGCCCTCACAGAAGAGCTCGAAATAGGCAATATCTTCACTGACTTCACAACCAGTGCTTTTTGGTCACCCGATGGATTGGAAGCGACAGCTCCTGTTTTTGGAGAATCACCCCAATGGCCAAGCCCCCTAGGCCAAGCGATTGCAACAATCAATAACTTCAAGCGACTTCCGATTCAAGATCGACTCAGCATCGCAGGACTTCTCTATGCCATGCTGGACCTCTATCGCAGCGACAAGGTTTTCCAGAAATACGACAATCTTAGTGCACAATCACTGTTTATAAAACTTGGCATCAGCAATCGACTCATTAATGAATTCTTGCGACCGATCTTGCTGGTTGGCTTGTTCAAGCCTCCCGAAGAAGTTTCGGCCGCTGTCACCATGGAGCTCCTCTATTACTATGCCCTGGCCCATCAAGACTCGTTTGATGTTCGTTGGATTAATTCAAAAAGTATTGCCGAACAACTATTTGAGCCACTCGCCCAAAGGCTGATGTCTCGCCATCATCTGCGCGTCCTGGGGGGAACCTTCGTGACACGGTTGAATGTTTCATCTGAGACGCAACGCCTAAGCTCGGTTGAGATTCAGAGTGTACAAACAAAAGAAGTCAAGGTGATTGATGACGTCGATGCTGTGGTTTTAGCGGTGGGTGCTAAAGGACTAAAATCCCTGATGTCTCAATCTCCAGAATGCAGCAAGGCAGCGCCAGAGCTTGTTGCCGCTGCTTCTCTCGGTTCGATCGATGTCGTTTCAACACGTTTGTGGCTGGATCGCTATGTTCCAATCGCTTATCCAGCCAATGTTTTCTCTCGCTTCGAATCGCTGAAGGGCGCTGGAGGCACCTTTTTCATGCTTGACCAACTGCAAAAAGAATCGGAGCGGGCGCTATGGGGTCATGACCAGCCGCAGGGTTCCGTGATTGCAAGCGACTTTTACAACGCATCTGCCATTGCAGAGATGAATGATCAAGAGATTATTGATCGACTTATGCATGACTTGCTTCCAATTGCTCACCCTGAATTTAGGAATGCAAAGGTAGTTGATTACGAGGTAAGGCGTTATCCCGGTTCTGTGTCTCACTTCTCTCCCGGCAGTTTTAGCAAGCGCCCACCCTTGGAAACCTCAGTAGAGACGATCGTCTGCGCTGGTGACTGGGTGCGGATGGGCGACAAAGAGCATGGTGCCAAAGGTCTTTGTCAGGAAAGAGCCTATGTTTGTGGACTGGAAGCAGGAAACTCCCTGATCAGGCGCAAAATCGTCAAGGGGTCGAATCAATCGAAGACCATCCAACATTCGGTCGTCCCAATTCGTGCTGATGAACCACAGGTCGTTCTAGGCCGTGTTCTCAACAAAATCGTGATGGATCAAATCGATGCCTTTGGCCTGACACTTCCTTGGTTTGACTCATAGTCCTCTGATTCCATGTCCTCAAGTGTCAGGGCAGAAGTGTCCGGGCCGGATGGGGATGAGCCCTACACCTTGTTCGTGAACCAAACCGAGTACAGCAACGCCCGCTTCCTGCGCACCAAGGTCCTTGTGGTCTCTGGCGGAGCAAAGCACCCCTGCAGCGGCCATCACTGAGATCAGCTGGAAGGCCTGCGCTGCAACCTGGAGGTGAGCGGCGGCACGGCCGGCATGACAGCCGACCTGCGCCGCGAAGCCGCTGGTGGCCCAACGGTGGCCACCACAGCCAAAGCCATCGACGATGGCGGTGCCCGCCTGCTGGTGGAAGATGACGAGCTGGAAGGTGCAGCGGTGGTGGCGGTGCTGTTGAGCCCTGATGGCCGGGTGATCGCCCAGCGCCGCACACGTGGTGGGAGGAGAGGCATGAGCGCCGAAATCGGACCTAGTGTGGTCGCATCGGCGGAGTCAGGCATGTCTGAAGTAGTCGCAAGCCAGGTTTCCGTGCGGGATCTCAAGACCCACCTCTCCCAATGGCTCGGCCGCGTGCAGGCCGGTGAGGTGGTGGAGGTCACCTCCCACCGCAAGCCGATCGCCCGCATTACCGCTGTGAAGCCTGCGGACTCAGAGATAAGCAGCCCGCTGCAAAAAGCGATTGATGCGGGTCTGATCAGCTGGAACGGTCAAAAGCCCAACTTGCCCCCTCCCGTGAAGTTGCGGGGGCAAGGCAAGTTGCTTAGCGACATCGTGATTGAGGATCGGGGTTGAGCTGGTGATCCTTTTTTGTGACACCAGCGCCCTGATGAAGTTGCTGGTTGACGAAGCCCAATCAGATCAGATGCGGCAGATCAGCACCACTGTTGATGCCATCGGGGTCTGCCGGATCAGCTGGGCCGAAACAATGGCTGCCCTGGCTCGCCTCCAGCGCGAAGACCCGGTCTGCAACGAAGATGTCGAACAGGCTCGGCAGCACCTGATCCAATCCTGGAAGACCTTCACCATTGTTGAAGTCAGCCAGCCATTGGTGGAAACGGCTGGGCGCTTTGCTGACGTCTTTGCCCTTCGCGGATACGACAGCGTGCAGCTCGCCGCGGCCCATGAACTCCATATCAACGCTGAACAGACCGTTCTCTTCGCCTGCTACGACCGTCGACTGAATCAGGCCGCCCAGCTGCTTCAGCTGGAGGTGTTGCCATGACCACCACACCAGCTGCCACCAGCGAGATGGACCATCTCGATCAACTCGGTGCCAAGGCCTTTGCTGGCTTCCTGGTCCGCAAGGACCTGGTGCGCAAATACTCCCGCCAATACCCAGTCCCCACCTACGTGGTGGAGTTCCTGCTCGGCCGCTATTGCGCCAGCCGCGAATCCGGGTCTTGGTAACGCAGGACAGATGCTGAGGCAGGAGATAGCTCACCTTCTTGCAACCGTTGCTGGCGCTGGGCTGGAGCTCCCCCGTCAAATCCGGAATCTTGTCCAGGAGTCAGATCCACGTCCGTGGTTAAGGGCTGAGGGGCTCTGGCATGGCCCAGTCATCAAGGAAGGCCTGCGCTTCTGGATCCGCCGCGATGTGCTCAGCCACGGCCCTGCTCTGGGAGCGAATGCGGTCACGCAGCGCGTCCAGCTCGCACGCATTGCTGCTTACCTGCACCACATTTCTGCCGCCACGCTGCCTGCGGCGCACGAAGCAAGGCCCAGACCAGATCCGATCCAGCAAGGACAATCCGCCAGAGGATGAAAAGGCAGGGCAGCTGCACTGGCGTTGCCCTGGGGCCAGCCCAGGCCCCCTGGCTACCGTGACCCTGCCTGCACCGGGATCCGGAGCCACCGATGCCAGAGCCCACCGGACGGGACAGTCGCGAATTCCTTACCCCAGCCCTGCTGCCCGGCGCGGAACGCAGCTTCGCGGCGGCCGATGTCGAGGACAGCCCCTGCAGCAGCGGGTGCCCACGGCGGTGGTGATCTCGCCGGTGATGGTCGGGCCTGCCAGCCGCTGGGGCCACCATGACCGACCTCAACCCTGCCGAGCGGGAACGGTTAGGTACTGCCGTGAAGCGCCACAAAGGAGAGGAATCACGTGACTGTTCAGGACACGACTTGGATAGGGCCAGCCACGCATGGATTAGCGGTGTTTCTATGCATTTTCTGCATAGATGTCGACCTGGGTGCATGATGGCCGGAGTCGAAGGCAGTCGCCTTGCTCGGATCGGCCGTAATTACGACCCTGAAGCGCTTCGACCTCCCCCTCCAGGCCCGGCCGAGGCGATGACCGCCACGCCTTCCCGGACACGTCAGAAGCTCAAGCCAGGTGCCGTGGTGCGTTGCCGCTCGCGCCGCTACTTGGTGGAGGACGTGCAAGCCCCCCTAGATCCAGGCGCCGACACGGTGGTGGCGCTGGCCTGCATGGAGGACGACGCCATCGGGTCGCGGCTCACGGTGTTCCGGGAGCGGGAGATCGATTTCGAGGTGCTGGGGGAGAGCAGCTGGGAGGCTGTGGCCCAGCGGGGCTTTGATCAGCCCCGGCAGTTTTCGGCCTACCTCAACACCCTGCGTTGGAACTGCGTCACCGCCACCGACGCCGAACTGTTCCAGGCCCCCTACCGGGCCGGCATCGATGTGAAGGCCTACCAGCTGGAACCGCTGCGCAAGGCGCTTCTCATGCCGC
>JBBASD010000200.1:0-4378 GCA_040399485.1 Cyanobium sp. | reverse complement strand
AGGGAAAGGGCTGGCTGGACCATCTGCCCTGGGTCCTCCTTGGCCTACGTGCAGCTCCCAAGGAGGAGGCCAACATCTCCTCAGCTGAGGTGACCTTCGGCGAGCCCCTCATTTTACCCTCCCAGGCTCAGCAACCGCCTACGTGCAGCTCTTCGGCCCCCTCCATCCCCAGCACCGCCCGCACGTGGGCTGACGTGGTACGAGCACAGCCAGAGCGCCCTACCTTCGAGCACGTTTACGTCCGCAACGGGCCCTCCGGGGGCCCTCTGGCCGCCAAGTACAGTGGCCCCTACAGAGTCCTGCAGCAGAAGGCCAAGGCCCTCCTACTCCAGGTGGGCACGCGGCAGGACTGGGTGTCCATGGACCGGGTGAAGCCTCACACTGGGCCGACGGCCCTCACACCGGCCCTTCCTCCTCAACGTGGCCGCCCCCGCCTCAAGCCTCCTGGGGACACTCGGCCTCTCTAAGAAGAAGCACGTGCCCGCACGTGCATCTGGAGGGGAGCCCTGTAACGTGCCAAGAAATCGCCCTGTACGTGCAAGAAATCGCCCAATAGTTTTAACTGTAAATCCGCGAGTTCTTATATTCATTAATATAGAAGTCCTCTTACTGTTAACACGTGCATTTATTATTCCGTGTTTGAGACTTTTACAGTGGTGACCCCTGTTACTACACGCAGCCATGGCCCACAACGGTGATCACGTGCAGCAGCCGCTCCCTCCTGGTGCAGATGACTGGGATGACGAGCCCCTCATTGGGCCGCAGCAGCAGCAGCAGCCGTTCATGCAGTTTAATGGCCAGCCGGCTCCTCAGTGGCGGTGCCCGCCTTGGTGGCAACCCTATGGGCAACAGCAGCAGCCCGCGGCCCCCGTGCCGCAGCCCCACCGGGTCAACCTCAAGCCGCTGTGGACCAACAACGTAAAAACGTGGTTCTCCCTTGCTGAGGCCACGTTTCAGCAGTATAACATCGTGGACAGCAGGATGAAGTTCAACCTGGTCCTGCCGGCCCTCGACAACGACACCCTCGGCCGCACCAAGGCCGTTGTGGACAACCCCGAGAGGCTCCAGGCCCCCTACGAGGCCCTCAAGGCCCGCCTGGCCGAGATCTACGAGCCGGACGTGTGGGAAAATGCTAGCCGACTCCTCCACATGCGGGAGCTGGGTGACCTGAAGCCGTCCCAGCTGATGGACTCCATGCGGGCCCTGTTGCCCGCCTCGGAGCTGCCCGGCATCCTTTTCAAGTCAGTGTTCCTGGCCCGCCTCCCTGGGGACATGAGGGACCACGTGCAGGCTCAGGCTGAGCTGCTAACGTGCGAGGAGTTGGCCAAGCTGGCCGACAACATCTGGCAGTCACGCAACGCACATAGGAGCAGCGTGCTAGCCTCCCTGAGCACGTGCCCGCCTCCCACACCAGGAGATGGCCCTGTGGACGAGCTGGAGGACACGGTGGCCGCTCTCAGCCTCCGCAAGAAGCCGCAGCAGGAGAAGAAGTGGACCAAGAAACCTCCGGCCCGCAAAGGCGGCCAGAAGTCCAAGATGGTCTGCTGGAAACACCTGCAGTATGGTGAGAAGGCTCACAGCTGCGCCGACAAGGAGAACTGTGCCTTCACTTCGGAAAACTAGGCGGCCGGGAGGCGGTTATGGCCGCCGTCTCCTTTGGCCAGCCTGGCCGCCTCGGGCTGATGGTGGACACCTCTACCAGGGACAAGTTTCTCGTGGATACAGGCTCTGTTTACTCCATCATCCCTCACAAGTCCAGCTCACTGCCCACTGGGCCCAGCATTGTGGCCGCCGACCGCTCGCCCATCGCCTGCTGGGGCTGGCGCCGCCGGACAATCCATGCCGGTGGCCGCCCTTTTACCTGGCATTTTCTCTTGGCAGCGGTTTCTTTCCCCATCATAGGGGGGGATTTCTTGGTCCACTTCCGTCTGATGGTGGACCTGGCCCGCAGCCGGGTGGAGCACACGCAGCAGCGCTGGACCATCCAGCTGGTGTCACCCCCTCCGGGCAGCACTTTTGCCGCCGTCGGGATCAAACCAGCCAGCATTCAGCAGAGCCAGCAGGTCAGCCACCTGCGGCCACTGTCTGAACAGCCACCTGCGGCTGCGAGCCAGCAGGAGAGTCAGCAGGTCAGCCACCTGCGGCCACTGTCTGGACAGCCACCTGCGGCTGCGAGCCAGCGGGTTCCAGCGGCCACAGCCGCCTCTATCCTCCCGGATTACAGGGCCCTCCTGGCCAGTTTCCCCGAGGTCCTCAACCCCAGCAAGGTCCTTCCCCCCGTCAAGCACCACGTGGAGCACATCATCGAGACGGAGGGGCACGCAGTGGCGGGCAAGTACCGCCGGTTGGACCCCAGCCGCCTTGCAGCGGCACGTGCGGATTTCGCAGAGCTCGAGAAGCAAGGGATTATCCGCCGGTCCAAGTCCCACTGGGCCTCGCCGCTCCATCTAGTCAAGAAGCCGGATGGTACGTGGCGCCCCTGTGGGGACTTTCGGCGACTCAATCTGCAGACCAAGCCAGACCGGTATACCTGCCCCAACATGGCTGACCTCTCCGCCCAGCTGGCTGGCTGCACCGTCTTCTCCAAGCTGGATCTGCGCAAGGGCTACCACCAGGTCCCTGTCCGGCCACAAGACGTGCCAAAGACGGCCATCGTGACGCCTTTTGGGCTCTTTGAGTTCCTCCGGATGCCATTTGGTCTACGCAATGCGGGCCAAACCTTCCAGCGGCTCATGGACGAGATCCTAGCCGGCTTGTCCTTTGTGTTCTGCTACCTGGATGACGTGCTGGTGGCCAGCCCTTCCCACGCAGAGCACGCGCAACACCTTCGGGAGGTCCTCTCCCTCCTGCAGCAGCACGGGCTGGTCCTCAACGGGGAAAAGTGTGCCCTGGGCCAGTCCCATGTGGATTATCTGGGCCACCACGTCTCGGCCACTGGCATCCGGCCGCTTCCTGAGAAGGTGGCCGCCATCGAGAAGTTTCCGGCCCCCACCACCGTCCAGCATCTGCAGACGTACCTGGGCATGGTAAACTTCTACCGCCGTTTTGTGCGTGGTGCTGCCCAGATCCTCAAGCCGCTGACCGACGCACTACGTGGTGGCCAGAAGGCCAAGCTGGTGTGGTCGGCTGATATGCAGGCCGCTTTCACGGCCAGCAAGGCCGCCTTGGCCTCCGCTGCCCAGTTGGCCCACCCGGACCCAACTGCTGAGCTCATCTTAGCGGTGGACGCCTCTGGGACCCACGTGGGGGCCGTGCTTCAACAGCAGACGGCCAGCAGGGGCCTCCAGCCGCTCAGTTTCTTCTCCCAGAAGTTGGACCAGGCCCAGCTGAACTACTCTGCCTTCGACAGGGAGCTGCTGGCCGCCTACCTGGGGATCCGCCACTTCAGGTGGAACCTAGAGGGCCGCCCTTTCGTGCTCTACACAGACCACAAGCCGCTCACCGGTGCCCTCCACCGGGTGTCGGACATGTGGTCTGCCCGGCAGCAGCGCCAGCTGGCCTACGTGGCCGAGTATACCTCGGACATCCGGCACGTGGCCGGCAAGGAAAACGTGGTGGCAGACGCCCTCTCCAGGCCGGCAGCAGCGGTGGTCCCGGTGGAAGGGGGCCACGTGGAGCTGGTGGAGCTGGCACGAGCCCAGCCGGGCTGTGACGAGACCCAGCAGGCCCTGGCCCGCCTCAACGTGCAGCCTGTCTCCATTGGGGACCAGGAGCTGCTCTGTGACCTGTCTTCTGGCGTGCTGCGCCCCATAATTCCGGTCACGTGGCGCCGAGCCGTTTTCAACAGCGTGCATGGCCTTGCCCACCCGGGTATACGTGCTACACGCCGGATGGTTACTAGCCGCTACGTGTGGCCTGGTTGTGCAGCTGACGTGGCCACCTGGTGCCGTGACTGCCAGCCCTGTGCCCGGGGCAAAGTCACCCAGCAGGAGCACACCCCCGTGGAAGCCATTCCGGTGCCAGCACGCCGGTTCTCCCACGTGCACGTGGACCTGGTGGGTCCTCTACCGCCCTCTGGGCAAGGCCACACCTACCTCTTCACCATGGTGGACCGGTCAACCCGCTGGCCAGAGGTGGTCCCCCTCAAGGACATTTCAGCCCAGACGTGTGCTGACACGTTTGTGGCCACCTGGGTGGCCCGGTATGGCGTGCCCAACATCATCACATCAGACCGGGGCACACAGTTCACCGGTAGCACGTGGCGAGACCTCTGCAAGTCCTTGGGGGCGAAGCACGTGACCACCACCGCCTACCACCCCCAGAGCAACGGCATGGTGGAGCGGTTCCACCGCCAGCTCAAGGACGCCATCCGGGCCCGCTGTGAGGGAAAGGGCTGGCTGGACCATCTGCCCTGGGTCCTCCTTGGCCTACGTGCAGC
>JBBASD010000199.1:0-4435 GCA_040399485.1 Cyanobium sp. | reverse complement strand
CTGCCCCAACTCCTTCAAGTTGGCATTTGTGTCTTCCCCCCCATTTCAATACAGCACTTGGCTTAAAGTTTTCGCAAAAACAAAAAGTTACCAATAGGCAAGTTGCCGGCCGATGGAAGGAATGGGTACAGAGTGGAAACTTTGATTTCAACGAAGGGTCAATCATTTACGATACTGATGTTTGTGGCCTAAAAACATGGGGAGAAAAGCTTGCAGCCATTAAGTCCTACGTTGTTATCGGCAAAACAAGACCTGTCTCCTTGAGAGTCTTCAACCTAGAAGCCACAGACTTTATGAAGACCCATCGAGATCCTGGCCTGGTAATATTCAAGATTTATATCCCAGACCCTGAGTCGGACCAAAAATCAATCTGCATAAAAGAAGTTACTTCTACCCAAGACGAATTTGTACGGTTCGCGATCTCAGGAAAATCACTAAGTTAGTCCTTGGATTCAACCCATCTTGTCTGCCACACAACCTGCGGTGAATCTAGGTATTCAACAGTTTGAGTAAATCAGTCTCGCTAAGCACTGCTACTCCTAGCGCGAGAGCTTTGTCCAGCTTAGTTCCAGCTTTTTCTCCGGACACAACATAGTCTGTCTGCTTGCTTACGCTGTCAATAACTTTACCACCAGCCGCTTCTATCAAAGACTGGGCTTCTGCGCGAGAAAGAGATGGAAGCTTTCCAGTTAGAACGAACTTTTTACCGTCAAGAGGTTTGCTTCGTGTGATGGGAGCCAATGTAAGTTGCCGGTCAAGATCTTCATCTTTGCCTCCCATCTCTATACCCAGTGACATCAATTCATCGATCAAGTGTTGGTTTGCAGAATTGGAAAACCATTGTTGCAAAGACCTGCTCATCTCAGGGCCAAAACCTGCCAGCCCGCCTATCTTATCGGAATTCTGAATTGATATTTGCTTTAGCACTTCTGCATTTGGATAGGCTTTAGCCAGTGCTTTTGCATTGACTTCACCTATATGATCAATTCCAAACCCATATAACTTGCGATGCCAGGGCTTCGTCTTTGACCTGGAGAGTTCGTTGACGATATTGAGGGCCGACTTATCCCCCATACGCTCTAGACTAGCAAGCACAGCAACATCAAGACGATATAAATCCGCGATAGATTTAACAAGTCCACATTCGACCATCTGCTCGATTGACTTGGTGCCTAGACCATCGACGTCTAAGGCCTTCTTACTGACCCAGTGGCACAACGAAGCCAAAATTATGGCCGGGCAACTGCTGTTGATGCAGCGAGTGGCCGTCTCACCTTCCTCCCGTACCAGTCGGGAGCCACACTCCGGGCAACTGTCAGGCAAGACCAGGCTGATCGCATCTGATTGCCGTAACTCTGTCAATACCCCAACAACCTCCGGGATGATCTCACCTGCTTTACGAACCACGATGCTGTCACCCGCATGCAAGTCGAGCTCAGCAACTCGGTTGGCGTTGTGGAGAGAGGCTCGGCTGACGATTGTGCCTGCGAGGTGGACTGGTTCAAACTCTGCAACTGGTGTTACAGCTCCCGTTCGCCCGACTTGGCAGATGATCCGAAGCAGGCGGCTCGGAGCCTCTTCTGCCGGGTACTTGAGGGCTACGGCCCAACGGGGATGGGTATCCGTAAAACCGGCTATTTCTTGAAGTTGGAGATTGTCAAGTTTAACTACAACGCCATCAGTTGCATAGGGCAGCGCCTTTCTGGCCTCCTCCCAACGGCTGAAGAAAGATTTAACTCCAGCCAGGTCGCTGAAACGCTCTCGGTAGGGGTTGACCTGAAAGCCTGCTGTCTCAAGCCATTCCAAAGATGACCACTGAGTAGCTGGTTTGCTCGGATTGCTTTGGCCATCATCGGGCAGATGGAGGGTGTACGCAAAAAAGCTGAGCCGCCTTGCTGCCACAACCTTTGAATCGAGCTGGCGCAAGGTGCCCGCACAGGCGTTCCGAGGGTTGGCAAACAGGCTCTCGCCACGGGCCAGTCGTTCGGCGTTGATCGCTGCGAAGCTCTCGTCCGGGATCAGGGCCTCGCCACGCACCTCTACCCAGGCGGGCGGCTGCTCCAACCGCAAACGCAGCGGTACCGATGCGATCGTGCGGACATTAGCGGTGATCTCTTCGCCCCGCTCGCCGTCGCCGCGGGTGGCAGCCCGTACTAGAAGACCGTGCTCGTAGCTCAATGCGAGTGCATTGCCATCAATTTTGAGTTCCCCCACCATGGCCAAGGCAGGTCCTTCAACCGTCGGGACGCTGTCAAGGACCTTTATGAGGCGGTCGTACCAGGCTTCAAGCTCCGTCAAGTTGAAAGCGTTCTTAAGGCTGTAAAGAGGCAACCGGTGGGCGACGCTCTGGAAACCTTCGACAGGCTCGCCACCGACGCGCTGCGTGGGGCTATCCGAGGTGATCAGCTCGGGATAGCGGCGCTCAAGCTCCTGCAGCTCTCTGAAGAGTTGGTCATAAACGACGTCCTCCATCAGCGGAGCGTCCTTGACGTAGTAGGCATGAGCTGCCTGCTGTAGAAGCCTGCGCAACTCGGCTAACCGCTCTGGAAGCAAGCGTTTAGAGGCTGCTTCAACAGACCGACCTCGCGGCAATGGTGTTGATTCACTCACAACTCAATGGCGGAAGGGGGCAACAGTGGCCGCAGCTACTCAGCTGGCCGCAGTGGTTTGGATGCGGTCAATACGCCAAGCGTCCTCCACCTTGACGAAGGTGAAGTCAAGGGGCAGCTCGTCCTTGCTGCCATCTGCCTTGAGCTTGACAGTAAGGATCACCTGCTCTTCTTGCAGACGCGGTCGTCCAGATTTGAGATTGCGGTAGTTGTTGAGTTTGAGGCCCGCCAGGAATCGGATGAATTGTTGCCGATTGACGTGGGAGCGATAGTTCTTGGTAGTGAGCAGGTAAGCCCCATCAATCTGACCAGATGCCACCTGGGTAAAGAACTGTTTGATCAGGGGGTTGATGCCACGGGCGCTAAGCACCAGTTTCACCGCCGAGATCGTCCAGTAAAGGAGGAGGGCTCCCGCGCCGGCTAACAGGCCCTTGGAGCCGTAGTCCCTGGCCAGTCCCCAATCCATGACTTCAACATTGGCGTACAGCGGCTTGAGTCTGACCGACGACCCCGCCTTCCTGGCCCCTCGGCCCAGACTGGCCTTGCTTTGCAGCGGTGCCGCGCACCGGATCCCGTGCCCCTGGAGCCCCTGTTGCCCCTGTTCCACCGGCTGAACCGCGAACATTTCGACGGTGCCCTGGTGCGTGCTGGCAAGCCCGTGGCAGACCTGCGCTGGAGTGGCGGCAGGTTGACCCGTACCGCGGGCCTCTACCGACGCGGACGACGAGCCAATGGACTGAGCTTTCGCGAAATCGTGCTTTCGCGACCGCTGCTAGAGCCCCTGCCCAGGGCAGCCACCTTGAGCACCCTGGCCCACGAGATGATCCATGCCTGGGTCGACCAAATCCTTGAAGTGCGGGAAGCCCATGGCCCCCATTTCAAAGCGTGCATGGCCCGGATCAACCAGGCCCAAGTCGAGTTCAAAGTGAGCCTGAGGCATTCCTTCCCAGTGCCGGTGCAGGGTGCTCGCTGGTTGGCCTGTTGCCCTCTCTGTGGCCTCAAGACCCCCTACCGAAGCAGGCGCAAGGGGCTGGCCTGCCGCCCTTGCTGTGAGACATTTCATGGAGGGCGCTGGGACAGCACCTGCCTGTTGGTGTTTGAACCCCAGCTCGATCACCAATTGCGCCCGTAGCCATGGCAGGGCTTCAAACGAGCGCCAGGGAGGTCAGCGCAGGGGCGATCAGCTGCCAATGGCCATTGTCTTGGCGCAACCAGACACCATGCTCATCAAAATAGGAATCGCCCAGGTCGGCTTCGGCGCCCAACTTCCCTGCGATCTCCCTGCGGGCATGAATTGCCGCCAAAGAACTGACCGAAGACATCATCGAAGTCAAGCAAGACAAGGCCACGACGTGAAAGATTATCTATTAAAATTATATCGCAGTTTTGGTTTCAACTGGAGGAAATACCGACTTTCTTCCAAATGCTAGTTCTCTTCAGAAAGTCTCTATTTCTTTTCGAATTTCTTCGCGATTCTATCTTTCTTTTTGCCAGTTTGGACCTTGGTCTCCTGGTGCGCCTTGGGAAACCGGCATGGGAGCAGGTCTGGGCTGGTTAATGTGGACTGATGGATTACGCCCGCTTCGGATCTGCCCCTGATCCCGACCCTGCCTACGTCAGAAGAACTTCTCGCGACAGGGGTTTGGATCGGGAGTTGGATCGGGATCTCCAAGTGGGGCAGAGGCCTCTCCCGCCCCGTGATCGCCCCTGGGGGGATGATCCGCTTGAGCAGCGATTGGATCGCTGGGTTCACCGCGGACGTCAGCTGGTTGAAGGGGTCTCTGGTGCCAGACCGGGATCAAGGCAAGCTCCAGCCCCAAGCGAGA
>JBBASD010000198.1:0-4449 GCA_040399485.1 Cyanobium sp. | reverse complement strand
GGGGTGCACCTGGTGCCCCCTGAGGTCCTGGCCGCCAGTGAGGCCGTGGTGTTGTTGGCCAGCTTTGGCCGCTTCGTGCCGCCGGGTGCCGCGGGGCGCTCCCTGAGCATCGCCTTGGCCGGCATGGCCGCCGAACTGCAGGAAAGCGGCGATGAGCTGACGGACAGTCTCAGGGCCCAGCAACTGCTGCAGCGTTTTCTCCGCAAGGTCCAGGGCCCGGACGCTGGGGCCGGCGTCGAGCTCGGCGTCGAGACCCCCCCCGGGCCTGCTGACCAGCCGATTAGGGCCGCGGGCCGCGATCGGCTGCGCTGCGACCTGGAGCTGCTCGGCAGGCTCACGGCCCTGCCCGCCAGCTTTCCGCGCCAGGTGCCCGTCTTGTTGCTGGAAGCGGCTGATGATCCAATCGTCCATCCCGCCGCCCGTGATCGGCTGCGCCAGGAGCTGCCCCAGGCCCAGGTGAAGCTGCTGTCAGGGCTCGGCCATGCCATGGCGGACCCGGCCCTGATCCCCCTGGTGTTCGACTGGTTGCAGGATGGGCTGACCTGAAGACGGCAGCGATCCTGACTAGCGATTTCAGCCAGAGGGTGCGGGCCGGTTTCAGCCGCCGGGCCGGGCATTACGACCGCCAGGCCAGGCTGCAGCAGGCCGTGGCCTGGAGACTGGCCCGCTGGTGCCGGGATCTCCCCCTGCCCGCCGGTCCGGTGGCCGATCTGGGGGCCGGCAGCGGCTTGCTAAGTCGCGCCCTGTTGCGGCACTGGTCGGCCCTGGCGGACCAGCCGCCGATGCAACTCGACCATTGCCCCTCGCTACTGGCGCTCAACCCCTTGCTGCTCAGCGCCGCTCCCCTGCCCCAGCGGCTCTGGGATCTCAACGACGGGCTGCCGATCGAGTTGGCGCCGGCCGCATTGCTGGCTTCCAGCTTTGCCCTGCATTGGCTCGACGATCCGCTGGGCCAGCTGGAGGGTTGGTGCGATCGGCTGGTTCCGGGGGGCTGGCTGTTGCTGGCCGTGCCCACCGCCGGCAGCTTTAGCCAGTGGCGCCAGGCGGCGGCGGCGGCGGTCGTGCCCTGCACCGCCCTGGCCCTGCCCGAAGCCACCGCCTTGCTCGCCGCCAGTGGCGCTAGGGGCCTGCGCCCCCATCGCCAGGCCCTGCTGCGCTTCAACCAGGCCTTGCCGGACGGCCTGGCCTGCCTGCGCCAGCTCAAAGCCATCGGTGCTGGAACCAGTCGTCAGCCCCCTCTATCGCCTGGCCAGTGGCGTCGTTTGCGCAGCCATTGGCCATCCCCTGCCTGCCTAAATTGGGAAATCTTGCTCTTGTTGGCCCAGAGGGAACCATGCGTCTGATCGTCGCTGGCACCGATACCGATGTGGGCAAGACCGTGGTCAGTGCGCTGCTGGTCCAGGGACTGGCAGCCCTCTACTGGAAACCGGTTCAAAGCGGGCTAGCCGATGGCAGTGACAGCCAATGGGTGCAGGAGAGGCTCAGCCTGCCGCCAGAGCGAATCCTGCAGGAGAGTTACCGGCTGCAGGCCCCGGTCTCTCCCCATTGGGCGGCGGAACAGGAACAGCTGCTGATTGACCCCCAGAGGTTGACGTTGCCTGCTGGTAACGAGCCCTTGGTGGTGGAAACGGCCGGCGGGGTGATGACTCCCCTGGGCCGGGACTGGTTGCAGATTGACCAGATCCGCAGCTGGGGCTTGCCCGTTGTCCTGGTGGCCCGCAGTGGCCTCGGCACCCTCAACCACACATTGCTAACTCTCGAAGCCCTGAGGCACCGTTCCATTCCCGTGCTGGGACTGGTGCTGAACGGACCGCTCCACCCTGACAATCCCCGCACTCTCGTAGACCTGGGGGGCGTGCCCGTACTGGCCCAACTCCCCCGGCTGGAACCGCTAACTGCGGCGGCATTGCAACGGCAATGGCTGCAGAGTGACCTGCCAAAAACCCTGCGACCATGACCAAAAGACACCTGCTGGTGAGCCTGGCTGTGGCCCTGGTCTGCACTGGCATCCTGGTGGTGTTCACCGATCTCGAAGGCAGCTTGCGGGGATGGTTCCTCTGCGGCCACTTCGGTCCTGCAAAGCACGGTCGTTGCCGTTAAGGCGCCCAGTCCTCAGGCCGTGGCCCGTGAACTGATAGGGCAATAGCCGATTATGGAGGCGACGTTTTGTTTAGCGATTGAAAGCGGCCAGCCTTGGCGGAGCTGTTCTCGCATGATCTCCAGCTCAGATTGGCTCCAGCCATGGCGCTCAAGCATGGCCTTGATCATTTGCCATTGACCCTCTGCAAACATATCTTTGCTACGCTTAGTTTGCGTGTTATTGTTATTGTTAGTGGAAGCTGAAACAGTCGAGGTGAATCGTTTCGAAACGTAAGCTGATCGTGAAGATTTCATTAAGCTAGTGAGACGGGCGGGGATAACAGCATTAACGGGGGGGCGAGAAAGTTCATACGCCTCTAAGTGACTTAATCATGACGAGGATTTTCCTTTCTGGTTTTTTTTTTGGCTCGCCATGGCTGAATTTTCATCTTCTCTTTGGCATTCCCACCTTTGGCACCCCTTCACCCAGGTGGCAACGGCTGAACCACCCCTGCGGGTGGTATCCGCCCGGGGATCCCTGCTCTATCTGGAGGACGGTTTCACGTTGATCGACGCCATCAGCAGCTGGTGGGTGACCCTGCACGGTCACGCCGAGCCTTCGATTGCGGCCGCGATTGCCGCCCAGGCCATGGTTTTGGAGCAGGTGATTTTCGCCAACTTTCGCCATCTCGGCGCGGAGCGTCTCGCCGAACGTCTCTGTAGTCACACGGGTCTTGATCGGCTCTTTTTTTCAGACAATGGCTCCACCGCCGTTGAGGTGGCCCTCAAGATCGCCTGGCAGTGGTGGCATAACCGCGGCGAACCCCGCTCCCAGCTGGTCGCCTTTGCGGGGGCATATCACGGCGACACCTTTGGGGCGATGGCCGTCGGCGAGCGCTCCTTGTTCACTGCCCCCTTCGAACCCCTGCTTTTTGATGTGGCCCGCGCTCCCTGGCCAGCCACCTGGTGGGGTGATGACTCGGTGCAAGAGCGGGAAGGCCAGGCCCTGGTGGTTCTCGAGCGCCTCTTGCAAACCCCAACCGCCGCGGTGATCCTGGAACCGCTGCTGCAGGGAGCGGGCGGCATGGCAATGGTGCGCCCCGCCTTTCTGCAAGCGGTGCAGCGGTTGGCTCGCCAAGCGGGGGCCCTTTTGATTGCCGATGAAGTGCTCACGGGCTTCGGCCGCAGCGGCTCCCTGTTCGCCTGCCAGCGAGCCGGCCTTACACCAGATCTCATGGCCCTCTCCAAGGGGCTCACGGGGGGCTTCCTGCCGCTGGGTGTGACCCTGGCCCGTGAAGCGCTCTACGAAGGTTTCATCGGCACCGATCCCAGCCTCACCCTCTTCCATGGCCACAGCTTCACCGCCAACCCCCTCGGCTGTGCCGCGGCCCTGGCCAGCCTGGACCTGCTGGAGGCCAGCCCGGAGATTTACCAGGGCATGGAGGCGCGAATGAAGCCCGGCCTCGTCGCCCTTGCCGCCCATCCCATGGTGCGGTGTCCCCGCCAGCTCGGCTGCGCCGCCGCCTTTGACCTGGCGGTCGAAGCGCCCGGATATCTCAATCAGGCTGGCCGCCGCCTGCAGCAGCTGGTGCAGCAGCAGGGAGTCTTTTTACGCCCCCTCGGATCGGTGGTGTATCTCTTTCCACCCCTTGCCACCACGGACGAGCAGTTGGACCAGTGCTTCCAGGCGATCGCCCGGGCCCTGGATCAACTCTGACGCCCCCAAAGCGCGAGTCACCTCAAGGCCCGGCCAGGATCGCCGCCTCGACATCGGCGCGGGAAAGGCCATAGGGGAAATGGCGCACCCTGCTTTGGCCGTCCTGCTGCCAGCTCACACGCAGATCTTCCATCTCCAGCTCGATGCGGGCACTCCATTGGGGACGATGCAGATCCCAGCTGGAAGGTCGCCCGCTGTCCTGATGGGCGCCAATCTGGCGCAGCCACTCTTCCAAGCACGGCAGCGGGTGGTTGTAGAGGGGCATCTGCTCAGAGGGGAGCATCAGCATTAATGGGTGGCTCATCTTTGCCAGTCTGGGCAAGCACGGGCCCCAACGGTGGCTCTGGGGGCCCATCAACCCCAGCGATAGACCAACTGGGCGGGGTGACCAGGGCCAGGCCCCGGGCCCAGGCCACGCCAATACCCAGCACCAGGCTCAGGATTAAAGCCACTCCCAAGAGCAAAAGGGCCAACCATTCGCCGCCCGAGAGGGCACGGCGCACCGAAACCCTGCGGCCCGGTGGGGCCCCTGGTTCTGGTACTACAACTGGTGGCAAGGGAGGGGCGGCCACCAAGTCCAATTGCTGGTCATAGGCCCGGCGGCGGGCCGGATCGCTGAGGGTGGCGTAGGCCAGCTGCAGCCGCGCAAAGGC
>JBBASD010000197.1:1772-4462 GCA_040399485.1 Cyanobium sp. | reverse complement strand
GGTTTCCGGGGCTTGAGCACCAGCAGAAAGCGGGCCATGGGCAAGGATGGGTTGGAATCCATCCTGCTGCTCCATCCGCCACTCCGGCTTCTCGATTGGCATCCTTGTTCATGGAGTTCATGGAGTTCATGGAGTTCATGGAGCCTCCTGTTTGATGGAGCCGCCAGAGGTTTGTTTCGAGGTTCGTGCCATCGCGTCCATGTCCCCCATTTCCGAAACCGATGCGGATCCCCGCCTGGGCCAAGCACCGATCGCAACCGAACGCTTCCCTGCCCTTCGTCGTGGTCCCCTCACCACTTTGCAGGTGAACCTTGGCTATCGATGCAACCAGGCCTGTCGCCACTGCCATGTGGGTGCGGGGCCCCAGCGCACCGAGATGATGGAGCCCGCCAACTTGGCCCTGGTTCCCCAGGTACTGGCCGCCCGGCAGATCGGCCAGTTGGATCTGACGGGTGGGGCGCCAGAATTGCATCCTGGATTCCGGACGTTGGTGCAACAGGCCCGGGCGCTTGGGGTGCGGGTAATGGATCGCTGCAATCTCACCATTCTGCTGCAGCCTGATCAACAGGATTTGGCAGCTTTTTTGGCCAGTGAATCGGTTGTTGTGATGGCTTCTTTGCCTTGCTACTTGGAGGCGAATGTGGATCGCCAACGGGGGGCTGGGACCTTTGCCGCCAGCATCGAAGGTCTACTTCAGTTGAATAGTTTGGGCTATGGCCATAGCGGCTCAAATCTGGAGCTGAATCTGGTTTACAACCCTCAGGGGCCAAGCTTGCCACCTCCCCAAAAGGCCCTGGAGGAGGATTTTCGGCGAAACCTGGGCGAGCGTTATGGGGTTGTTTTCAACAGCTTGCTGACGCTCGCCAATATGCCGATTGAACGCTTTGCTGCCAGCTTGCAGCTCAGTGGCGAGCTTGAGCCCTACCGCACTATGTTGCGTGAACATCACAATCCTGCCAATTTGGATCAGGTGATGTGTCGCCAGCTGATCAGTGTTGATTGGCGAGGGCAACTTTTCGACTGTGATTTCAACCAGATGCTTGGTAAAAGGTCACAGGGTTTGTTGGTTCTTGCTGATCTTTTGCATTGCGATCCAGCTGGTGCGGCGATTGCGGTGGCCGACCACTGTTTCGGATGTACGGCAGGCGATGGCTCAAGTTGCGGTGGGGCCCTGGCCTGATGAGGTCCTGGCTCAACCCAGCAAAAGCCGGGTGGGCCCAATTGGCATTACCCAATTTGCAGACAAAACAAAAACCCAAGGAGAAATCTCCCTGGGTTTGCTATCAAAGATGTTCCGATCAGAACTCAGCCCAAGCCGATCTGGCTGAGGATGCCTTGGCCGGTCAGCAGTTCGGTGGCCAGGCCGATTACGAAACCAAGCATGGCCAGGCGGCCATTCCAGGTTTCTGCGAAAGCCACGAAGCCGAAGCGGGTTTCAGGAGCAGCCATGGGATCAGGTTGCGAAGTGTGAATTAAGCGTAACAGGTTGTTACCTGTTCTGGGGTGTGGCTGTCCGAACCTCTAGGGATTGCCTTCCATGGAGCCCCTCCTGGGTCAGGCAGGCGGGGCACAGAGCCCTCACGTTCAGAACGCACTCCAGGATTCGAAACCCATTGCTGCATGCCGCCATCTCTCCAGCCTGGATCACGGCGGCGCTTTCGAATTCCTCGGTGCGGCCACAGCGCACGCAGACAAGGTGATGGTGGTCACGGTGGGCTTCACCGCTGAGTTCGAAGCGGCGCCCGCCTTCCGCGAGTTCGAGTTCTTGCAGCAGCCCCATGGAGCTCAACAACCGCAGGCTGCGGTAAACGGTGGCCAACGAGATGCGCTCCTCGCCCCCCCTCAATCGCTGATGCACTTCTTCGGCGCTGAGGTGGCTGCTTTCGCCGAGTTGCTCGAATAGTTCCAGTACCCGCTGCCGTTGAGCCGTCAGGCGCTGTCCCCGATCGTGCAGGCTGCTGCGCAGGCCCGCCCTTGACGCCGCCGGGGGGGCGGCAGATTCGGCCGCTGGAGATGGCGGAGCAGGCAGGGAGCTGGGGGACGGGGCGGTCAAACCAGAGCGGTCTGCCCTGAGTCGCAAGAACAGACCTTATTGAGAGGCTAGGTCGACGTCGGCCTGCCTTGGCCAGGCTCACCGGCTCCCATCGCCGCTGTAATGCCGGTCTGCGGGAAGCCCCCGCCATCGAGGGAAGCCATTAGGCCCGCCAGCAGGTCCGCAGTAGTCACCACCAATCGATAGCCCAGGGCCACCGCCAGCAGGGCAGGATCCGGCAGGGCAGCGCCAAGTCGTAATAACAGAACAGACTCAAAGACCCCCAGGCCTCCAGGGGCGCCCGGCACCACCAAGCCAACGGTCCAGGCCAGGGCAAAGGCCGAGAGCCAACGCCACCAATCCAAAGCATGCTGCAAATCGAAGGCCAAGACGCAGCAAGCAAACCCGGCGAAGCGCATCAGTACAAAAACCCACTGGCCCAGCAGCGGCGCCCACGGATAGGAGCGCAGGCGCAGGGCGCCAGCCAGATCCTGGTCCAGGGCCTCCTCCAGGCCGAGCTGGCGGGCCCTCTTACGCTCCAGTCGCTGCAGCAGTGGGTTAAGCCAACGGGGCCACAGGGCCAGCAAGGGCACCAGTGCCAGTAACGCGATTCCGTGTTCCAGGCCCCCCAGGGGCACGAGGGCCAGGGCCGCCGCCG
>JBBASD010000197.1:0-1672 GCA_040399485.1 Cyanobium sp. | reverse complement strand
AACGCGATTCCGTGTTCCAGGCCCCCCAGGGGCACGAGGGCCAGGGCCGCCGCCGCTGCCAGCAGCGGATCGAGCAGCACCGCCATCAGGGCCAGTGGGGTGCTGGTCCTGATGGGCAAGGCTGCATGACCCAGACGCAGGGCCTGGACCCGGCTGGCTAGATGCCACACTCCCCCCGGCAGAAATTTGCCCATGTTGGTGGCCAGATAGAGGCGGACCAAGGGCTCCAGTCGCGGCCTGAGTCCAAGCCAACGCAGGATGACGGCCCAGGAAAGTCCATTTACCACCAGGCTGAGCAGGCTCAGGCCAACCCCCAGCGCCAGCCAGAACAGCCCCTGGGTGTCTGGACGGTATTGGACCAGCTGGCGGCCGTTTTGCAGCAGGGCCGCCAGGATGAAGCCAAGGCTGACCAGGGTGATTAGGGGTCGTAGACCTCCAGGTAGGCCTCCTGCAGGCCAGCGCAAGCGGCGCCACCAGCCCTGGTTCGGAAACTTCAGCGTCAGGGACCGCGCCCCCGGGAGCGGCCAGGGCCATGGCCGAACCGGACGTGCCATCAGGGAAGTTCCCCCTCAAGGTGTTCGGAGAAGGTCAGGGCGGCGGGGGGGTGCATGAAGGGCTCGATTTGACGCCGCACCTGCCGCAGGGACAGCCCATGCAGGCGGGCCAGATCGGCGAGGTCCCCATGTTCGGCTTTGGCGTGCCACTCCCCATCGGGCCCCTGGGCCCATTTGATGCGAACGGGGCCCAGGGGAGTGACGTGGGAATCGATCTGCCGTGGCAGACACCAGCGCCTTTGCAGTTGCTCGCGCACCCCCAGGCTGGTGCTATGGCGCCACCAGATCTGACGCAGGTCGGCGGCAAGGGCCGGTGGCGCCAGGGCGCTCACAAGGGTTCCCTGGCGTCCCTTCTTCATGGTGATCGCCGTGCTGAACACCTCCACCGCCCCCGCATGCCGCAGGGCTGCCGCCAGGAAAGCCAGGTCTTCTGCTGTGGCGTCATCGATCTGGGCCTCCTGGAGCAGGAGGTTCTCCTCCAGTTCGTTGGCCAGTGCCCGGGTCCCAGCCTCCGGCACTGCGGCCAGGGGGCGCAGCAGCAGGGCCCTGAGCAGGTTGGGACGATCGAGGCAGTGGCTGCCCAACCCCACGCCGACCGCTTCGGGTACTCCCCCCGGTGCCACCCCGAAGCGGTCGGCCCAGCAGGCCATCAGCGCCAGTCCGGTGGGGGTGGTGAGTTCGGCCGCCGGCAAGCCGCCGCTATCGGCCAGGGCCAGCCCCCGCCTCCGGGCGATTTCCAGCACGGCCGGGGCCGGCAGGGGCAGCAGGCCATGGGCGGTGCGCACATTGCCGTGGCCGGCGGGCGGCACGCCGCAACTCACCTGGCTCACCCCCAGATGCAGCAACGCCGCACAGACGCCCACCACATCCACGAGGGAGTCGAGGGCCCCGACCTCATGGAAGTGCACCGCCTCGGGAGCATGGCCATGGACCCTGGCTTCAGCCTCGGCCAGCAGTAGGAAGACCTGACGCACCCGCTCCGCCAGGGGAGGGGCCAGGGGAGCCGACCCCAGCAGCTGGCCCAGCTCGCCCCAGGGTCGATGGTGGGGCTCTTGTTCAAGGGAATGGACCTCAAGGTGCAGGCCCCGCAGGCCCGAGCTGCGCCGTTCCTCCACCTC
>JBBASD010000196.1:0-4560 GCA_040399485.1 Cyanobium sp. | reverse complement strand
GCAGAAGCCTCGTTTGAGCAGGAGGTGGAAGCCAGCCGGCGGCTCAGGCTGGCGGCAGCGCAGCTAGCGGCCAGCGAGGGCCGCCGGGAAGCGGATGCCGCCCGCAATGTGGCCAGCCTGGCGGTGGTGCGGGGTGATCTCAGCAAGGCTGTGCGTTACTTCCTGATGGCACTGGAGGCCAATCCCGAAGATCTGGATGCAGCGCTGCAACTGGGCTATGCCTGGATCAGCGCTGGAGAACTGGATCAAGCAGGCACTGTGTTCGCTGCGCTGATCCAGCAGGCCAAGGCTGCCCAAAATCCACGACTGGAAGCCTGGGGGCTCAATGGCCGGGGTGATGTGCTGGTGGCGCAGGGTGATGGGCCAGGGGCGCTGGCGGCCTACCAGGCGGGGCTGGCGATCGCCGAAGGCCTGGCGAAGCGCGATCCGGCGAACACGGGGGGGCAAGTGGATGTGGCCGTATCCTGCGCCAAGCTCGGCAGTCTTGACTCCCTTCTATTGATTGGGGAACGACAGGAGTATCTTTCCAGAGGCCTCAATCTGCTCACAACATTGAAGCAAGCAGACAAGTTGCATGCTAATCAGGATTGGACAGGTTGCTTTGATAGCGCGCTGCGTTCATTAAAATGAATCGCGATAAGCTGGAATCAGCGGCAAAAGACCTCCGAACAAGCTCTTCGAGTAGTCAGGCCGCCATCAGATCTCAGGTTCGCCTCCCTAATCTCCTTGCCCGCCACACAAGGGCAGCGTTGACGAGGCGAAAGGGAGCAAATCGGCTTGTCTATGGCTCGTGATTTAACAACCCTCACCCCAGAAACGGATCAAGAAAACTGAGCGGCCGGGCCATGGTTTCCGAAAAACCGAGGATGCCCCGGTCGCGGTGGGCATATAAAACAGTGTCGTCGCCATCCAGCAGAAAGGTGCCGCCCCGTTGGGTCAAAAAGTCATCGCGGGGCACGTAGGTGCGCCAGTGGCCCAGCACTTCGGTCATGTTGCGCAGGCGGACTGTGGCCAGCTCGAAGGGGCGCTGGAAGCCGCTGC
Source organism: Cyanobium sp. (assembly GCA_040399485.1). Classification (GTDB taxonomy): domain Bacteria; phylum Cyanobacteriota; class Cyanobacteriia; order PCC-6307; family Cyanobiaceae; genus Cyanobium. Next base: position 3,519 of record JBBASD010000196.1, on the reverse strand, counting down.
CGCCGGCGCGGGCAAAGAACGAGCCGCGCAGCGGCGGCAGGGGGCCGGCCTGGATGGTCTCGTCGTCGGCGAGCAGCTGGGGGGCGGAGCGATCGCCCGTGTAGCCCCGCAGCACTTCCATCAATGTGCCCGGTGAGCCGAGGCCGGCGCACATCAGCAGCAGGTTGGGCCAGGGGCCGCCGAATTGCCGCAGGCCCTCATACAGGCCCAGGGCCCGGTGCAGCTGGGGTTCCGGATCCACCAGCAAACGATCGGATGGGAAGCCCGTGAAGGCGCAAAACCGTTGGCGGCCCTCCTCCTCGCCGATGCCGATCGCCAGCACGGCGATGCCGGCAGCCCGCAACCGGGGCAGGGCTGGGGCCAGGGCCTGGGCGTATTCGAGGCTGTCGAAATCGCCCAGCTGGGGCAGCAGCAACACCAGGCGGCGCTGGCCATTGCCCATGCCGGCCACCGCGTTCAGGCGCTCGCGCAGCGGGGCCGGCGCCAGGGGCCGCGCATCAGAACTGGACATGGAGGGCCTTGGGGCGATCACGGACCCACCATGGTGGCGCGCTCCAGAAAGGATTCCGCCGCGCTGGCCAGCAGCTGGCGGCGCTCCGGATCGATGCGATCGAGCAGGCGCACCATCATCGCCAGGCGTGGATTGGCAGCAAAGAATTCCCGGTGGCGGTCGATGAAGCGCCAATAGAGGCCATCCCAGATGGCGCACCAGGGCCCCTTTTTGAAATCACCCATTTTGAGGATGTAGTTGGAGCCGCAGATGTAGGGCTTGGTAGCAAATAGGCCGCCATCGCTCATCAGGCCCATGCCATAGATATTGGGACCCATCACCCATTCGTAGGAATCGAGATAACGCTCCATGAACCAGTTGTGCACCACCTTGGGGTGGATTTCGCACAGCAGCATCAGGTTGCTGATCACCATCAACCGCTCGATGTGGTGGTTGTAGGCAAGGCGATTCAGCCGCCGTATCGCCGTATCCAATGGCGGCAGGCCGGTGCTGCCGTCATTCCAGCAGGGGGCCAGCTGGCGCTGATGGTTCCAGAAGTTGGCGCTGGACTGCATCTCGCCATGGACCCGATCAATGCCGCGCACGAATTCGCGCCAGCCGATCACCTGGCGCACAAATCCCTCCAACGAGGCGATCGGGATGGGGGGCTTCTGGGTGTGGGCCAGGGCGGCGGCCACCACCGACGCCGGGCTCAGCAGGCCGATGTTGAGCAGGGGCGACAGCAGCGAATGGTTGAGGGTGTCGTGGTGTTGACTGAGGGCGTCTTCGTAGGGGCCGAAGTCCGCCAGCCGCTCGCTCAGAAAACGCTGCAGCCAGGCATCGGCACCCTGGTGGTCGTAGGGAATCCAGAGCGGCCCCAGCTCGCCGGGGTGGCCGGCGAAATGCTGGCCGATCAGCTCGCGCAGCGCCGGTTCGTGGGGGCTGGCGGCGACGGGAGGCAGGGGCGGCTCGACGTAGCCCTTGGGTAGCTTGCGGCGGTTGTCGGCATCAAAGCTCCAAACACCACCGCTAGGGGAGCCGTCGGCTTCCAGCAGCAGATTGAGGCGCCGCCGCTGGCGCTCGTAGAAGGTCTTCATGAACGGGCGACGCCGCCCCTCAAACCAGAGCCGGCTAGCGGCCACGGATTCAAGGAAAGCCGGTGAAGCCAGCACGCTGAGCTGCACCGATCGCTCATTACAGAAGTGCCGCAGGCTGGCCTCAAACCTCCGGTCGGCAATCTCCGCCACTCGCAATTCGCGCCCATCCCCCAGCTCGTCGCCCAGCCGCTGCCAAAACGGCATCGCCGCCGATTCGGGCAGTTCGAAATAACGCAAATCCACGCCCCGCTCCCATAGGGCATCACGGAAGTGGCGCATCGCCACAAAGGTGTGCAGCAGCCGCAATTTGTGGTAGCGATAGCTGGAGGCCACCCCCAGATCTTCGATCATCACCACCCGCTCGCCGGCGCCCAGATTCAGGGCTGAGGGGCTGAACCAGTCGCGGTGTAATTGGTCGCCCAGGATGAGGGTGAGCGTCACGGGCAATAGATTGATGTTGAGTGTCTAAATGCCAACAAGCTCATCTCCAGCCTTGCCCTAATCATAGGCCTGCTTGCATCTTAAGGGCAGCAAACTACTCGACCCATAGACCGATGAGTTCCTCGGCGCCCTGGAGGAACTGAAAAAGTCCCTCCTGCACCAGGCGTTCAACGGCAAGCTGTGAGCCCCAGGCTTGGATTCCCTCAAGCTGGCGCCTAACGTTGAAGCTCCAGTCCCGCCGCAGCCATGACGGTTTCCGTCGCGCCACCCTGCTCGAATCGCGCCGAGGTGCTGGCGGTGCTGCGTCAGCACTACCCGGCCCTGGCCGCTGAGTTCAAGCTCAGTTAAACTAGAACCGACACAACCAGCGGTATGGCGATCGAACTCTCCAGCGACCAACTCGACGCCCTTACCGTGGCGGAGAAGGTGCGATTACTTGAGCAGGTTTGGCAGAGCCTCTGCTGTCAACCAGATGCCCTCATCTCGCCAGAATGGCACGCTGATGTCTTGGTTGAGCGCCACCAGCGACTCCTCGACGGTTCTGCCACTCGCATTCCCTGGAATGTGGCCAAAGCCCAGCTGCAGCGCTTGGCTGATTGATCATCGAGATTTCCTCCGATGCTCTGATTGATCTGGAGGAGGGCTTCGACTTTTATCAACGTCAATCTCAAGGCCTAGGAGCTTATTTCATCTCGTGCTTGACATCTGATATTGAGGCGCTGAATTACTTCGGCGGCATCCACCAGGTTGTGAATGGCTACCACCGTGCCTTGTCTAAGCGCTTCCCATTCAGCATCTACTACGACATCAAAAGCGAAACTCTCACAGTTGTGGCCGTGCTCGATGCTCGCCAAGATCCTCTCTGGATTCGGCAGAGATTGGGCTGATCAATCATCAGGGCCTATGGCCATGGCATCCAGACGTTTGAGGTGTTCGTCAACCGATTCGTGTACAACGCGGCCGGCGGCGAGGTCGGCGCGGGCTTCCTGCAGAGCAATTTCCAGCTCGCACTCCCGCAGCCGCTGATAAGAGTCGGCTTCCATCACCACAAACCGCAGTTCGCCTCGCACGCTCAGTCCCACCTCCCGTTCGTGCTCCAGCGCCCGTGAGATGGCGCCGATGCCACCGGTCTTAAGGTCGTTCGCCGAGATGGCCTGCATCGCACTAATTTCCGCTTTCCTCATCATACGGTGAACCGAACGGTTGACAGTGCGGTTTCTGGACTTGTCGGGGCCAGCTCATGGCACCACCGATCGTGATACCTGCACGCCAAGATCACCAGCAGATCGCCAGCGAGCCGATAAACAAGGCGATGTTCCGCATTGATGCGGCGTGACCAGCAGCCGGCCGGGCCAGCCGCTCAAGCGCCGGCATCGGCTAGATCCGGATCGATCAGCCCATGGGGAAAGAGATCCCCACGATCGGCTTGCTCCAGTGACCGCTGCAGATGGGCCGCATTGGCCGGGGATCGCAGCAGATGCACGGTTTCCA
>JBBASD010000195.1:0-4590 GCA_040399485.1 Cyanobium sp. | reverse complement strand
AGGGAGGCCTGGCCACTTTCCTTGCCCTGCCAATCACGAACTAAACAGTTAGCCATGGTGATTCTCCTCAGGACGCCGCGTTGAAGCCCACCCGCTTGGCCGGGCGGATGTTGAGCAGGGCGCCCGGCTTGCCGGGAACGGAGCCCTTGACCACGAGCAGATTGTGCTCGGTATCCACCTTGAGGATGGTGAGTCCGCGGGTGGTGATCTGCTTGCCGCCGTAGCGACCGGCCATGCGTTTGCCGGGATAGACACGGCCTGGGGTGGTGCCGGCGCCGGTTGAACCTGGTTCGCGGTGGTTCTTGGAACCGTGGCTCATAGGACCACGGCTGAAACCATGGCGCTTTTGATAGCCAGAAAAGCCACGACCAATGGTGTCACCGCTGACATCAATTTTCTGGCCAGGCTCGAATGCGGACACGGTGATTGCCCCACCCAACTCAAGACCTTCAACATTGGCCACTCGGTACTCCCGCAAATGGCGCAGCGGGTCGTTTCCAGAGCGAACCAAATGACCCTTGGCAGGCTTGTTGACAAGCTTGTCGCGGATTTCACCAAAACCAACCTGAACGGCCGAGTAACCGTCAGTTGCGTCTTGCTTGATCTGGGTGATGCGGCAGGGTCCGGCCTCGATCACGGTGACCGGAATGGATCTGCCTTCGTCGTCGAAGAACTGGGACATACCCAGCTTCTTCCCGAGAATGCCGATGGACATGGGGACAGGGAACTAAGCTAGCTGAAAAGCCAAACCAATCCGATATCGAACTAGCCCAAAAACAACTACAGTTGCCTCAGGATGGCAGGGGTCTGATTTCGTGAATCGCAGAACAGCTTCGGATGGAATCCGAAGCTGGGAGCTAGCGAGCGAAGTCAGGGGGGCTGGGACTTGCGAGAGGCGGGCTTAGGAGTTTCCCAAGCCATCCCTTTGCAGTTTCCCGACGGTTTGGTGTCGAAACACTTTCCCGTACTGGCCTGGAGGATCGCCACCACGGACGATCCTTGTGTCGCGACTGGAGGCCCGGCTAGCGGACGGGCACAGAACAACGGCACAAGAATCAAATGTAGCAGATCACAAGCCCCTAAACCTCTGAATGCCTTAGGCGGCCAGGTTGCGAAAGCGCGTGAACTGAGGCTCAAACAGCAATTTGACGGTCCCCACCGGGCCATTGCGGTGCTTGGTCACGATCACTTCAGTGATGCCGCGGTCGGCCGTATCTGGGTTGTAATACTCATCGCGGTAGATCATCAGCACCAGGTCGGCATCTTGTTCAATTGAGCCCGATTCACGCAGATCACTGAGCATGGGCCTTTTGTTGGTGCGGGCCTCGACGCCACGGCTGAGCTGGGAGAGGGCCATCACGGGCACATTGAGCTCACGGGCCATGCCCTTGAGGCCCCTGGTGATACGCGAGAGTTCCTGCACCCGGTTATCGGGGGTCGTACCCTCCATCAACTGCAGGTAGTCGATCATCACCAGTCCCAATTCCTTGCCGGTTTCAGCCATCAGGCGCCTACAAAGGGAGCGCATCTCCAACACACCGGCATTGGGTTTGTCATCAAGGAACAATGGCAACTGACTGAGGCTGCTGATCGCGTTGCCCAGCAAGGGCCATTCCTCGGGTTGCAGACGGCCGGTGCGGAGTCGGCCGCTTTCGATGCCCACCTCCATCGAAAGCAGGCGGTAAGTGAGTTGCTCCTTACTCATTTCCAGACTGAACACAGCCACCGGTAGCTGGTGCAACTGGGCAACGTTTTTGGCGATATTGAGCACGATCGAGGTTTTACCCATGGCGGGGCGACCCGCCACGATGATCAAATCGCTGCGCTGCAGGCCCTGGGTAATGGCATCGAGGTCGTAGAAGTTCACCGGGATGCCGGCGACGGCGGTGCCGAGGGAGCGGCTCTCAATCTCGTTGAAGGTGCTTGTGAGAATCTCGGCGGTGGGAGTCAAGCCCACACTGGGCTTTTCCTGGCTGATGGCAAAAATCTTCTGCTCGGCCTCGTCAAGCACCTGCTCCATGGGCTTGCTCTGATCGAAGCCGAGTCGGATGACCTCGTTGCCGGAGCGAATCAGCTGGCGCCTGAGGTATTTATCCATCACCAAGCGGGCCACCTGGTCAATGGAGGCGGTGCTCAGGGTGCGCTCCACCAGTTCCACCAAGCGAGCGCTGCCACCCACCTTTTCCAGGTGTCCGGTGTCGGCGAGCCAAGCCGCCATGGCGGTGAGATCCGTGGGCTTGCCCTGGCTATGCAGCATCAAAGCGGTGCGGTATATCTCCCGGTGGGCGCCCAAGTAAAAAGCCTCAGGTTGGAGAACGTCTGCTACTCGGCCAATGGCATCCGGGTCGAGCAGGATGCCCCCAAGTACCGCCTCTTCGGCTTCCAGGTTCTGGGGGGGAAGGCCATCGGGAGAAGCTTCAAAGCCACCACCATCGCCGCGAAATTCCCCGCCACGCTTCGATCGGGGGGCAGGAACCTCGGGGGCGCCAGAGTCACTCAAGGGAACGGTAACCATGGCCAATCTGGCGAACGACGACTGGGGGGTGAAGCGAAGGATTCGATCCTCGCTTACGGATCGGCGGAGCCACCGGCATAGACCCTACCGATAGCGCTTGGGTTTGGTTGGTGTTTCTCAGAAGGGACCCAAGCCATCACCCAGTTAATCCTTTACCAAAGACGAGCCAGACGTTGAAGATTGAACAATCTCTACACAAAAAATGCTTAGCTCAGTACATGGACTTGGCGGTCGCCGTCATTGACTTTGAAAATGTATTTCCCATAAAGAAGAAATACAGAATTTCAATTAAGTAATTCCAGAATAATGAAGACTATTCGTTTCGCTTTGGTCCCAAAATCCTAAAATTTAAAAGCTGACCACTTCGAGATTGAGTTCTGCGGTGACTTCAGGATGCAATTTTACGACCACTTTGTAAGAGCCTGTGCGGTGAATGTCGGGAACAGAGATATCGCGCCGCTCAACGGCCTTTTCGGTGGCCGCCTCGATGGCATCAGCGACATCGCCATTGGTTACGGTGCCGAACAGCACGTCATCGCCACCGGTCTGCTTCTTAACAATGAAACGACCAATGGTGGTAAGGGCGGTCCTAAAGGCTTCTGCCTCAGCCTTGAGCGCGGCTTGGCGCTCGGCTTCCTTGGCCCGGCGGTGCTCTACCTGGCGCAGGACGGCGGCCGTCACAGGGACAGCCTTGCCGGTGGGCACCAAGAAATTACGAGCATATCCGGGGGCCACTTCAACGAGGTCCCCATTCCTGCCAAGGCTCAGTACGTCTTCACTGAGAACAACCTGTACGCGCTTGGCCATGACGACGAAACCAGAAACCTGAACTGGACGATTGCTAACCCTACGCCACAGACCGGCCCCTTTGGTGCTTGCCCCGCCCAGCTGACCTGGGCAAGCGCACATGACTGGCCAGGCCCAGGATTTGCAAAAACCTAATGTGCTCCCAAGTCAGGTCGATCTGTCCTTTGTCGAGGCCATGGCGGGCGGAGTGGGGGAAGGCGTGATGGTTGTTATGCCAACCCTCACCAAAGGTGAGCGCAGCTACCCAGGGGTTGTTTTTGGAGTGGTCACCGCTGTCGTGGCTAACCTTGCCCCAGCGGTGGGTGGCCGAATTCACCAGCCAGGTGCATTGGTACACGATCGCCAAGCGCAGGGGGATGCCCCAAAGCACCAATGACCAGCCACCGACGCCCGTGGCGTTGCCGATCCAATAGAGCAAAATCCCCAGAATCAGCTGCAGGGAAAGGAACCAACGGTTCAACCAGCGGTAATAGGGATCGACCGCGAGATCTCCCGTCAGACGGGGCACCGCCGCGAGGGCAGGAACCCCGACGAGCATCCAGCCCATGTGGGACCACCAAAAGCCCAGGTTGCTGTCGTGGTGGTCGACGGCAGTGTCGGAAAACTTGTGGTGGTGCCGGTGCAAACCTACCCAGTCAATTGGTCCGTGCTGGCAACTCAGTGCTCCGCAGGTGGCCAGGACACGCTCCAACCAATGGGGCACCCGGAAGGAGCGATGGCTAAGAAGCCGGTGATAGCCCAGGGTGACCCCCAGGCAAGCGGTGATCCAGTACAGGATCAGCAGGGTGAAAAGGGCCGGCCAGCTCCAGAAACGTGGCAGCAAGGCCAGCAACGCCAGGCCATGGACAGCCGCCATGAAAAAGATGACTCCCCACCGTGCCCCAGGCGCCTCAGTGGGCCCACGATGCAGAGCCCGTGCGCGCTCTGCATCCAAAGTGATGATGGCGGCTCGCCGGGTATGGAGCGCCTGTGACCTGGCGGCAGCTCGGGGGGGGCTGGTGGCGAGCATGAAGGCAGAAACGAAACTCAGGCTAGAATGGTAGCAGTACGGATTCATATCAGATGGGATACCGAGCAGATATCGCATCAGGCCGCATCGCCTTTTCGCATCTGATTCGAATGTGGCATGCCCGCAACGGCTGGTCCCACAAAGTGCTGCCCTCCCTTGCCGAACACTTTGATCTGGGGCGCGTCCACACTTCCCAGCTCTCAATGCTGCGCAACGGCAAACTGGCCTCCCCTGGGCCCGAGGTGTTTTTGGCCCTGGG
>JBBASD010000194.1:0-4602 GCA_040399485.1 Cyanobium sp. | reverse complement strand
GATCCTTCTGACGTGCATTCATCAAATCCGCCATGCCCACGGCCAGACCGTCATAAAGAGCTGTGGGACCATCAGCCTGCAAGCTATTGATACTGGCGATCAGTTGACGGCGTCCCCGGGCATTGATCGGCTGGAGGGGCATATGGCGTACGGGATGGTCGCTGAAGCTGATCAAACCAACCTGATTGCCGTCATTGATTGCTGTAGTAGCCAGGGTGATCGCCTTCTTGAGCTGGCTGAGGCGCTGCTCTTTGTTCATGGAGCCGCTGGTGTCTATAACCAGCTGCAAGTACACGGTGCGGCCACCATCCTTGCGTTGTTTCCACAGGGTTTGGGCCTGACTCAGCAGGGCGCCATCAGGCTGGGGCGGTTTGGCAGCGGCAGCGATGCCTTGCGGTTCGCCGTAGCCCCGCTGCCGGGCCAGGGCCTGCATCGGCTCGGAGGTGGCGAATTGGGCAAACCGTTGCAGGGCCTGCCGCTCTTGGGCTGTGGTCCAGGGAAAGGCGGCCAGCGGTGAATTCTGGGGTGTGCCGAAGGGCACCTCCACCAGATCCTCGAAGCCCGGTTGCTGCTTCAATTGGTTGAAGCTCTGGTGCGCCATCACGACCGCATCGAAGCGACTGGGCTGGCTTTTCCACATCTGAATCGATTGGGGGTAGGTCGGTGCGGTGCCGGTAATCCTTTGTTGCAGCAGATCAAACCCCTTGGTGACCTGGGGACGGTTCAATTCAGCGGCGGTCAGGGGTTTGCGGTCTTGGCCATGGCCGGCAAGCACCCAGAGCAGGGTCTGCAGGAAATCCAACCCAGCAGAGCTGGTGTAGGGGTTGGAATAGCCCAGCTTCAAGTTGCCGGCAAGGATCTGGTCGACTACTTGCCCGAAGCTGATCTCGTTTGCAGAGCCTTGATTCAGCCGTTGCCAGGCGGATTTGCGTACGGCGATCACCGTGGTGTTGGCGACAAGCTTGTCGCTGATCAGCGTGGGTGTAAGGCCCTGATGGCGCAGCAGTTCCAGCCAGGACTGGCCGGCGGGGGAATAGCCGGCCGGCCGCATCTTGCCGACGGCCAGCATCTGGGCGCCAAGACCAGATGGAATGGCGCGGACCACCACCTCAATCGGTGGACCGCCGCCGATCCGCTCGCGGCGCTGGTTGAAGCGCTCCGCCACATCCACCAGCCAACGATTTTCAGGATGTCTGCCGTCAGCCTTCTCCACCGAGCTCACGATTTCGATCCGCTGCACAGTCGTGCCGGGGTTCTGGGGCAGCGCATCGGCGCCGTAGAGCGGAAATGCCTCAACCGCTGGCAGGCGATCCGCCGCAGTGAGGACCGAGGTAGCCGTGTCGGCAGGATCCATGGTGATTGCATCGGCCGTTTGCACTTCGATGGCGGGCAGGATCTGGCTCTCGAGCCGCTGCAGGGCGGCCTCAGGTGAGGTGATGGGTGAACGCAATACCGGTTGCAGCATCCGAAGGATGAAAACAGAGCCAAACAAGATCAAAACAGTTTCTGGCCAAATTCTAATGAAGGCTTTCATAATGCTTTGGTGAGTAGTTGTTGAAAATCGATGGGTTCGCCCGGATGGAGCAGGGATTGTTCCAGGGCGCTTTCGTGAACTTCCTGCAGCTTTCTGATGTAGCTGCTCAGATGGTTTTGGAGTTCCTCCATGCGCCGGTTGACTAGCCCATAGCTGCCGGAGAGAGGAGAAGGGGCGTGCAGATCAAGCTGCAGTATCATTAGCCCCACCGGCTCAATCTGATCGAGCAATTCCTCCATGCAAACCAGCAATGGCACCGCCGCTTGCGGTTCCAGCTCGACACAGCGAGCGGCCAGAGAACGAATCGCTTCCATCTGCCTGGTCAGGCCTTCCCAGCGCCAACGCCACATCGCGTTATCGGCTCCGTTTTTGCCTAATTGACGCAGCCTGTTTTGTAGGCCCCCAGGGTCCAGGAGGCTGTTCACCTCCGCAGGGCTGTTGGCAAGAAAGAGGCTGTTGGCGCCTGGCTGCGCCCTGCGCCGCTGCCAGAAGCTTGCCGACGCCAGGGGGGGCACCATGGCACTAACCAGCACGGGCCAACGAAGGCCAAGCCAAGCAACGACCAGGGCCGAGCCCAGAGTGAATCCCAACGCCAAGGACAGGGCTTCACTGTTTTTTTGCCGGGCCATTGGCAGATAACTGCGGGGGCGGCGCTCGGGAGAGACGCGGTACGACATTGATCGAGCGGCTAACAACAAGTGGAACCATCTGGTTCAATGCAGCATTGATGAAGACTGAAATCATGTCAATAATGGCCGTATGTAGGAAGGTGTAATGAGGTGTATGCCCTAGTTGTGATCACGCCATAAACCGTGACAGGAGGGTGTGGTTTGGATCTAAAATTACCAAAATCAGTTCGCTGGACCGGTACAGATTCCATGTACTTTTTGAGCCGCCGCCGTCAGGCTCTGTTCGTCTTGCCCCTGCTGTTTCTGGCGCTGTTTACGGCGCTGCCCGGCCCATCGGCACCGCTGCCGGCCTGTCTCGGTGAAACGCGTTCGCTGGTGATTTCCAGCGGCATGCCTTACACGCCGCTGCGGGTGCAGGGCCGTACCGGCTTTTTCGTGCTGGATTTGGGGGCTGATGGCAGCGCCATTTCGCCGGGCACCTTCCTGGGCAGGCGGGGTCCGGTGCCGCTGCAGGGCAGCGGCAATACGTTTGCGGGCGTCGATTTCTTCGGACCGTTGGCGCCTTTGAGCCTCAATGTGCAAGACCACAGCGGCATCCGCGGCCCCCTGCCCCAAGCCGGTCTGATCGGCACCGATCTGTTGCGCCAGCATGTCTGGACGCTGGATTACGCCAACGGACTGCTGCGCCGCGCTGACCAGGCCAGCTTCTGCGACGATGGCGAACTGCGCCAGGCTGGCTTTCAGCCCCTCTCCAGCGCTGGTTATTTCGGTACCAATGCGGCCACACTCCACTGCCCCGCCGCCCCCTGGCGCGGCCCTTGCCCCAACATCCCCTCGATTCCGGTGCGCATTGGCTCCAGCATGGCGGTGGCCCAGGTCGATACCGGCTACGACGACGGTCTCCATGCGCCATCCCTGAACGTAAACCGCGCCTGGTTCCAGCAGCTTGCGGCCCGGGGGATCCGGCTGGAACGCCTACCTGGGGCGGATCTTTCGCTGAGCACTTGCGCCGAAATGAGTGAGCAGGTGCAGGCCTACCGCCTGCCGCCGGCTATGGCGGTGGAGCTGGTCGGCAGTGATGGCTCGGTGGTGCGCCGCATGGAGGCTGTGACAGTGTTTCTCAAGGACACGCCGGCTGGCGCCCGGCGCTGCGGCGGCATTGGCACCTGGGACCGCCCCGCCGCCCAGCTCGGTGCCAGCTTCGTCAATGACGGCACCCTGGTGGTGGATCCCTTCAGCCAGCGGCTGTGGTTCCGGCCGGGGCCCACAGAACCTGGCGCTTCCGCGCGGTGACGTCTCAGCCCCTCATGGCACCAGCCCATCGCGTTTGGCTTGGCTGATGGCGCGATCCAGGCGCTTTGTCAATGCGTTGTCCAGGTTGGGGGAATAGACGAAGGCCTGGGATTCCCGGTAGGCGCCCTTGAGGGCCAGCCGCAGCCGGGAACGCTGCTCAGGTGGGGTTTGCTCCAGCACGTAGACAAGCTGCTGCTCATCGGCGAGCATCCCGTCGGCTTTGCCTTGCAGCAGCAGCTCCGGCCCTTTATCAAGCGCGCTCAGGCCCACCAGCTTCACCCGGCCAACCAGGGGCGGTATGGTCAGTAGATGTTCACTTACACTGCCGGGCCGCACCGCAATCCGCAGGCCGATCAGATCTGTCAGCCTGCGGGGCTGGAAACCGCGTACCGCCGGCTCGCGCAGGGCATCCAAGGTGATGGTGCTGACGATCATCGAGGCGCCGATGATGCGCACAAGCCAGGCCAGCAGCACCAGGGCATGGCCGCGGGTGCGAGTCACGATCATGTTGGTGCCAGGGCCTGAGGCCATCACCTGGTAGATCAACGCAAAGCGGCGCAGCTGCTCCCGTTTGTTGCTGCTGCCTTCACCTCGGTGCTCGTCCAGCCACACCACGCTGCTGATCAGGCCGATCGCCAGCAGATAGCCCCCGATCACCTTCAGCAACTCGGTATTGACAAGGGTGCTGAGCAACCTCAGGCTGTTGGCCCCCGCTTCTGCGGGCAGCATCAGGGCCAGGCCCCGCTCCTGGAACGGCAGGCTGAAGCGGTATTTACCGACCCTCTCCGGCGCCATCGTCAGGCAGCCGACACCGATGTCGACCTGATCATTACGGGTGGCCTCCAGCAGGCTGCGGGGAGTGGGATAGCCCCTCATCAGGTAGGCCAGACCCTCACGCCGGGCAATCAACTCCCACAGTTCCACCGCCCGACCCTGCCATTGGCCCCGGTTTTTCTGCAGGGAACAGGGAGGCGATCCATCGAGAACCCCCACCCGCAGCACCCCGACGGCCAGCGCTGGCAGCGGAACGGCCAGGAGCAGCAACAGCAAGGCATGCCAGGGGCGCAGCGACCTGTTCATCGCCACCAGCCCCACCAGGGCTGGCGCGGCGCTTTGGCATGGCTGCCATCGCAGAGGGGATGGCGC
>JBBASD010000193.1:0-4643 GCA_040399485.1 Cyanobium sp. | reverse complement strand
AGAAAGGTGAGGCTGGCTTCGATCCAGGCCAGTCGCTGTTGGTGCAGCTCCAGCCGCGGCATGATCGCCGCCGCTGAGCGGCGGCGTTTGCGGGCCAGGCGATAGAGCGCCTGGGCCGCGTCGATCGTTTCCCGGCTCGGGGACGGTTGGCAGAGCAGGGCATCGGCGCGCTGTTGCAGGCTTTCGCCTTCCGGGACCGCCGCCAGCAGTTGTTGTTGTTGTTCGAGATTGGAGCGTTCGCGATCGGCCAGGGACCGCAGGCTCTGGGTCAGGCCATGGCGCCGCTGTTCAAAACGGCCTTGCTCCAGCCGGGCGCCGTAATAACTGGCCAGGGCCAGGTTGAGGGCCAGCGGGCTGGCGCCATCTGCGGGGCTGGTGTCCCAGCAGCAGTAGCCCCCGTCGTCGCTGAGGCGCAAACCATGGCGCTGCTGTTGCAGCACCGCCAGCAGCCAGCGCTGCCAGCTGCTGTAGAGGGCCTCCCACTGGCTGGCGGCCAGGTTGGCGACGGGGGTGTCGATCAGGTCGCCACTTAGCTGGCGCGCCAGGGCCGGACTGATGCCCTGGTAGGTCGTCAGCAGGGCCCGTCCCAGGGGCAGGGGCACCAAGGCGAGGCGTTGGCGCCAGCGTTCCGGGCTTTCCTCCAGCCGGGGCTGGTCACCGCCAAGGGGCGGCGGCGGCACCCAGCGATCCCCGCAGCCGATGGGCCGTTGCCGCGATTGGCTGGGACGCACCTGATGGGCGGTGGCGATCACCCGGAAATCGCTATCAAGCAGAAAGAGATTGCTATAACGACCCATCAGTTCGAGCACCAGACGCCGTTCGGGCGGATCCCCGGGGCGGCGGGCGAAGACGAGTTCGACGACGCGCTCCCAGCCCTGTTGCTCGATGGCAATCAATGCCAGGCCCTTGAGACCATGCTGCAACTGGCGCGCCAGGGTGCTGCCATCGCCTTGGCGCGGCGGTGCCCCGATCGCCAGCAGCCGCGGCGCCTCCGCCAACCAGCCGGCCTCCAGCCATTGCACGCCATCAAGGTGGCGCAGGGCCAGTTGCAGGGTGTGGGGGTCACTCTGCTGGGCTTTCTCGAAGCGGCTGGGCAACAGCACCTGGCGCAGCTCGGCCAGGACCGCCCGCAGGGTGGTGGCATCCATGGCTTGCAGGCGAAGGGGGGGCCGCGCCCGGGGGGGGGCTGGGGAGCCAGCGCGGGGTTGTTGCTGGCCAGGCTGCGCCTGCACTTGGGGTTCTCTGCGGCTGCGCCCCTACTCTGCGATCCGGTGCCCACCCTGCGATGACCACCCAACCGTCCCGCGAGCGCGTCGCGGTGATCACAGGACCCAGTGGGGTTGGCAAGGGCACCCTGGTGCGGCGCTTGCTGGAGCGCCACAGCGAGATCTGGCTTTCGGTTTCGGCCACGACCCGATCACCCCGGCAGGGGGAAGAAGACGGCCGGCACTATTTCTTTCTCAGCCGCCCGGACTTCGAGCAGCGCATTGCCGACGGCGACTTTCTGGAGTGGGCCGAATTTGCCGGCAACCTCTACGGCACGCCGCGGCAATCGGTGCAGCGCCACCTGGAGCAGGGGCCGGTGCTGCTGGAAATTGAGCTGGAAGGGGCCCGGCAGGTGCGGCAAAGCTTTCCGGCCGCCCTGCAGATTTTTTTGGCGCCGCCCAGCTTTGCGGAGCTGGAGCGGCGGATTCGCTGCCGGGGCACCGACAGCGAGACGGCGATCACTCGCCGCCTGGAAAGGGCCCGGCAGGAACTGGCGGCGGCGGCGGAATTTGATGCGGTGCTGGTAAACGGCGATTTAGAGGAGGCCCTGGTGCAACTGGAGCGTCTGCTGGGCCTGGCTTGAGCCGCTGGGACCCGGTTTCGCTTAGAGCCAGGAATCAAAAGCCTGAACCTGAAGCCAGGAACCTGAAGCCAGGAACCTGAAGCCAGGAATTTGCATAAAAAAAGCGGCCTATTTAGACCGCTTTCACTCAATTTGGGCCCAAATACCTATCCCGGGTAGAACAACAGGTCAGGGAAGAGGTGGTTGAATTCGATCATGATGACCGCGGTGATGCCAAACCAGATGGCGGCAAAGACGGGGGCGGTGGTGAGGAATTTTTTCATGGCTGCCGAAGCAAAATTAGGTAAGGGGGTGGGACTGGCTCAGCGGGGCGAATCAGCGGGGAGAAACAGTCACCTTGCTGTCGTTCTCCAGCAACTGGCCGCTGGTGAATTCCTTGAGGGCCGCCAGGGGCCAACTGGCTGCGGCGATGGTGGATTTCAGAGCCAGAGGCACATCGATTTGAATCTCGTGCATGGTCGCGTCCTTGCGGTTCCGTACGGCTTGTAGATAACCCCGACCGGCCCAGCCGATGGTGCCAGCGATGTAAAGGAAGGCAATGCCAGGAAGCATGAACTCACCGGCATGGCTCCAGCGGCCATCAACAACCAGATGGGGCAGGCCATCGGCGCCACAGAGGGCCTTGCTGTACATCTGGAAGCGGGCCCTGGCCTGCTCGGTCTTGGCCGTGCCGGCCCTTTGCTGGAAACGGGCATTCTCGGCGCAGGGAACTAGCCCGCCGATGTCGGCATGGGCCACCGGGGCAAAGCCAAGCAGGAGGAACGCGGAGAGGAGAACGGCGAAAAGACGGCGCATGGGGGGCGGCGTGAGGGGGGCCGGGATAACGGAAGCAACGATCTGCCTGGGGGGGCAGGATGTCTGCGAGTGACAGTAAGAGAGTCCCACCGGACCAATGCCCACGGTTCTTGCCCTCGAAACAAGTTGTGACGAGTCGGCGGCGGCCATCGTGGTGGGCCGCCGGGTGCTGGCGAGCGCGGTGGCCTCCCAAGTGGAGGAACATGCCCGCTGGGGCGGGGTGGTACCGGAGATCGCCTCCCGCCGCCATGTGGAGGCCCTGCCCGGTTTGATCGAGCGGGTGGTGCGGCAGAGCGGCCTATCGCTGGCCGATGTGGATGGGGTCGCCGCCAGCGTGGCCCCTGGTTTGGTGGGGGCCCTTTTGGTGGGTTCGGTGACGGCCCGCACCCTGGCCCGTCTTTATGACAAGCCCTTTGTGGGGGTGCATCATCTGGAAGGGCATTTGTGTTCGGCCCAACTGCTGGAGCCCCCCCCGCCCTGGCCCCATCTGGTGCTGCTGGTCAGTGGCGGCCACACCGAATTGGTGCGGGTCGAGGCACCCGGCCGTTACCGCCGGCTGGGTCGCAGTCGCGATGACGCCGCCGGTGAATGCTTTGACAAGGTGGCGCGGTTGCTGGGCCTCGGCTACCCCGGCGGTCCGGCGATTCAGGCGGCGGCCCTGGCGGGAGATCCGACTCGGTTCCGCCTGCCCAAAGGACGGGTTTCCCGACCCGAAGGGGGTTTTCATCCCTATGACTTCAGCTTCAGTGGTCTGAAAACGGCGATGCTGCGCCAGGTGCGCCAACTGGAACAGGAGCCGGACCCCCTGCCGCTCGCCGACCTGGCCGCCAGTTTTGAGCAGGTGGTGGCCGAGGTGTTGGTGGAGCGGAGCTGCCAATGTGCCCTGGATCAAGGCCTGGGCACGTTGGTGCTGGTGGGGGGGGTGGCAGCCAATCTGCGCTTGCGGGCCCTGCTGCAGAGACGGGCCGCCGCCGCCGGTTTGGTTTGGTTTGGGGCCCCATTGCAGTTCTGCACGGACAATGCGGCCATGATTGGCCTGGCCGCCGTGCAGCGGCTGGAGGCCGGCATGACCAGCCCCCTGGAGCTGGGGGTGATGGCCAGGCTTGCCCTTGAGGATGCCGGGCAACTTTATGGCGGCTCCAGCGGCAGCGAGTCAAACGTGATTTAATTGCCGTTAGGGTGCATTACAGGCGTTGTTTTGGCTCAGGTATCCCCTTGGGCTTTGCTCAGTTCGTTTTCTTGACTCCCTGACAGCGCAGGCTTCGGCGAACCCCCTTCCGTGGATCCTTCCCCTGACCCGACCGTTGATGTGAACGCTCCTGAGGTCGCCGGAGAGCCGGTTTCCCGCCAGGAGCTTAATTCTTGGCGTCGGGGATTCACCCCCCAAGCGGAGATCTGGAATGGCCGTCTTGCCATGGTTGGCCTTTCCGTGGGCCTGACCGTGCTGCTGGTGGCTCGTCTTGCTGCCCATCACCCCTGAAGGGCCAACCCCAACTGGGGGTGTTGCGGCCGCCATAATTCAGCTGCGACCGCGAAAGCTCTGGGCCAGTTCACTGCGTTTGAGGCTGTGCAGCAGCGCCTCTTCCGGCAAGGCGCGACCCTCGTTGACCAGGTTCAGCAGCGATTGGTTGCTGGTCTGCATGCCATCGAAGTTGCTGCGGGCCATGATTTCCTCAATGGCATCAAGTTGACCCCGTTCCAGATAGTCGCGGCAAGCATCGGTGTTGATCAGGATTTCGAAGTAGGCCGCCCGGCGGCCATCCAGAGTCTTGATCAGGCCCTGGGAGATCACCGCCAGCAGGGATTCGGCCAGGGAGCGGCGTACCAGGTGTTCTTCCTGGGGCGGGTACATGCCCAGCACCCGCTCGACGGTGCGCACGGCAGAGTTGGTGTGCAGGGTGCCCAGCACCAGGTGCCCCGTCTGGGAGGCCTCAAGGGCCGTTGACAAAGTGGTCTGGTCACGGATTTCGCCGATCAGAATCACATCAGGGTCCTCCCG
>JBBASD010000192.1:0-4650 GCA_040399485.1 Cyanobium sp. | reverse complement strand
GGCCCTTTCTGGATGCCTTCCTTGAACTGGCCCAATCCCCCATCGCCCGCCAATCGGCCGAGGGCAACATTGATCCTTTAAGGCCCGATTTCAGTGGCTTTGTTTTCAAGCTGCAGGCCAACATGGATCCCCGCCATCGCGACCGGGTCGCCTTCGTGCGCGTCTGTTCGGGCCGTTTCGAAAAGGACATGACGGTGCGCCATGCCCGCAGTGGCCGCACCCTGCGCCTCTCCAGACCCCAAAAACTATTTGGCCAAGATCGAGAGGTGGTGGAAGATGCCTATCCGGGCGATGTGATTGGCCTCAACAACCCCGGCATGTTCGCCATTGGCGACACCCTCTACAGCGGCCCCCGGGTCGAATACGAAGGCATTCCCTGCTTCAGCCCCGAAATCTTCGCCTGGCTGCGCAATCCCAACCCCTCGGCCTTCAAAAGCTTCCGCAAGGGCGTCAATGAGCTGCGCGAGGAGGGTGCCGTCCAGGTCTTGTACGACACCGATGCCAGTAAACGGGATCCGATCCTGGCGGCCGTGGGCCAGCTGCAACTGGAGGTGGTTCTCTACCGGCTTGAGCACGAATACGGGGTCCAAGCCCGCCTCGAGCCCCTCGATTTCACAGTGGCCCGCTGGGTCAGCGACGGCTGGGCGGCCCTGGAGGCGGTCGGCAGGGTGTTCAACTGCAAAACCGTGCGCGATCCCTGGGATCGACCGGTGCTGCTGTTTCGCAATGACTGGAACCTCAACCAGCTGCAGGAGGACCACCCGGAACTCGCCCTGGCGGCAGTGGCGCCGGTGGTGAGTGGCACCGAACCGATCGCCCTCTGAGGCCAGATCAGCCCATGGACCGTCAAGTTGATCACCACGGCGCTCGGCGGGGCGCGCCAGAATGACTGCAACATCTCTTCATGCCTCCTCGGGCCGGTTCCATCCATGCCCAACCCCCTCTGGCTCGTTCGGCCCCGCAGTGATGGCGGCCGTGATTTCGTCAGCTTTCGGCCCTTCCAAAGCGATCCCGGCGCACCGATGATTGAAATTCGGGAGGGTAGTCACCTTCCCCCCCAGATGCCCCTGCTCAAACGCCGGCGCCGCCTGGCCATCGCCGAAGCCATGGCCTGCCGCCAATCCCTGCTGCTTGAGGCCGGATACCACCGCAGTGAACCTCTTTTCTGATCGCGATTGCCTACGCTCAGGCCATGACCAAAGGTTCCGATCCAATCCCTGAGCCCTTCAGGCCCGCGGCGGCTCCGTCCGACCCCTACCAGAAGCTTGGGGTGACCCACGATGCCAGTTTTGATGACGTGCAGCAGGCCCGTCAAAGCCGGCTTGATGAGGTGAGCGACGACCCGATGGAACGGGCGCGCATTGAGGCGGCCTACGACTCCATCCTGATGGATCGGCTCAAGGAACGGCAGCAGGGTCGTCTTAGCAGCGCCGCCCGCACGGCCTCCCAGAAAGAGCAAACGGCGGCTGCGCCACGTTCGGTGTTGCCCTCCCTGCGCTCCACTCCCCCTTTCCCCCTGCCAAAACTGGCCAGCCCTTCGATGGCGGCGCTGCCCAACCTGGCCATGGCCAACGGCCAGGAGCGACTTTTTCCCCTGGCCGCCCACGGGTTGTTGTTGGTGCTGTTGCTAGCCCTGCCGCAGGCTTCTGGGGCCATGCTGCTGGCCCTGGCCTGCCTGGCCACCGTCTTCAATCTGCTGCGGCGCCAGGTCAAGTTCGGCCGGGCCATCGGCTGGACCTTCATCCTGCTTCTGGTCGGCCTACTGTTAGGCAACCTGGTGCTGCAGCTAGTGATGCAGCTGGTGCCCGCCGTCATGCTGGCAACTATGCCCTTGGGCCCCATGCAACTGCTGGGCGCACCGGTGATATTGGTACTGCTGGCCGGAGCCCTGCTGCTGACCTGAAGCAAACTAGAGCCCGAGTTCAGGCCACGGCAAAGCCATCAATGAGGGTTTGTAGGCCGGCCGCATCGAGCCGATAAACGGAATTGCAAAAATGACAGGTGAGTTCGGCCTGGCCATCCTCCTGAAGCATGGCGGTGAGTTCGTCGCGCCCCAGCAATTTGAGGGCACCGATACTGCGGTTGTAGCTACAGGGACAGCGGAAGCGCACAGGCGTGATCGCCTGAAAGTCCGCTCCGTTTTGGTCATCAAGATCGGGGAAAATGTCCTGCAGCAGACCCTCCAGGTGGTCCCCATGGCTAGCCAGCAGGGCGCTGAAATCATCGATTTCGCGGCAACGTTCCTCCAGCAAGGCCACCAACGCCGGTTCCCGTGCCGCCTTGGGCAATACCTGCACCAAAACTCCACCGGCGCAACGCACACCACTGCGATCTAGCCGTTCGCCCACAAAAACCGCCGAGGGAGTCTGCTCGGAATGCAACAAATAGGAGGCGAAATCATCGCCAATTCCACCACTAACCAGCTCCACCGTGCTGCTGAACGGCACCCCTTCGCCGATATCACGGACGACGTGCAGATAGCCGGTGCCGGTAGCCCGCTGAAAATCAAATTGGGGCTGACCGTCGTCGCTGGCCAGCAAATCAAGCTCCAGGTCCGGTTTTCCCACATAGCCCCGCACCGTGCCGTCCCGCCCGGCATCCACCGTCATCCCGCGCAAGGGACCATCGGACTGGATGCGCAGATTCACCCGGCCATGGGCCACCTTCATCGAACTGGCCAACAGCAGGCCCGCCGTCATCGCCCGCCCCAGCAGGGCCGTCGTCAAAAAAGAAAGTCCATGGCGGCGCCGGGCCTCGGCGCTGGTTTCGCTGCTGTTGACCGCCACCAGGCGAATCCCGCCCCCCGCGGCGGTGGCCCGCAGCAGTTGATCCGCCATCAGCTTGATACGTCTGCAGCCATGGTAAGAAGCCTGGAGGGGGGCAGGGGCACCAGGCCGCCATCAACGAGCTGCCAAGCCTCGCTGATGCGACCAGCAAACAGCTCCGGTTCGTGGGTCACCACCAGCAGGGCCCGCTCCTTGGCCAGCTGATCCAGCAGCCCCAGAACCTCCTCCCGCACCGTCCAATCCAGGCCAGCGGTGGGTTCATCCAGCAACAACACCCGCGGATTACGCAGCAGCTGCACCGCCAGGGCCAGGCGCCGTTGCTGGCCGCCACTGAGACGCTCGGGGGCCTGCTGCAGGGAGATGCCGGCAAGGCCCACCTGGGCCAGCACCTGCTCGATCGCCTCGCCCCCCAGGCGCCGCTGACCCAGGCGCAATTCCTGACCCACGGTCAGGCCCAGGAAATGGCGTTCGGGAAACTGAAACACCAGGCCACAGAGCCAGCGGCGCTGCCGGGCCGCTACGGGCTCGTTGTTCCAGAGGAACCGGCCGCCATCGGCCTCAGCCATGCCACTGATCAGCTCCAGCAGGGTGGTTTTGCCACTGCCGCTGCGGCCCGCCACCAGCACCGGTGTGCCCACGGCCAGCTTCAAACTCGCCTGCCGCAGCACCGGCTGGGGCAAGGTGGCGGGGTGGTAGCGGACGTCCTGCAACTCAAGCATGGGCCCAGCATGCCTGGCTGGCGATCGTGTTGGATGGGTAGGACTAAGGCCTGCACCTTGACCATGGAGGTTCGCTTTCGCGAAGTCGATCCGTTCAATTGCTGGATTTGGCTGCGCTTTGCCGATCCCCCGGGCCAGGCGGAGAGAAGTTATGTCGAGACCGTTTTCGATAGCTGGTTTTTTCTGGGCAAACTGGGGGCCTTCAATGCCGAAACCCTGCAGGCCCATGAAGCGGGCGCCGATCTGAGTTGGTTGGCCTGGGAAGCAGAAGGCTCCAACCGCGCCCTGCCGGCCTTGATGCACAACATGGCGGTGATGGAATATTTGGATACCTGGGGCCGTTGCTGGCTGGACCTGGGCACCAGCGATGCCCTGGCCCTAGACGTCTTAATCAACGCCTTGGGCCAGCTCAACAACGATGTGGTTGAAATCGAGGAACTGCTGATCGGCGGCATCAACGAGGACTGGCCAATCGAAGACGATCCGGACAGCCCTTTTGCTATTGACGACGACAATGAAGATGATGATGAAGACGGCACCGGCTCAGGCAACGACGCCGAAAACGACACCGAAAACGAATCAGATAACGACGACAATTATAACGACGACACCTATAATGACGATACATACAAGGAAAACGACAACTTCAAAGACTACGACTACAAAAATGACGTCAAATTCAAACCTAACCACAACGATTGATCCCACCCGCCGATGGCCCGGGAACTGCGTCGCCTTTTGATCCCACCGTCCCGGTGGTCCCTGCAGGGCGACCCCAGCCTGTTAGCCCTGGAGGCCGCCGAAAGCCATTACCTGGCTAGGGTTTTGCGCTTTCGTCAAGGGGATCGGCTGGCGGTGGTTGATGGCCGCGGCCGGCTATGGAGCGCGGTGCTCGAATCGGAGCAGCACCTGCGGCTGGAGCAGCCGCCGGATGCTCCCCTGCAGAGGGCGATGCCAGTGAGCCCGGCCCTCACCCTGGCCCTGGCCGTTCCCCGCCGAGACGCCGAACTGGTCTGGCGCATGGCGGCCGAACTGGGCGCCGCCCGGCTGCAGCCCCTGATCGCGGCCCGGGGAGTGGTGCGCGAACCGCTGCCCCTGGAGCGCTGGGCCACGATCATCCGCGAAGCCACCGAGCAATGCGAGCG
>JBBASD010000191.1:0-4689 GCA_040399485.1 Cyanobium sp. | reverse complement strand
ATCGTTAGCTCAAGGGTTCCCCGATGGCGGTTCCATCGCCGCCGGATCCGCAGCAGCGGGGTGCCAGCCTGGCTATACCAAAGTCGGAACTGTTCAAAGTCAAAAGGAAGTTCTAAATCAGCGGCCCCGTCCCGCATCGCGGCCAGAAAATCATCAATAGTGGCTGCCGATCCATCATGGCGATCCACATAAAGAGCCATGCCCTTGAAAAAGGTCTCATGTCCCAAAAGGGTCTGCAAAACCCGAACTAACTCCGCACCTTTTTCGTATATAGTGGTGGTATAAAAATTATCGATTGCCTGGTAATGATCTGGTTGTACGGCATGGGCAGTTGGTCCTGAATCTTCCCGGAATTGACTGTTACGCAAAAAGGAAACATTTTCAATTCGATTCAGGGACTGACCATGTAAATCCGCACTGAAACATTGGTCTCTAAATACGGTCAGACCTTCCTTGAGTGACAACTGAAACCAGTCGCGACAGGTGATGCGATTGCCGGTCCAATTATGGAAATACTCATGGGCAATGACACTTTCAACCCGCTCCAACTCAGCATCTGTGGCCGTTTCGGCGTCAGCAAGCACCAACTTGGAATTAAAGATATTCAGACTTTTGTTCTCCATGGCGCCCATATTAAAGTGGCGCACAGCAACAATATTAAACTCATTCAGGTCGTATTCCAGACCATAGACCTTCTCATCCCAGGCCATGCAACGCTTCAAGCTCGCCATGGCATGGGCCGTAAACGGGGCATCACCAGGTTCGACATGGAGTCTCAAGCGCACCTCACGACCACTGGCCGTCAGGAAAGAACCCGTCACCTCCTCCAGCTGGCCAGCCACGAGGGCAAACAGATAGGAGGGTTTGGGGAAGGGATCGTCCCAAACGGCATAGTGGCGTGAGCGGCCATCAACTCCAGCGGGCAGGGGGCCAGCCTCGACCCCATTGCCATTGGAAAGCAACACCGGATAGAGCTGCCGATCCGCCTCCAGGCGCACCCGAAAACAACTGAGCACATCGGGTCTATCGGGATGAAATGTGATGCGGCGGAAGCCCTCCGCCTCACATTGGGTGGTCACCATCCCACCACTGACGTACAGGCCTTCCAAGCTGGTGTTGGCCTGGGGCTCAAGGCGAACCACGGTTCGCAACACGAACGGCCCCCCTGGAGGATCCAACAGGGTCAGGCCTGCCGCCGTATGGCGGTAGACCTGGGCCGCCAGCGGCTGGCCATCAACGCTGATCTCCAGCAGATCCAGATCGATCCCCGCCAACTCCAAGGTCGCAAGGGATCCAGGGGTCGTTGCCTCCAGGGCCAAAGCTGCTTCTACAAAGGCGTGGTCGCCTTCAAGCCGCACCGTCAAGTCCGTACGGCTAAGTCGGTAGGGATAGGGGCGGTAATCGGCAAGATGGACGGCGACCATGGTGGTCCTGACCTACTTCTTGCCGCCGGAGCCGGCCGCTTGCATGGCCTTTTTGACTTGGGCCACCAGGGGGTCAACTTCCTTCTTCCAATCGGGCGGCAATGAAGGGCCACAGAATTTGTCAATGCGGAGCACGGTTTCGGCCACAGAGGCATTGACGAGCTGCTCGCGAGTCAAGGGGGCGGGGGCTCCTTGAATCTGACTGCCATGCTTGGTGCTCAGCACGGAGGTCAGCATGCTGAGATTGCCTTCCATGGAAGCCTTGAAGGGCAACTTGGACTGGGCCAAGGTGCACATGTTGATCGCCGCCATACTCATGTAGGTGTTGAACTGGTCGGCGGTCGCCGGTGTGGCGGCGGGGGCCTTGGCCGGCTGCTGCGCCAGAACCGCAGCAGGGAAAGACAGGCTGAGACCAAAGATGGCCAGGGCCAGGACGGACCGCTTGGCGAGCATGGGGAAGAAGGAATGAACCTTCCCATGCTGCTGCATCACAGGCCCGCCGCCCAGTGGCGCCAGTTGACAGCGTGGCCAAGAGCCCTCAGAATCAGTCCTGAGAAGGAGTATCAGTCGGTGCCCCGAGCAGGGGGGGACCTGCTTCCTCCAGACGAATTTCATGGTGGATTTCGCTCACTTCGAGCTGGCCATCACGCCAGCAATAAATCGAACGGGAACGGTAACGATCCTGATCAACGAGGCGAATATGCTCAATAACATGCAAATCATGGTCTTGGGATTCAAAAATCACCTCATGCTCATCGACCTGGCGAATTTGACTATTAATAGGGATACCGGCAACAACATCTTGGCTTCGCCGCATCTGATGGCCGAATAGATAGACATCCGCACTACCCCTGGCACGATATTGTGGTTTGATCTCAAAAAAGTCGAAGGATTCTTCGGGCCACCAGCTCAGCCGATAGGCCGCTTCACCATGGCTGGCTTCGCTATATATTTCCACCCGCACCAACATATCGAGTCGCAACACCTCATCGTCTACGAAAAAATACAGACGCCGAGAACGCCATAAACCCAGATTGCGCCCAAACCAGCGTTTCAAATTTGAATCCAGCTGAATGCGACTCCGCACTGGCCCCGTGGTACTGGCGGGTTTGGAGGTCGTTGCCGCGATGGGGTTGGGCAGCTCATGGAACGGGGGCTCTGGCGTCTTGGTCATGGCGTCCAATTTTTGGTCCCTTGCTTCGCTTCCCTCATAGCCAATCCAATGCACGTTTGCTCGTTTTCACCTAAAAGCCATAAGGTATGGCGATACCAAGGCAAATGCCTGTGAGTGCTGCAGGCATCCAAAGCCTCCCGCTTTTGATCTGCTGCCCGTCTCTCCCTTGGCGGCTCCCATCTCCCCTGACTCCATGACGGGAACGACCCTCACAGACACCAAGGCAGAACCCTCCCACTCCCAGTCCCTGAAGTTGTTACTGGTGGCTGGCAAGCACCACATGGCCACCAACGATCTGCGGGCGTTGGTGGCTTTACTCAATAACGATGAGTTCAGTTTTCAGGTGTCTCTTGAAGTCGTCGATCCGGCCAGCCATCCGGAGGTGCTAGAGCTGCACCGCTTGGTCGCCACACCGGCGCTAGTCAAACTTGAACCCGCTCCCAAACAGATCTTCGCTGGCAACACCCTTTCGCTCCAGGTGCGCAGTTGGTTGCCCCGCTGGAAGCAAACCGAAGTGGTCACAGGCTTGGGCCTCAGCCTCGTTCCAGCCGAAATAGATGGCAGTCGTAGTTTACGCGAGGTGCAACTCGAAGACCAGCTACTGGTGCTGCGCCAGGAAAACGAAACCTTGATCGAGCGGGTCGGGGTTCAGGAGCGACTGCTGCGCATGGTCGCCCATGAACTGCGGACACCCCTTACGGCAGCCAAACTGGCAATCCAAAGCCATGGGCTGGGGCAAATCGACCAGGCCCGCTTTCACGACGTTCTCAAACGCCGACTGGACGACATCGAAGCCCTCTCCAGCGACCTTCTCGAAGTGGGTACCACCCGCTGGGAAGCCCTGTTCAATCCCCAGCGCCTGGCCCTCGGCCAGGTTGCAGCCGAAGCCATCCTCGAACTGGAGAAGCTGTGGATCGGTCGCAATCTTGAATTCGTAACCGACATCCCGGCCGATCTCCCCGATGTCTACGCCGATCAGCGGCGCATGCGGCAGGTGCTCCTCAACCTGATCGAAAACGCCCTGAAATTCACCCCCGATGGCGGTCGCGTCATTCTGACCCTGCTGCACCGCACCACTCAGTGGGTCCAGATCAGTGTCTGCGACAGCGGCCCGGGCATTCCCCTCAAAGAACAGCAGCGGATTTTCCAAGATCGGGTTCGCTTGCCCCAGACCTCTAGCACCACCTCCGGCTACGGCGTAGGGCTTTCGGTGTGCCGGCGGATCGCCCAGGTCCACGGAGGCCGCATCTGGGTGGTGTCTGAACCGGGAGAAGGAGCCTGTTTCCACTGCACCGTTCCAGTTTGGAACGGCCAAACCCTGACGACTTCGGCCACTGCCGATGCTGATCTCGACGAATAGACCGGCGCAGCGCCTTGACGAACGCCCCCCCCGACCCGTAGTTTCAAAACAACAGCGCGGAGCTGGTCGTCATCCGAGACCCGGTAAGAGCCTTTCGAGGTTCACGCCAAACTTCCCAAGAGTTGCGGTCCATGGTTTCGACGGCACCTACTCCACTGTGGCCTCGCCCCCATCGTCTAGAGGCCTAGGACACCTCCCTTTCACGGAGGCGACAGGGGTTCGAATCCCCTTGGGGGTATTTGAAAGCAACTAAGTTGCTTATTTACTACTATAAAATTAAGTTATGCTATTTTAGTTTCAGGATTTGTTGGCGCGACGAGTTGCTTCTTGTTGGACTCCTCTAAGATTGTTGGCAAGGTCCTGCTGCAGCCGTTGTTCAATCAATCCGATCGGCATTCCAGGGTTCCCCTGAACTGTTAGGTCATAGAGCAACCAGGTGCTGGTCGGATCACTGCCGATCATCCAGAAGCCCTCAAAACAGCGAAAGTCTCCTTCCACCATGTGAAAAGCCAACTGCCCTGCCTCCAGGTTTTCCTGCAGTTCCAGCAGCACCCTGGCACTAAAGCGTAGGCCACAAAAATGTTGGGTACCCACCTGTTCAACTCGAACTTGGTTGCCTTCACGGGTGAGTTGGCGTGAATGGCTGAGGTTGGGGATGAATCGGTCCAGGTTGTCATAGTCGGTGAGGGCCGACCACAACCAATAGGGCTCAACCCGCAAACGCAACTGGG
>JBBASD010000190.1:0-4695 GCA_040399485.1 Cyanobium sp. | reverse complement strand
CAGCTGGCTGCCCACCACAAAGCCGGCGGCGGCGGCGGCCACCCCCGAATAAGAATTAAGCAAAGAGATGACCACCGGCATGTCGGCGCCACCGATCGGCAGGGTGACGCCGATACCCAGCAGGCTGGAGCTGATCACCAGCAACCACAGCGGCAGGCCGGCGGGATCGCCAGGCAGCAGCACGGCCCCGATCAGGGCCGCCACCGCCAGGGAGATGTTGACGACGTGGCGTAAGGAACTCTGGGTCCAGGCGGGGGTGCTGAGCCAGCCCTGCAGCTTGGCCATCGCCACGATCGAGCCGCTGAAGGTGATCGCTCCGACAAACACCGAGATGGCAATCGACACCAAGGCCACCATGTCGGCGCCGTCGGAATCAAACAGGGCCACACCAACGGCCACCAGCAACGAGGCCAGACCGCCGCAGCCATTGAACAGGGCCACCACTTCGGGCATGGCCGTCATCGGCACCCGCAGGGCGGTAACAACGCCGGCCAGGCCACCGGCGGCGGTGCCGGCAGCGATCCACAACCAGGCCAATGGCCCCGGACGGATTTCGATCAACAGGCCCAGCACGGCCAGGCCCATGGCCACGGCCGCCAGCTGGTTGGCGCCGCGGGCGGAGCGCACCTTGGAGAGGCCCTTGATGCCCAGGCCCAGCAGCAGCACCGCCACCAGGTCGATGCCATCGGTCAGTAATTCAGTCGACATCAGTTGTCTCCCTTGCGGCGGAACATGGCGAGCATGCGGTCGGTGACCAGGAAGCCACCAACCACGTTGTAAAGGGCGAAGCCCAGGGAAAGGGCGCCGATCAACAGCAGGGCCTGGTTGTCTCCGGCCTTCTGGATGAGGGTGAGCGAAGCCAGCACGGTGATGCCGCTGATGGCGTTGGCGCCGGACATCAGCGGCGTGTGCAGGGTGGGGGGCACCTTGCCGATCAGTTCAAGACCCAGCAGGCTGCCGAGCAGCAACACCCACAGGGCCTGGGAAAGGGCACTCATCACGAACCTCCGTTGCGGGAACCATTGGGATAGACGACATCCTCACGACGGCAGACGCCGCCGTGGGTGAGCAGGCAGCCGTCGAGGATCGGGTCCTCGGGATCGAGCCGCAGGCCCTCATCGGCCAGCAGGTGCTCGATCAGGGCCGCCACGTTGCGGGCATAAAGGGCGCTGGCGTGGTTAGGGACGCTGGAGGGCAGGGCATCGGCGCCAATCAGCTGCACACCGCAGCGCTCGACCGTCTGGCCGGCGACGGTGCCGAAGCAGTTGCCGCCCTGGGCCACCGCCAGATCGACGACCACGGCGCCGGGCCGCATGCCATCGAGCATCTGCTCGCTGATCAGCCGCGGCGCCGTGCGGCCCGGCACCTGGGCGGTGCAGATCACCATGTCGGCGAGGGCGAGCTGGTCGGCCAGTTGCTGGCGTTGGGCCGCCAGGAAGGCCTCACTGGCGGCCTTGGCATAGCCGCCCTCCTCGGCAGGCTTGTCCTCCAGTTCGGGCGGATCAATAAAGCGACCCCCCAGGGATTCGACCTGCTCTTTGGCGGCGGGGCGCACATCGGACACATAAACCACGCCGCCGAGCCGCTTGGCGGTGGCGAGGGCCTGCAGGCCGGCCACACCGGCCCCCAGCACCAGCACCCGCGAGGGCTGGATGGTGCCGGCGGCCGTCATCAGCATCGGCACGTAGCGATCGAGGGCGGCGGCGGCCAGCAGCACCGCCTTGTAGCCGGCGATGTTGGCCTGAGACGAGAGCACATCCATGCTCTGGGCGCGGCTGATGCGGGGCAACAGCTCCAGGGCGATGGCCGAGGCCTCACGGCCGTTGAGGGTCTCGGCCAGGTGGCTGGCGCCATAGGGCGAAAGCAATCCCACCAGCAGGGCGCCCGGCCGCAGGCGCTGCAGGCTTTCAGCCGGTGGCGCCTGCACGCACAACACCCCGTCCGCCTCCTCCCAGGGCAGGCCTTCCTCCGGGCCCAGTTCGGCACCGACGGCCAGAAAATCATCATCCCGGAACCCAGCCGCCGCACCGGCCCCCTGCTGCACCCGCACACTCACTCCCTTGCCCAGCAGGCGCCGCACGGTTTCGGGCGTGGCGGCCACCCGCTTTTCACCGGGGGAGTGCTCCCGCGGCACCAGAAATCTCACCAAGGATCCACCTGACACAGGCCCAATCCATTAGTAGGGAAGACCGGGACTCCCACAAGCAAAACCACGACCTATGTGCGGAGTCGCGCACCGGAGGGGGGCTGGGGCGTGATGGCCCTTGGCAACCCCAATCAGGCGACTTCACCCTCCCGCAGCGCCGTTGCGTAGGTCTTCAGCCGGGGTGGCAGGGGCCAACGCTGGCTGCGGAGCACGGCATGCAAACGCAGCGTGGCTGCGGGCAGCCTGGCGGTCGACAGGGCCGGAAAGGCATGGTGGGTGCTGTGGTGGGGCAGCCCACCCATCAGGGCGTTCAGCCAGGGGCCGCTCGCCACATCACGACTGGTGGCCAGTTGGCGCAGCCGCTGGGGCAGTGGGTCCGCAGCGGCGCAGCCTTCTGCCTGCCGCCACAGCCCGTGGTGTTCCACCAGGCCGCGATACTGGACAACCGCGCCAATCACCCGCTCCAGAACCAGCCAAAACAACGCATAACGCAGCAGCACCCCCTGACTGATTACCAAGGCAAGCAAGCACGAATGCAGCAGAATCACCCCGGCGCCATCAAGGCGACGGGCTCGATTCAGCCGGGGATCCACCGCGCGCAGGCGCCAGCCTTGGCGAGCAGTGTCGACTATCAACCCCACGCCACCCAGCAGCAGACAGCGCAGCGCAAAGGGATGGCGCTGCAGCCAGCGTTCCAGCGGGCTGGCGGGGAGGGGGTCAGCAGGCAGGTGTTGGGTCCGCTCCGGATCGCGCTTGTCCACACCGTTCCAGCGGTGATGCAGCAGATGCAACCGGGCGTAGGTGGCAAAAGGCCAGGCCATCGGCCAGCTGAGCAGGCAACCGAGGCCGTACTCCAGCGATCGCCAACCAAACAACGTGCCATGCACCATCTCGTGGGTGGCGATTAGCAGCAGGGCATAGGCCACCCCTGCCAGCAGCAGCACAAGGCAGCCAGCAAACCCCGCCGGCAAGAGCCAGTAGGCGGCCATTGCAGCAACCAGCAGCAGCAAAAGGCCCAACAAGCGACCAGCCGACGCCAGCCGCTCAACCATGGTGGCAGGACCATGCAGATCCGCCACAGCCTTGACCAACAACTGATCCAACTCCCGGAGCCGCTGCCTGCTGGGCGGAGAGATAGGGTCGTCAGGATGGACCAGGGGCGGGCCCTGGCATGGGCCTGCGGGTCCTTGATGTTCATGCCCATGGCTTTGAGCGGCTTGGACCATGGGGCTTCCTAGGCTCAATTAACCGATAACAGCATGGCCATGGCTGCAGCGATACCTATACCTGCCCAGCTTCTGCAGCGACAGTGCCTGCACCTGGAACACACCTTGATTCTGCCTGTGAGCAAGGCCCTAGCCGTCGTCGCCCTGCTGGCCGGGTCTTTCATAGGCCCCGCTGATGCTGCTCCGCTGGCCTGCCAGGGGCCCACCGATATCCGCACAGGTGATACCACCGCCATCGCCAGCCACGTGAAGGCAACAGGCAAGAAGGTGCTTACCTTCGTGGGCTATTCGGGGGCTGGTTATCAAGATCCCGATGCCCTGATTCGCGAAGCCAGCCGCATCCTGGATCGCCACGCTCCGGCCCGCACCTTGATCAATATCGGCGGCACCGCCGCAGGCATTGGCCAGATCTACGCACTGGCCAAGGGGAAAGGGTTCGAGACCCTGGGCATCGTCTCGAGTCTGGCCCGCCAAGAGCAAGTTCCCCTCTCTGCCTGTGTGGACACGGTGTTCTTCGTGCCGGATAGCACCTGGGGCGGCGAGCTGCCGCAGGGCAAGGGATTGTCGCCCACGTCCAGCGCCATCGTGCGCAGCAGCGATGCCTTGGTAGGCATCGGTGGTGGCGAAGTCGCCCGGGACGAACTACTCGCCGCCCGTCGAGCCGGCAAGCCGGTGACGTTCATTCCTGCCGACATGAACCACCAGCTGGCCCGCGAGAAGGCGCGCCGCAAGGGGCAGCCGGAGCCCACAGAGTTTGGCGGGGCGGCGGCGGCAGCGTTGGCGGCGGAGAAGTGAGCCGGATTGATCTATGCCAGCGATAATCCTTAGCCCCACATTGGCAACCTGCAGATATATCCTAAGAACACGATAATAGGTCTCTGACGCTATCTGACGCTACGAGCTTCACCCATGGCCACGATCCGGTTGCTTTCCGTGGGGTCTCGCGGTGATCTCCGGCCCACCCGACCCACCGCCAGCCCGCAGGATTGGTCAGCGACCGAGACGGCGGCTGAACCGGTTGAGTTATCACAGCGTGAGCCTCTTGAAATGGCGCCAGGACAGCCGCGTCATCCAGGCCTGGCGCCGCAACAGGAGCCTGGCGCAACTGCCCTGGGGCGGTGCCCGCAGCTGAAGGGAGCGATTCACCACGGCGGCGCCAGCACCACCGCCGCCACCACCCTGCGCCATGTCCTGCCATCGTCGCCAATGTGGATGCTGCGGGCGTGCAGGCCCCCGCCTGGTGATGTTCATGCCCCATGGCATTCGATGGTAGAAAAGTATCGTTTTTCTACCGCCATTTTGGCTGCTGGACGCGGGAGGTGA
>JBBASD010000189.1:0-4696 GCA_040399485.1 Cyanobium sp. | reverse complement strand
CTGGCCTTCGCCGGCAAGGAGGAGCTGATCGGCGATTATTCCGCCATCAGCCCCGAGGGCTTCGCCCGGGCCCTGGAGGTGAGCGCCTACTCGCTGGCGCCCCTGTGCCGCTACGCCAAACCCCTGTTTACGCCAGGTGCCAGTGTCATCACGCTCAGTTACCTAGGCGCTGAGCGTGCCATCCCCAACTACAACGTCATGGGCGTGGCCAAGGCGGCCCTGGAGGCCTCGGTGCGCTACCTCGCCGCCGAACTAGGGCCCGACAACCAGGTGCGGATCAATGCGATCAGCGCCGGCCCGATCCGCACCCTGGCCAGCTCCGCCATCGGCGGCATTCTCGACATGATCCACAACGTCGAAGCCAAGGCCCCTCTGCGCCGCACCGTCACCCAGGAGGAGGTCGGCGCCACCGCCGCTTTTCTGGCCAGCCCTTTGGCCAGCGGCATCACCGGCCAGGTGATCTATGTGGATGGGGGCTATTGCATCACGGGGATGTGATTAAGGTGGCCTCAACAAGCGAAGGCAGGGTCTGCTTAAGGGTTAAAGAGTTTGAATAGGTTAAGCAGATCCAGTTGTTTAGGTTGATAATTTTGGGCTATGCTGGTGTAGATAAATAAAAACCTAGATAGCCCCATGCCTGCCTGCTTGCCCCTGCGGAAGGCCAGCCGCCTGACTCGCCCAGGCCATTGGCTTCGCTTGGCGCCCATGACTGCCCTGGCGCTTGGCTTCTGCTGCGCACCAGCCGTCCAAGCAGGGGGCGGCAAGCCAACGATCTGCTGCCGCACTTCCGGCGGCACCCGGGGCACCTGTCTCAATGTCTGGACCCATCTGGTGCCGCCCAGCAACCGCTTCAATCCAGGCGGCAGCCGCACCCTGGCCTTGTTGCAAGGCCCCTCCTCCGAGCCCACCGCCATGACCGTGCAGTTGTTGTCGCCAGCCGGCGAGCTGGTGGCTGGCCAGACCCTGCCAGCCCAGCGCGTTGGCATCACTTTGATCACCTTGCCCAAATTGGATCGGTCCGCCCTGAATCAAGCTGTGACCTGGGAGAGCTTTCCCAGTTGCCAGCCCAACAAGCCCCCCACCCGCACCAGTCTGGTGGCTGACAGCAATCAAGAGCAGAGTGCCAGCCAGAAGCTGATCGCCGATCTGGCCCTCCACTGCGGTGGGACCGTGGACACCAAGCCCCTGTTGGCAGCATTTAATCTTGAAGACTACGCGGCGAAGTTGCCGGTCAAGCTTCCGGTTAGATGTGAAAAGCTTACAGGAAATTTGTTGGAGAATAGGTAAATTCAAAAGGCAAGTCTGTTGCTTCAGGGCTGGCAGTTGAGACTGGCCAAGCGCTCACGGTGCATTCCCAGGAGTTCACGCCGCCCCCCGCACACCAATCAACTCCTTAATCCCAGGCAACATCAAACTGAAGACCATGCGCCATTGGCCATTACGCTGCCCCCGCACCTTGCCATAAACCTCACCGCTGCCGCTGCTGGTTGGAAAGATCAGCACCAGGTCGTCGAACAGTTCTGGTTGATCTCCCTCCAAAACGATCCAAGCTTCCCGCTCGCTGAGATGGGTGACAAAGGCGGGCTGCGGAGAACCTTGCCGCTGTTTGCCCTTCAAGAGGCAGTAATCAATCGCCAGGGGCTGCTGCAGGGCCTGGGGCTGAGAGCTAGTGAGGGGCAAGGCGAGGTTGTGCGTGCCTTGGATGGCCCCGATCGCCAAGACCCGCAGGAGCTCTTGGGATCCCTTCACCTCCACAGTGTGATCGGCATCGATGCGCAGCTCCACGTCCGTGGCCCGAACCGTGGACTCCGCCGCCAGCACCTCGCCACCCACGCTCAGGGATTCAATGCGGGCGGCCAGGTTCACAGCCGATCCCACCACGCCGTACTTGGCACGCTGCCTGGAGCCGATCGTGCCGGCGATCACTTCACCCGTGCACAATCCAATCCCCATCTCCAGCGCTGGCAGCCCCTGTTGGGCATTGGTTTGATTCACTTTTTCCATGGCGATCTGCATGGCCAGGGCGCAGGCAACGGCGGCCTCGGCATGATCAGCGCGGACCAGGGGTGCCCCAAAAAGCACGAGAATGGCATCACCCAGAACTTCGTCGATCGCGCCGCCGTAGTCCTCGATGACTTGAAACATCGCATCGAAGTAGTTATTTAGCAGCTGCACAATCAGGGTTGGGTGGTGGTCTTGGCCCAGTAGGCTGAAATCCCTCAGATCGCTCATCAGCACGGTGACAGTGCGGAGCTCACTGGCTGCGTGACTGGTCTGGCTGGCCTGGCTTTTGTCTAATAATTCACCGGCCACTGCTTTAGAAACAAACCGATCGAACTGGCTGCGCACATGCCTGTTCTGGAGCTCCAATAACATTCCTTTGATTTGCTGGTTGGCACCGCGGCGCAACCAGCCGGCGGCCGCCATCAAGCTGAAGGCCGCCAAGGGCAGGGCCGCATCCAGCCACACCCCCAGGGCCAACAAGGCCGCCGTGGCCGCAACCGCCAGTAGCAGGCCCGATGCCACCACCCAGAGGCTGCGCCGCAGCCCTGGCACCCGTTCGCCGGCGACGATGCCAACCGCGAGGGCGAGCAGCAGCAGCCAGCGATTCAGCGGGGCCGATGCGGCCTGGATTCCCAAGGGCTGACCGCGCTCCAGCGCCAACAGGGCGGCCAGCCGGTGGGCGTGGATTTCGACGCCGGAGATTTGAAAGCGCTGATCGCCCGCCCGGCCCCTGCTAAAGGGCACCGGAAAACTGTCCTTACTGGAGGGGGCCACCACGCCGATCAGCACAATGCTGCCGCGCAGTTGCTGGATCTGCTGCGGGCTTAGCTGGTTGCGCAGCAAGCGGCCCAGGCTCCATTGGGGGAAGCTGCCCGGCTGGTGGAAAGCGAGCATGCGCTGCAGGTAGTGGTCATCGGTGACAGGGCTCTCCGGCAGATACCCCCCCGCCCCCTCACCCAGATCCGCCAGCTGCTGCGGCTGTTGCTGCAGCCAGCGCGGCAGCTGCCTATGCCGCTTGGCGATCTGCAGCAAGCGCATCGGCAGGGAGGCTTTGCTGGCTTGATCTGTGCCGACGACGTGCAGCAGATCACGGCGCACCAGCCCATCCTGGGGATCGGTGTAGAGATCGGCATAGCCCCGGCGGTGGGGCGGAGTGCCGGGGATTGCCCGCTTGCCATCGAGATCGAAGTAGGCGGACACCAAGCGGGGGTTGCTGGCGGCCAGCCGGCGCAACCTCGCCCCGCCGGCACCGACCGGCTGGCCGCAAAACAGATCCAGCCCGATAGCCCGCACGCCGATCCGATCCAGCCGTTCGATTGCATCGGCCAGCAGACCATCAGCAACCATCGGTCCATAGCGCTTGAGATCGTCCTCGTCGATGCCGATGATGCGCACGGGGGTGGAGGCCCCGGAGGGCACGGGCCGGAGCTGCACCGCCAGGTCGTAGGCGAGCAGGTTGAGCTGTTCGCTGAGTTGGCTCTGGCGCAGCAGCAGCAACAAACCAAAGGCGGCCAGGTATGGACCCAGTTGACGCACAATCGCTTGCCGAGTCATCCCCTGCCGCAGAATCCCTTTTGGATGGGGGCCGGTGGCGGGCGACGAACGGGCCACTAGAAGCGATAGACCAGTTTTGTATAGCAGCCGTTGCCGAGAAACCATTGGTCCCAGTAGGCCCTAGAACCACTATGGAACTGCCTGACCCAGCCCAATTCCAACTCGCCATGCCGGCCCCGGATCCAGCGCAGTAGCAAGCCGCCGGCTCCGGCGCCATCGTTGATGGTGGCGCCAAGCACTTCAGTCCACACCTGGCCATTGCCGATGAACGGCACGAGTTGGAGAGCGTCCTGGCGACCCCGCCACAGCAGCCAGGCCAGGTCGATGGTGCCCAGCAGACCACTGTCGCCGCTCAGCACCTGCCCCGGCAGGCCCCTCAGACCATTGTCACTGCCGAGGCTGAAGCCCATGGGGTTGGTGAGGGGGTTGAAGGCCAGCTGGCCAGCGGCCCGCAGGGTGAGTTGCCAGCGGGGGGCCAGCCACCAGGAGGCGGCGAGTTGGGATCCCAGGGCCCGGGCTTGATCCGGCTCGATGCCCAGAAATTGCAGCTCCTGCCGTTGGGCGACGGTGGACCAGGCGCCGATGCCCTGCAGGCCATAAAGGTTGGCGTTAAAGGCCAAGGGGCCCGTGGATCGGTCGTAGGCCAGACCGATGCGCGCGAAGCCGGTGCGCAACCAGCCAGCATCCCCACCCCCGACGATGGCGGGGATGCTCTCGCCGCTGAGGAAGGCGTCGTTGCGATTGACGCTGAGGCCGGCGAAGGCCGTCAGGCGATCGTTGAGCGATTCGTGCAGGGTGTACTCCAGCTGGCTGAACAGCTGCAGTTGGCGAAAGCTGAGGTAGTTCAGTGGCGGTGACGCCTCCACCAAAGTACGGCGGCTGGCCCCGAGGGCGGTGGTCAGGTTGAGCCGAGCGAGCAGGGGCAGGGAGTAGCTGAGCGAGCCGTTGAGGGAGCCGATTTCGGGGTTGGAATCGGTGTTGATTTCGCCGAACAGCAGCAGGGTGTCGCCGTTGACCAGGGCCCGTTCTTTGACCAAGGTGGCCAGGCCTCGAAACTGGCCGCTGCCGCCGTTACCGTCATTACGCAGGGCCAGTTCACCCCGCAGGGGGTCATGGCCGGGCTCCACCGTGATCAACA
>JBBASD010000188.1:2202-4775 GCA_040399485.1 Cyanobium sp. | reverse complement strand
GCCGCAAGTTACCGATCCCCCTGGCTGGCCAGGCCCTCCATGCCGTCCAGTTGGGATTGGATCACCCCATCAGCCAGAAGCGGCTGGTCTTTGAAGCGCCCCTGCCCGAAGTATTCGAACGGCTCTTGAATCAGTTGCGTTGCCATTAGCTAAAATTCTACTTGGCTTTTGCCTGATTCATTTTTCTCTCCACCCCAGTATTTGAACGCTAAAAGTGCAAATGTCACCAGGGCCATGCCGGCCCCGCTAAAGAAAAGCTCGCTGCCGTTGCTATTTGCATCGGCAATCATGTCGGGCAGGTGGGTGAGATTTTCCAGAAAGGAAATGGCCATCGCCAGAATCACATAGTTGGCGAACTGACCCTTGAGTTCATGGAAGTTGCCAACCCGAAAACTGGCAGGGAGCTTCAGGGGTCGCACGAACAGAGAAAACATGCCAAGGGCCAGGGTCAGACACCCTGTTCCCACCAGCATCAGGTTGATTCCTTGTAGCGACTCCACTTCAAAGGTGGGTAAAATCGGGTTATTGGTGAAATGCCCTTTGGGAATATTCAAGGCCACCCAGAGTTGATGCAGGATCAAGCGCCCGCCCATGACGAAGAGCGATGAACTGGCCGCCAGCAGTCCCAGCACCGGCACGACCGTCAGATAACGGGCTTGTGTTAGCAGGCGATAGAACATGAACTGACCCAGCCACTGATCCGAACCTAGGATGGCTACCAGGACGCATCCCTTGGCTGAACTTTTTCCGCCGACTTGGCTTATCACCTTGCTGCGGTGGTCCCCTGCTGGTCGGCTACGACCAAGGGACATCCGGACGGTCGTCAGGTCGCCACTACCGACGGCAGGCGCGGGCAGGCTTCCACCAACGTGCGGGTGATGGCGGCATGGGGATGGGCCAGCAGGTCGGCGCCCGGGCCCTCCTCGACGATGCGTCCCCCCTCCAGCACGATCACCCGGTGGCAGAAGCCGCTGGCCACGCTCAGGTCGTGGGTGATGAAAACCAGGCCCAGACCCAGTTGCCGCTGCAGGTGGCGCAAAAGCTCCAGGACTTCGGCCTGCACTTCAGCATCCAACATGCTGACGCTTTCATCACAGAGCAGCACCCGGGGTTTGAGGATCAGGGCGCGGGCAATGGCCACCCGCTGCTGCTGGCCCCCCGAGAGTTGGCGGGGCAGGCGCCGCTCGAAGTCCTCCGGGGGCGTCAGTCCCACCGCCGCCAGCTGGCGCCGGGCTTCTTGCCGTGCCTCGGCGGGACGGGCCAGGCCGTGGATGAGCAGCGGATCGGCGATGGCTTCGCCTACCGCCATCTGGGGATTGAGGCAGGCCAGGGGATCCTGGAACACCATCTGCAGGCCGCGGCGCGCCCGGGCCAGTTTGGCTCCCCGCAACTGGCGCAGGTCCTGGCCTTGCAGGCGCACCTGGCCGCCCCGCACCGGCACCAGGCCCATCAGGGCGCGGCAGAGGCTGCTCTTGCCGCAGCCGGAAGCCCCCACCACCCCCAGGGTTTCCCCTTCGTGGAGCTGGAAGCTGATGCCATCCACGGCCTTCAGCCACCGCTGGCTCCAGGGGGGGGAGGGCAGGGAATGCCAGCTGCGCAGCTCCTGCACCTCCAGCAGCAACGGGGAGGCCGCCACGGCCTGGCGGTGCCCCCCCTCGCGCTGGCGGGCCGCCCGCACCAGGCGGCGCCCCACATCTGATACCGGCGCGGTCAAGAGCTGGTGGCTGGCACCCTCCTCCACCAGGCGGCCGTCCGCGAGGACGGCGATCCGCTGGCACCAACGGCCGGCCATGGCCAGGTCATGGCTGATCAGCAACAGGGCGCTGCCCGCTTCGGCACAGAGGTCGCTCAGCTCAGCCATCACCTGGTCGGTGACGGCCACATCCAGGCTGGTGGTGGGTTCATCGGCGATTACCAGGGGCGGGTTCAGGGCCAGGGCCAGGGCGATGGCCAGCCGTTGGCGCATGCCACCGCTGAACTCGTGCGGATAGCTGCCATAGCGGGCTGGATCGATGCCGACCCGCTGCAGCAGGCCTTGGGCCCGTTCCAGGCTGTGCTGGCACCGGTGCGCCTCCAGGGTGTCCCTCAGGTGTTCGCCAACGGTCATCAACGGATTGAGCCGGGTCATCGGGTCCTGAAACACCAGCCCCGCCGCCTGCCCCCGCAGTTGCCGCAGGGAGCTGGCGCTGAGGCGACGGGGATCCTCTCCGGTGAGTTCGAGCCTGCCCTCGCAGAGGCTGCCCGGGGGCAGCAACTGCAATACGGCCCTGGCCACGGTGCTTTTGCCGCAACCGGAGGGGCCCACCAGGGCGAGGGTTTCCCCCTGGTTCAGCCGCAGGTCCAGGCCATCCAGCACATTGGTGGGGCTACCCGGGTAGCGCACCTTCAGGTCTTGGAGACGGAGGACTTCACGGGGAGCGCCGGAGGCCGCGGAACTGGGCGCCATGGGTTGGGGAGGGCTGTCGGCGGGTTGATCGCCGTCCCCGGACATGGCGGTCGAGGCGGCGGCATTTGCATACCATGGAGGATCATCGCGGAACGAGATGCTTAAAACCGTTCCCGAGCCTTCCACC
>JBBASD010000188.1:0-2102 GCA_040399485.1 Cyanobium sp. | reverse complement strand
GAGGTGCGGGCCCTGGTGGAGGGGGTCACCAAGCTGGGGGGCATCCATTTCACCAACCAGACCGAGGCCCAGGCCGAGAACCTGCGGCGCATGTTTCTGGCCATGGCCAGCGATATCCGGGTGGTGCTGGTGAAGCTGGCCGATCGGTTGCACAACATGCGCACCCTCGGGGCCCTCAAGCCTGAGAAGCAGCAGCGCATCGCCCGTGAAACCCGCGATATTTACGCCCCCCTGGCCAACCGGCTAGGCATCGGTCGCTTCAAGTGGGAACTGGAGGACCTCGCCTTCAAGATCCTGGAGCCGGAGGCGTTTCGGGAGATCCAGCAGCAGGTTGCCACCAAGCGCAGTGAACGGGAAGATCGGCTGGGGGTCACGGTGCAGTTGCTACGGGACCGGCTGGCCTCGGTGGGACTGGGCAGTTGCGAGGTAAGCGGCCGGCCCAAACATCTCTATGGCATCTGGAGCAAGATGCAGCGCCAGCAGAAGGCGTTCCACGAGCTCTATGACGTCGCGGCGGTGCGCATTCTCTGCCCGACGCTCGAGAGTTGTTATCGCGCCCTGGCGGTGGTGCATGACACCTTTAGGCCCATCCCGGGGCGGTTCAAGGATTACATCGGTTTGCCTAAACCGAATGGCTACCAGTCCCTACATACAGCGGTGATCGGTCGCCATCGTCCGATTGAGGTGCAGATCCGCACCGTAGAGATGCATCAGGTGGCCGAATACGGCATCGCCGCCCATTGGAAATATAAGGAGGGGGGCTCTCCCGCCGCCACCGGTGGCGATGCCGAACGCTTCAGTTGGTTGCGGCAGCTAGTGGATTGGCAGAAAGAGGGAGGCAGCGAGGACAGCAGCGACTATCTGGCTTCAATCAAGGAAGATCTCTTCGATGAGGAGGTGTTTGTGTTTACCCCCAAGGGCGATGTGGTGGGGTTGCGCAAGGGATCAACCTCCGTTGATTTTGCCTATCGCATCCACTCCGAGATCGGCAACCACTGCCAGGGGGTACGCATCAATGACCGCCTCTGCCCTTTGGCGACACCGCTGAAGAACGGTGATTTCGTGCAGGTGATCACCTCAAAGAGTGCCCATCCCAGCCTGGATTGGCTCAATTTTGTCGCCACCCCCACGGCCCGCAATCGCATCCGTGCCTGGTATAAGCGCAGTCACCGCCAGGACAATATTGTGCGCGGCACTGAGATGCTGGAGCGGGAGTTGGGCCGCGATGGCTTTGATGCCCTGCTCAATGGTGAGGCCCTCGCGCGGGTGTCCCGGCGCTGCAACCTGGTGGGCACCGAAGACCTGCTGGCGGCCATCGGTTTTGGTGGGGTAACCCTGCAACAGGTAGTCAATCGGCTGCGGGAGGAGGTGCGACTGGCCACCGAGGCGGTGGCGGCGCCCCCCAGCAACGAAGAGGTGGCCGCTGGGGTCGTGGCCCGTAAGGAGTCGGCGACACTGCCCCATCTGCCCAGCAGTGGCAGCCCGATCTTGGGGGTCGAGGGTTTGGAATATCGGCTGGGAGGCTGCTGCAGCCCCCTGCCTGGGGAGGCGATTGTGGGCTCGGTGGCCCTCGGCAATCACGGCATCACCATCCACCGCCAGGATTGCGGCAACGTGGCCCAGGTGCCGGTGGAGCGCCGTTTACCTGTGCGCTGGAATGGGCCGGTGGAGGGCCAGCAGCGGCGTTACCCGGTTCGGCTGCGCATTGAGGTTCTTGATCGGGTGGGGGTGTTGAAAGACATCCTCACCCGCCTGTCCGATCACCGCATCAATGTCAGCGATGCCCGGGTGCGCACCAGTGCCGGTAAGCCGGCCCGCATCGATCTACGCGTTGAGTTGCACAGCGCCAACCAACTGCGCGACACGATGGACCAGATCCGTTCGATGGCGGACGTGCTTGATCTTTGCCGGACAGGGATTGGTTGAGGGTTCTGCACGGTCAGCATCTGCCCATCGGAGTGGGGGGGCTGGTGTCTGCTGTTACACCCGTAAAGGGGCGTCATACCTAGAAAACTGCGATCTAATCGTCTGCCGTCCCCGCGCCTTCCGTGACATGACCTCTGAACAGGCTGCCCAGCTGATCGACAACACCCTCGACCTGG
>JBBASD010000187.1:0-4779 GCA_040399485.1 Cyanobium sp. | reverse complement strand
TCGGCGGGAATGATCTGCTGCCGATTTGGTTTCTTAATCGAGGTGCGGAGCTGCGTCGAACTGTTGCTCGGATCAAAGTCGTCACTTCTGATGGAGCGGAAGGTTATGGAACTGGTTTCCTTGTCGGCCCGGGAATCCTTATTACCAACCGGCACGTACTTGATCAATCAGATATTGGCGGGGATTCACTGCACTCTATTGTCGCCAATGCCGTTGCAGAGTTCGATGTAGAAATTCTCCCCCAGGAGACAGCTCCTGGCAAAACAAGGTTGGTAAGCAGCACACCGGCTGTCTTTCGTC
Organism: Cyanobium sp.; assembly: GCA_040399485.1. Classification (GTDB taxonomy): domain Bacteria; phylum Cyanobacteriota; class Cyanobacteriia; order PCC-6307; family Cyanobiaceae; genus Cyanobium. Next base: position 4,479 of record JBBASD010000187.1, on the reverse strand, counting down.
TCGCCCCTCAAACACTGCTAGTTACGGATGCGTGGAACGCACTTGATTATGTGCTGATTGCCCTTGAATCCAAGAGCCTTGATGGTCAGCATGATATCAGCGAATACGGCTACAACCGCCTGTCGGCTGACATGGGAAAGACAGTCACTGGCGAACCCGTATTCATTATCCAACACCCTAATGGAGAGTCTAAAAAAATCTCACTACTCAACAATAAAATGATGATTCGCAATGAACAGTCAAGCTATCTATACTACGAAGCTGATACTGAACCAGGTTCTTCCGGATCTCCTGTGTTCAACCGTCAGTGGGAGGTCGTGGCCCTTCACCACTCAGTGGAGTTCGCACGGGACCCTGAGGATCGAATCTTGGCAAAGGACGGGAGCCTATGGACTGAAGCCATGGGTACAGCAGCAATTCAAACTATGAGTTTCAATGAGGGAGTAAGAGTGAGCCGCATCCTCAAGCAAGTCGAAAGCAAACGTGAGGCTGCCTTGCAGGATGCACAGGTCAATTCTAGTCTTGAAATCATTAGTGATGGAGGCATGCGTCTTCTGGATAATCTCTTGGCGACAGCTCATCAAGCACCCGTTGAAGAATTGATGAAGCCATTGAATCAGAAGATTACCTTGGCATCTCTTGCTGACGATTCGGATTTCCCAGCCCCTGATTGATTCAGCCCCGGGCTGGGACCGTGTGCGCAAAACCGCCAGGGTGCGGGCGACCAGCAGCCAGGGGGCCGAGCTGGCCCTGGTGCCACAACCGTTGGCGCAACCGTCGGAACCGTTACCCAGCGGGCAGCCGATGCTCCATAGGCTTGGGGCTCTGGCGGCTGAGGCCTGCCGATGGAACGATTCTTTCTAGAGCTCGAACCGCCAGCGGAGGTGATGGCCAGCTGGCCCCACGTGGTGGTGGTGGGAGGCGGATTCGCGGGGCTCAAGGTGTGCCATGCCCTGGCCCGGCAGCCCGTGCGGGTCACCCTGATCGACAAACGCAACTTCAACCTGTTTCAACCCCTCCTCTATCAGGTGGCCTCCGGTCTGGTGTCCGAGGCGGATGTGGCCTCACCACTGCGTCAGATGGTGGGAGATGCCCCCAACATCCAGATCCTGCTTGGGGAGGTGGTCGCCATCGATCCGGAGGCCTCCCAGGTGGTGCTCAACGGCAAGCACCTCGGCTACGACCAGCTCATCCTGGCCACCGGATCGGGCAGCACCTATTTCGGCCGGGAGGAGTGGCGCTCGCTGGCCCCACCGATGAAAATCCTTGAGCATGCCGATGAGATCCGTCGGCGGCTGCTGATGGCCCTCGAGGAAGCCGAGCAGACCCGTGATCCCAGCCAGCGCTCCTTCCTGCAGACCGTGGTGGTGGTTGGGGCCGGCCCCGCCGGCTGCGAGCTGGCCGGATCGCTGATCGAGCTGATGCATCGAGCCGTGCAGCGCGACTTCAAGCAGCTGCGCCTTCAGGACTGCCGGGTGGTGCTGGTGGATCCAGTGGATCGGGTGCTGCCCACCATGGCGCCGGTGCTCTCCGAGGCCGCAGCCGCTTACCTGCGGGCCGCCGGGGTTGACCTGCGCTTGGGCCTCAAGGTGGAAGGGATCGCCCCGGGGCGCGTCAGCCTCAGTGGTGCGGCCGGCGAGATCCAGCTGGAGGCGGCCACGATCTGCTGGACCGCCGGGGTGCGGGCCTCCCGGCTGGGCCGACTGCTGAGCGACCAAACCGGCTGCCCGATCGACCGCAGCGGGCGGCTCGTGGTGGAGCCTGATTTCTCGATTCCCGGCCACCCCGAGATCCGGGCGGTCGGGGATCTGTGCAGCTTCGCCCATACCCCCGATGGCAGCCCCCTGCCGGGTATGGCGGGTCCTGCGGTGCAGGCCGGGGGGTGGGTGGCCCGAGACATCCTGGCGCGCCTGCGCGGCCAGACGATCCAACCCTTCCGCTGGCTGGATCTCGGCAGCATGGCGGTGATCGGCCCCTGGTATGCCGTGGCCGACCTGCGTGGTCTGCATCTCAAGGGGCTGGTGGGCTGGGTGGTGTGGGCCCTGGCCCACCTCGCCTTCATTCCGGATACGGAGAACCGGATCGCCCTGTTCAGCAAGTGGATGTGGCAGATAGCCACCCGCCAGCGCACTGCCTTGCTGATCACCGGCCGCCCGGATCAACACCTCGGCGTGGATGTGGGCCTGTTCCGGGCCCCCCGCCCGACCGCCTAGACCATGCCTGCTCAGCGCACGAACAGCATCTCCTGATAGGTGGGCAGGGGCCAGAGGTCGTCATCCACCAGCGCCTCAAGGCCATCCACCGCCTCCCGGAGGCTGCCGATCAGCGGCATCAGGGTGCCTGCGCAGTGATGCAGGTGGCCATGGGTGTCGTGGGGCGGATTGGCGAGGGCCTCCTCCAAGGCGCCGCAGCGCTGCACCAGCTGGCTGTTGAGGACGGCGATCTTCGTGACCAGGCCCGGATCGCTTTGGATACCGATCGCCTCCTGATCCCGCAGTGAACTGCTCAGCCGCTCCAGGCTTTGCATCACCACCGGGTAGATCTGGGTGCGGGCGATGCGGAAGGCCAGCCGCGCCTCCACCTCGATGGCGAGGATGTACTGCTCGGCATACACCTCGAAACGGCTTTCGAGCTCCACGGGCGTGAGCACCCCCTGGCGCTGGAACAGGTCCCGGATCTCGGGGCGTTCCAGCACCGGCAGGGCATCGGCGCTGGTGCGCAGGTTCTCCAGGCCCCGCTCCTCCACGGCCTTGTGGTGCCACTCGCTCGAATAGCCGTCACCGCCGAAGACCACGGCGCCGTGCTCGTCCATGGTGCGCTTGAGCACGGCGAAGGCGGCCTCCTGGAGGGGAACCCCGCTATTCAGTTGCTCCTCCAACCGATCGGCGATCCACTGGAGCGAATCGGCGAGGATCGTATTCAGCGCCACCAACGGGCCCGCCACCGACTGCCCGGAGCCCACCGCCCGGAACTCGAAACGATTGCCGGTGAAGGCGAAGGGGGAGGTGCGGTTGCGATCGCCAGGATCCTTGTTCAGCTCCGGCAGGGTGTCGACCCCGAGGGACATCAGGGCGGCCTCGGCGGAACCCTCCAGGTGGCCGTTCTTGATCTGGTTAAATACATCCTCCAGCTGGCTGCCGAGGTACACCGAGATGATCGCTGGAGGTGCCTCATTGGCGCCGAGGCGGTGGTCGTTGCTGGCGGTGGCGATGACGGCCCGCAACAGGGGGCCGAAGCAGTGCACGCCGCGGATCACCGCCGCGCAGAAGATCAGGAACTGCAGGTTGGCGTGGGGGGTCTTACCGGGATCGAGCAGGTTGCCTTGGGTGGCGTTGCCGATCGACCAGTTCACGTGCTTGCCGCTGCCATTGACACCAGCGAAGGGCTTCTCATGCAGCAGGCAGGTGAGGCCATGCTTTTTGGCCGTGCTGCGCAGCACGGTCATCGTCAGCTGCTGGTGATCGGTGGCCACGTTGGCGGCCTCGAAGTAGGGGGCGATCTCGAACTGGCCAGGCGCCACCTCGTTGTGGCGGGTCTTGGCCGGGATGCCGAGCCGGTAGAGCTGGGCCTCCACGTCCTGCATGAACACCTGAACCCGCTCCGGAATCGCCCCGAAGTAGTGGTCGTCGAACTGCTGACCCTTGGCCGGCGGAGCGCCGAAGAGGGTGCGGCCGGCCAGCAGCAGATCGGGCCGCAGGGTGGTGTAAGACGAATCGATCAGGAAGTACTCCTGCTCGGCGCCGCAGCTGGAATTCACCGGGGCGATCTCGGTTTCGCCGAGCAGCTTGAGCAGCCGCTGGGCCTGCTTGTTCATGGCGGCGTTGGAGCGCAGCAGCGGCGTTTTCTTGTCAAGGGCCTCGCCGGTCCAGCTGACGAACACGGTGGGGATGCACAGCGTCACGCCGTTGGCGGTGCGCATCAGCCAGGCAGGGCTGGTGACATCCCAGGCGGTGTAGCCGCGGGCCTCGAAGGTGGTGCGCAGGCCTCCGTTCGGGAAGGAGGAGCCGTCGGGTTCACCCTGCACCAGCAGCTTGCCGGAGAATTCGGCGATCGCCTTGCCGTCGGACTGGGGTGAGATGAAGCCGTCGTGCTTCTCGGCGGTGAGGTTGGTGAGGGGATAGAAAACGTGGGCGTAGTAGAGGGCGCCACGGGCGCTGGCCCAGTCCTTCATCGACTGGGCCACCACGTCGGCCACCGAGGGGTCGAGCTTGCTGCCTTCGCGGATCGAGCGCTGAATCGAGCGGAACACCCCCTTGGGCAGTGCCGAGCGCATGGCTTCGAGGCCGAAGACATCGCTGGCCCAGATCTCCTCCAGGGGAGCTGGCGGCTCGACCGCCGTGGCAGGCCGCTGCAAAATCGTCTGGAGGGCCTGGAGGCGAGCTGGAGAGGGCATGGGATGCTACGGGGGTTGGGGAGAACAGTCCGACCAACCCAACACAAGGGTTGGGGCCTTGCGATGCAATGGTTGCTACATAAACT
>JBBASD010000186.1:0-4789 GCA_040399485.1 Cyanobium sp. | reverse complement strand
AGGAGCGAGCGGCCACCGGCGCCATTGCCTTCCTGCGGGGCGATGGGCTCATCCAGGCTGCGGGCCCGCCCCAGGGGCCCCAGGGCCAGGGCCTCATCGAGCACATCGAGGCGACAGTCGAGGGCCTGGCAGAGCTTGGCGGCAAGCAGTGGTGTTTTGCCCTGCTGCCGGCGCTGTTCCTGCAGGGCCAAGGCCCGCTGCCGCAGTTCCCAGAGGCGCCGCGGCACCCGCACCAGGGGCTCCCGGTCCCTGATTTCGTGCTGAATCGCCCCTTTCACATAGGGGATGGCGAAACTGCTGAGACTGGCGGCACGGCTGGGATCAAAGGCATCGATCGCCTTCAGCAGGCCCAGGCTGCCCACCTGGGTGAGATCGTCGAATGCCAGGGCACTGTTGACGCCATAGCGGGCCGCAATGCTGCGGACCAAGGGCAGATTGGCCCGCACCAGGGCCTGGCGCAGGACGCGGCGTTGGTGACCATCGCGGCTGGCCGCATAGGCCTCCAGCCACAGCCGGTTGCGCTCTGAAGCCGAGAGAGGACCGACCTTGCCTGCCGCCCCTGGGATTCCGCCCTGGGCTGCGTTGGGCCCAAGGGCAACCGACAGGGGGGGAGGGCGATCAGCAACGGGCGCCTTGGGAGTAGGGGCAGCAGCGGCCGCCACCCCGGCCAGTTTGACCTCTGGCTGATGAGAGATCAAGGCGGCCTGGGTCGTGGAATGGCGCGGCGGAGGAAGGGGAGCTTGAGGAAAGGGCATCGTCCCGGTCACGTAGGGATGGACAGGATGGAGCGGTTCCAAGCCAGCGCCATCCCCCGAACGGGGGAATTGGGGGATCAGCTCCAACCCACGGGCGTCGCCAAGGTTTCAAGCCTTAATCCAGCCCACGCCAGCAAGGCCGGCCAGGTGCGCAAGCGTTGGAACACCCGCCGGTGGCCCTCGCCATTGAGATGGACGCCATCGAGCAGCAGCCAGTCGCGCCAGCAGGGATCCTCCAGTAAGGGGTCGATCAGGGGCAGGAAGGACACATCCGCCTCCATGCAGGCCTCCTCCAGCAAGCCCTCGTAACGTCGCACCGTCGCCAGGTCGTACCAAAGCACTTCCGCCAGGGGCATGGCCTCCGCCAGCACGGGGGTGAGCCCCAATACAAAGACCGGCGCCAAGCGGCGGCAATGCCGCAACAACTGCTCAAAGCCGTACAAAAAGGCCTCCGGTTCCAGCTGCAGACGGCCGTCGGGCCGACCCACCCGGGCCGTGTCGTTGAGCCCCACCGCCAACAGGATGCCCTGGGGACGCTGGCGGCGCAATTCGCCCCGCACCACCACCTCGGCCTCCAGGCGGGCGGCGACGCGCTCCAGGCCATCGCCGCGCACGCCGAGGTTGTAGACCACCGGCCCATTGGGCAAGTCCATCCAATGGCGCTTGAGGCTCTCGCACCAGCCGCCCTGGTCCGGGTCCCCCCAACCGAAGGCACCGCTATCCCCCAGAACGATCAGTTTCCTGGGAACGGCAAGGACCATGGCGCAAGCAATTGGGAGGGCCAGTCTGCAGTCAGTGTCAGCCGCAGGACCAGCGCTGGGCGGCGCTGCCTCAGAGGCGGGCCTGGAAGCGGGCCAACCGGTCCAGGCCGTCCTCCAGGGTGGCCTCCGCCGCCGCGCAGGAGAGGCGAATGCAGCGATCGTCGCCAAAAGCCAATCCCGGCACCACCGCCAAGCCCACTTCTGCCAGCAGGCGGCGGCAGAGGCTCATCGAATCCAGCCCCCAAGCACTGACATCGGGGAAGGCATAGAAGGCCCCCTCCGGCGGAATCATCACCACCCCCGAGATCCGGCCCAGGCCATCACTGAGCAGCTGGCGGCGAGTGTTGAAGCGATCCGCCATCTCGTGGACGCAATCCCGGCTCGCCGAGATCGCCGCCAGGGCCCCCATCTGGGCGAAACTGCAGACATTGCTGGTGCTCTGGCTCTGCAGGGCGGCGGCGGCGGCGACCACGTGGCGGGGACCGGCGAGCCAACCGACCCGCCAGCCGGTCATGGCCCACCCCTTGGCGAAGCCGTTGACGATGAACAGCCGCTCGGCCAGATCGGGCGCCACCGCTGCCAGGCTGTGGTGGTCATGGCCGGGGGCCAGCAAAAACTCATAAATCTCGTCACAAACCACCGCCACCTGGGGATGGCGGCGCAGCACCACTGCTATCGCCTCCAACTCCTGGCGGTTCAGCACCATGCCGGTGGGGTTGGAGGGGCTGTTGAGCACCAGCAGACGGGTGCGGGGATTGATCTGGGCTTCGAGTTCCTCGGGGGAAAAACGAAACCCCCGCGCCGCCTCGGTGACCAACAGCCGGGGTTCGGCGCCGCTGAGGCGCACCATCTCCGGGTAGCTGAGCCAGAAGGGGGAGGGCAGCAGCACCTCATCACCGGGGCCCAGCAGCACTTGAAAGAGGTTGTAGAGCGCCTGCTTGCCGCCATTGGTGACCAGCACCTGATCGATCGTCGTCGGCACCCCGTTTTCAACGCTCAATTTGGCCGCGATGGCTTGGCGCAGGGCCGGTTCGCCGGCCACCGGGCCGTAGCGGGTATGGCCCGCCTCCAGGGCATCGGCAGCGGCCTGTCGAATGAAGGCCGGCGTATCAAAGTCCGGTTCCCCCGCCGAAAGGCTGCAGATGTCCTCCCCAGCCAAGCGGAGCTGATTCGCCTGGGCGGCGATGGCGAGGGTGAGAGAAGGCTGCAGCCCCTCGGCCCGGGCAGACAGCTTCAGCGGCGCCGACATCAGGGCGGGAGCGGGTGTCGTAATGGGCCATCCTGCACTACCTCTTGACTGGGGGCCGCCCACGGGGGGGCGCCGGGCGGGTTGGGGGTGTTTTGCTAGGGGTCGACGCGCCCGCCGATCCCCCATGTCCCAGGAGCAGCTGACCGCCTTTGTGCAGCGGGCCCAGTCCGACGCGGACCTGTTGCAGGCCCTCTCCCAGGCCAGCGATGTGGAGGCGGTGGCGACGATCGCCAGGGGGGCCGGCTTCACGGTCAGCGCCGCCGACCTGTGGGCCGGATCGGACCTGCAGCCAGAGATGCTGCTGGAGGCGCCCCAGGTGTGGCTGGACCCCCACCAGTCCTTGACGGCCTTTCTGCACCAGGTCGAGCTGGATCCCTGGTACCAGGAGGCCCTGATCCAGGCGCCCGATGGCGAGACCGTGGCCGCCATCGCCCGGGCAGCGGGCTATCCCTTGACGGCCGCAGAACTCTGGGCGGCCTCCGAGCTGGAACCGGATCAGCTCGAGGATCTGCCGCTGATTTGGCAGGACCCCCACGGCGAACTCTCGGCATTTCTGGCCGAGGCCCAGATCGATGGCACGTTGCAGGCGTCCTTGAGCCAGGCCGATGACGTCGCCAGCGTGGCCGCCATTGCCCAGGCGGCCGGCTATGCCGTGGCCAGCACCGACATCTGGGCGGCCTCCGATCTCAATCCAGGCGATCTGGAAGACCCTCTTCCCCACAGGCCCTATCCCCAGCCCCTGTGATCGCTCCCGATGATCTAGCCCCCAAGGCCGAGCTTCTGGCCAAGTCCCTGGCCGCCGCATGCGGCGCCTGTCAATGCTGCGGCCTGGCCGCCACCCGTCAGCAGGTGGTGGTGGGCCGGGGCAACCCCAACGCCCGGCTGCTGCTGGTGGGGGAGGCCCCCGGCGCCGAGGAAGAGGCCTGCGGCCAGCCCTTTGTCGGCCGCTCGGGACGTTTGCTGGAAGCGATGCTGGCGGCGGCGGGCCTCAGCAGCGAACGGGATCTCTACATCGCCAATGTGATCAAGTGCCGGCCCCCGGGCAACCGCAAGCCCAGCCGCACCGAAATCGAGGCCTGCCGGCCCTGGCTGGAACGCCAGATCGCCCTGGTGAGGCCCCAGCTGGTGCTGCTGGTGGGGGCCACGGCCCTGGAGGCGCTGCTGGGGATCAGGGGGGGCATCACCAAGCTGCGGGGTCAATGGTTACACCTGCAAGCCAACCAAGGGCCAGACCAGCCGAGCCCTAACCAGGCAGCCCAAGGTAAGAGAACTCAAAGCCCCCGATCGCCGCTGCGCTGGCCCGAGCAGGGAGAGGGAGGCATAGCCCTGATGCCGCTGCTGCATCCTTCCTATTTGCTACGCAATCCCGCGGAGACTGAGGGATCGCCCCGCTGGCTGACCCGGGCCGATCTGGTGGCGGTGCGACAGCGGCTGGGGGAGTGATACTTGCTTTGGATAGGCATACGCCACTGCCCCTAACAGCACGCTACCGGTAGTGTGCTGTTAGGCCGCCTACAGGAGGCTGTCAGATAACTACTTGCTCGCAAAGCGGCGGCGACCACCAGCCGTAACTGTCGTTTGCTGCCAGCTCAGCCAGTCTCAGCCCAGCAGGGGATTCACCACCTCCAGGCCCGCGATTCTGCGCCCATGGCTGAAATCCTCGGAAAAGAGAAGGGCGCAGCGGCTACGGATCGCAGCTTCGGCGATCAGGGCATCGAACCAGCTGAGCTGCTCACGGATCGCCAGCTGGTGGGCATCGAGGATCAGATTGGCGTCGGTGCCCAATACCTCAAAGCCGGCCAGGGCCTGCAGCAGAGCGGTGATCTGCTGATCACCCAAAGGCGGTTGCAGTTTGCGGCTGGCCACCGAACGCAACTCGATCAACATCTGGGTGCTGACCACCACCTCATGGTCGGCAATCACTTCCGCCAGTCACTTACGCACCCGCTCGGATTTCACCGCTTCGCGCCGATCGAGGCGGTAGGCCCAGAGGTTGGTGTCAATGAACACCCGCATCAGGAACG
>JBBASD010000185.1:0-4853 GCA_040399485.1 Cyanobium sp. | reverse complement strand
GATTACCAGCGCCCCCCCATCAACGAACAGTTTTTCGTGCCCAACCACTACCGCTAGATTACATACAACGTTGTATCAAAGCGGCCCTGCAGGTGCGGCTTAGCCCATGGGCTCCGGGCTGGTTTCCGAGGATGGAGGGGGCCCTGTGCGCCTTCAATCACACCCCGCACGGCCAACAATTACCGGGCATGGCGGGCCCGGCGGTGCCGATGTGCGCTGAAGTCGCCAGGGAGGATGGTTGGTCGCCAGGGCTGCGGCAGTCGAAGAAAGGAGAGCCTGTGGCCCCGATTCCTGGAGGGGTGGAATCAATCTGCGGATTCAGAGGCCAGAACATCGCGCTGCAGCAGCGCAAACACCTCCTGGATCTGGGCCGTCCGTCCCGGTGGCAGGGAAAGCTCGCTGGCCAGCGTGCTGAGGAATTCCTCCTCCTCCGGTTTCACCACTCGATCGCAGAACACCAACTTGACGGCCAGCACGTAGGCCACTTCCTGCTGTGCGGCGGTGAGCGCTGGCACGGCCTGGCGCACCAGCTCCTGCCAGTGATCGCGCCGGAAGAGGCGCAGGAGACCATCGATCAGCTCAGCGAGGGCCAAAGGCGTCATGCTGCGGTAAGGGGAACGGTTGATCAATTGTTCTTTGAGAACATGCGCCTCCTCCCGGTCGAAGTTGCTGTCGCAGCACACGGCAGCCAGGGGAATGGCGGCGAAGGCCTCGGCGGGTGTCATGGAAAATCCCGGATTGGTTTCATTAATTGAAACTTTACAGCGGCATTAGTGTTCAATCGCGTCACAAAGCTTGGTAAATTCCTTGGTGAATACTGGTGAAATCGTCGATGGTGAGGGCCAGCACCTTGTGGTCGCTGGGACCTTTGAAGATGACGTTCAACGGGTGGTGGTAGTTACGACAGCAAAGTCTGCCCCACTTTGAGATAGATCCCAATGAGGCATCCCCAATACTTTTACCTATGGATCAAGTACCCATGGATCAAGCAAAAATGCCACGATCCTGACCAGTTTTTCCGCTTGACCCCAATTGGATGCGGCCAAGGGTCAGCCAGCACCAGTGGCAGCGCCCTTAAGGCCTGGCTAGCGGCAAGCCTGTCACCTTTGCCTGCCTTGGGTCCTGCCTAGGGTTAAGGCACAACCAACCGGAGGTTTCGATGGGTTGGCTTGCGGTTTCGGTGCTGGTGCGCTGGTTGCTGGGGTGGCTGCTTTCCTGGCACCTGCCCCTGCTGCCCAAGGGCCAATGCCAGGCTGGACCTCGGGTGTCGGTGCTGATTCCGGCCCGCGATGAGGAGTCGACCCTGCCCCATCTGCTCTCGGCCCTGAGCCAACAGCACTTTCAACCCCACGAAGTGATCGTCATTGACGATCACTCCAGCGACCGCACCGCCGCCGTTGCCCTGGAATGGGCGGCGGCTTTGCCGCTCAGCGTGATCCAGCCCCCAGCGCTGGCGGCCGGGTGGTGCGGCAAACCCTGGGCCCTGCACCATGGTGTCGCCGCCAGCAGCGGTGAAGTGCTGGTGTTTCTTGATGCCGACACAGAACCGGGCCCGGAATTTCTTGATCGTCTACTGGCCATGCACCAGCAGCTCGGCGGCCTGGTCACGGTGCAGCCCTACCACCGCACCCAACAGCCCTACGAGCAACTCTCGATGTTGTTCAACCTGGTCGGGTTGCTGGCCGTGCCGCTCGGTGACCGTTGCGGCGTGGCCTTCGGGCCGGCGATGATCAGCAGCCGCAGCGACTACGAGCGCAGTGGCGGCCATCGGGCCGTGGCCAACAAAGTGGTGGAAGATTGGTTTTTGGGCCACTGCTACGAGCAGGTGGGATTGCCGGTGAGCGCCTATATGGGCTACGGCCAAATCGCCTACCGCATGTATCCCGGCGGCCTGGGCGATCTGGTGATCGGCTTCGACAAGAACTTCGCCACCGCCGCCTCCCAGGTGCGCTGGCCCTGGATGCTGGCGGTGCTGCTGTGGCTCTCGGGCCTGTTCTGGGCCGCCTGGTGCCTGCCGGCCTCCCTGCTGGGCTGGCCGATGTTGGGCAATCACGATCTGCTGCCCAATGGTTTGATCTACGGCGCCTACGCCCTGCAATTGCTGCTGATCACCCGGCGGGTGGGCCGTTTCACCTGGATCAACCTGATCTTTCCGCTGCCGGTGTTGTTTTTCCTGGTGGTGTTTCTGCTGGCAATCCTCAACCTGGAGCGGGGTCAGGTGCAATGGAAGGGCCGTACCGTGAGCACCCGCTGATGGCCCTGCCCCCCGGTCTTGGCGAGGGCTTGGCCTGCGCGGCCCTATGGCTGGGATGGTCGCTGCTGGTCGGGGCGGCGGCAAACCAACTGCCCCTGCGCTGGCTGGCTAACCCCGCTGCGGAGCGGTCGCAGGGCGAGGCAGCCACGGCCCTGCGGCGCTATGAGCGCTGCTGGCTGATTCGTCGCTGGAAACCCTGGATTCCCGATGCCGGCCATGTGTTGCCCGGCGGCATCCGCAAGGCCAGCCTGATGGGCCGCGATCGCGCCGGCCTGGAGCGGCTGCTGGCCGAAACCCGCCGGGCCGAATTGGTCCACTGGGCCCTGTGGCCGGCCTGGCTGGTCACTGCCCTGTGGTTGCCGCCCCTGGGAGTGGGCCTCAACCTCGTGTTCGCCACCCTCTTCAACTTGCCCTGTCTGCTGCTGCAGCGCTACAACCGCCTGCGGGTTGGGAAGCTGCTGCTGGCGTTTCCTTAAACTTGGCCCATTCACCTTGCCCCCTTCCCCATGGCCATCAGGCTCGGCATTAATGGCTTCGGCCGCATCGGACGGCTGGTGTTTCGTCGCGCCTGCGAACAAGCCGACATCGAAGTAGTCGGCATCAACGATCTCATTGATGTCGATTACATCGCCTACATGCTGCGCTACGACTCCACCCACGGCCGCTTTCAGGGGGATGTTGAGGTTATTAACGGAGCCCTGGTGGTTAACGGCCGGTCGATTCGCATCAGCTCCGAGCGGGATCCGGCCGACCTGCGCTGGGATGAAGTCGGGGCTGAAACAGTGCTTGAAGCCACCGGTTTTTTTCTCACCGACGCAACCGCCCGCAAGCACATCGACGCCGGCGCCCGCAAAGTCGTGCTCTCCGCCCCCTCCAAAGACGACACCCCCATGTTTGTGATGGGCGTCAACCACAGCAGCTACGCCGGCCAAGACATTGTCTCCAATGCCTCCTGCACCACCAACTGCCTGGCACCGCTGGCCAAGGTGGTGCATGACAACTTCGGCATCGCCAGTGGCCTGATGACCACCGTGCACGCCACCACCGCCACCCAGAAAACCGTCGATGGCCCCTCCATCAAGGACTGGCGCGGCGGTCGCGGCGCTGCCCAGAACATCATTCCTTCCTCCACCGGTGCCGCCAAGGCGGTGGGCAAGGTGATTCCGGCCCTCAACGGCAAACTCACCGGCATGGCCTTCCGGGTACCCACCGCCGATGTCTCGGTGGTGGACCTGACGGTGAACCTCGAACGTCCTGCCAGCTACGAGCAGGTCAAGGCGGCGATGCGGGCGGCCGCCGCAGGCCCCCTGGACGGCATCCTGGCTTACACCGAAGACGAGGTGGTGTCTTCCGACTTCCTGGGGGAATCCTGCACCTCAATCTTTGATGCGGACGCCGGCATAGCCCTCACAGACACCTTCATGAAATTGGTGGCTTGGTATGACAACGAATGGGGTTACTCCTGCAAATGCGTGGATCTGATCCGGCACATCAATTCGTTGTGAGCTGACTGCGAAGACTTGCGCCGTGAATCACGCGGCCGGGCTGCCCTCAGCCCGCCGCCGCGGTCCTGTCCGCCTTGAGGCGGCAAAACTCCTTGAGCAGGTCTTCGCCGCTGCCCAGCCTGTTCTGGCTGGCATAGGCCTCCTCTTCCAGTATTCGCTCTTCACCATTGCTGTCCTGATAGAGCGGTTCGTGCAGGTGGGCGGCCAGCTCAGGCGCCATGCGGCGATCCAGCCCCAATTTCTGGGGCCGGGCCCGCAGGTGGCCCGCCGCACAGCTCTGGGCCACATGCACCGCTTCGTGGTTCAACACCCGGGCGAAGTCAACGGTGCCCTTGCGCAGCACACTCGGATCAACGCGCAGGGTGCCGCGGATGTGGTCCCATTCGGCGGCGGCACCCTGCTTGCGCGGTGCTTCGATGCTCAGCCGCACCCCGGCCGCCTGTAGGCTGGTCAGCAGGCTGCGGATGGCCTGCTGTTCCGAGGCGTAGGTGGGGGGTGAGGCCATTAGGGCCCGCAGCTCCGCCACCGTCATTTCCGGATCGCCGGGCCGACGTTTGTAGCTGAACCGAACCCCCCCATCCACCAGCTCTTCGGCCCGGGGCAACCAGTCCCGATCCGCCTGGCTCAAGATCGCAAAAATGTTGTCATCCAGGAGGGCCAGGGGTTGCTCCTCGGGTGGCGGCTCCGGTGAGAAGCGTTCCAGCAGCACGGGCAACGACGAATTCGCCGCCAGGGTAAACGCCTTGTGGAACACATCGGGCAGGGCCGCCAACACCAATATCGTGAAGGTGCCCATCAAGGCCAGCCCATAGCCCCTGCCGCTGGAGGCCTGCTCAAGCATCGGCCCGCCGCAGCGCTGGCAGGCCAAACGCCTGCGGGGCCGACGCTGCAAGGCCACGGGCTGGCGACGACAGGAGGGGCACTGATAAACGGGCATGCTTGGGCCGAGGTCCTCCCCGCTCCCGCAGCTCAGGGTGAATGACCTGAACCCTAGGGCCGCAGAGCCGCTTGCGAAGATCATCTCCTTCGGCCGCCCTCAATGACCCTCACCGCCCTGGTGCGCCAACTGCGGCAGGCAACCCTGACCAGCGAGC
>JBBASD010000184.1:0-4855 GCA_040399485.1 Cyanobium sp. | reverse complement strand
CCGGGCAGATGCCGCAGATGCGGGCGGTGATCGCCGCCATCTCGGTGAACGGCCGGCCCTCGCAGAACGCCTCGAAGCCCCGGTACTCGGTCACATGAAAGCGGGCTGCCTCCACGGCGCCGGCCCCGTTCAGGTGGATGGTGATCTTGGCGTGGCCTTCGATCCGCGTCACCGGATCGATCAGGATCGTGCGGGTCATGGCTCAGCCGAAGCGGATCATCGCCGCCCCCTCCATCACCGGCTGCTCGCCGCGCAGCAACGGCTCGAGGAAGGCGCGGATGCGCGCGGCCGAAGGCGGGCAGCCGGGCAGGTAGAGATCCACGGGCACCACCTCGTGTAGCGGCAGCACCCGCGCCAGCAGATCAGGCACCAGGCCCGGGGCGTGGGGCAGCTGGCCGCTGCCATCGGCCAGCTCCAGGTAGCCGCGGCGCAACACCGGCTCCGCTCCATCCAGCCTGTTGCGCATGCCCGGCACGTTGGCGGTGATCGCGCAATCCCCGAACGACACCAGCAGCCGGGTGCGCGCGCGCACCTCAAGGATCAGCTCCAGGTTGTCAGCGTTGGCGACGCCTCCCTCCACCAGGCAGACATCCACGTTCTGGGGGTAGTCCTTGATGTCGGACGCCACCGGGCTATACACCACATCAACCTGCTCCGCCAGCTCGATCAGCCACTCGTCAAGATCGAGGAACGACATGTGGCAGCCGGAGCAGCCGGCCAGCCAGACGGTGGCAAGGCGCAGCTTCATGGTGCTTGCTGCCCCCTGGCGCGGGCCCGCACCAAGGTCCCCAGCCGGGCGGGGTCGGCGTGCTTCTCGCCGGTGGTGTCGGCCTTGTCGAACAGGGCGCCGGTGGGGCACACCTGCACGCACTTGCCGCAGTCGGTGCAGGCGTCCACCGCCCCCCAGGGCTGATTCAGCCCCGAGATGATCCGGCAGTGCTCGCCGCGCCAGCCCACATCCCAGACATGGGCCCCTTCCACCTCGTCGCAGACCCGCACGCAGCGGGTGCAGAGGATGCAGCGGTTGTGGTCGAGCCCGAACAGGTGATGGGTCAGGTCGACGGGGCGATCCGGATGGCGGTAGGGCAGCCGGGAATGGTCCATACCCACCTCCACGGCACGGTCCTGCAGCTCGCAGTGGCCGTTGGCCACGCACACCGCGCAGACGTGGTTTCCCTCGGTGAAGAGCATCTCGATCAGCGTGCGCCGGTATTCCCGCAGCCGGGGGGTGTCGGTGCGCACCACCATCCCCTCCGCCACCGGGGTGAGGCAGGCGGGCTGCAGCTTGCCGCTGCCCTCGATCTCCACCAAGCAGAGCCGGCAGGCGGCCACCGGGCTCAGCCCCTCCAGGTGGCAGAGGGTGGGGATGGGCACCCCCACCTCCCGGGCCGCCGCCAGCAGGGTGGTGCCCGTGGCCATCGCCACGTCGCGGCCGTCGATGGTCAGGGTGCGGACGCTCATCGGCCGGTTGCTGCTGCCGTGGGCTCAGGCTTCAGCCGTGCCATGTACTCATCGCGGAAGAAGCGCAGGGTGCTGAGCACCGGTTTCGGAGCATTTTGGCCCAGACCGCAGAGGCTGGTGTCCACGACCATGTGGCAAAGGGCTTCGAGCTGGGCCAGATCCTTGGCCGTGGCGTCGCCGGCCAGGTGCTTCAGCAGCAAACCATGCAACTGCACGGTGCCGGCGCGGCAGGGCACGCACTTGCCGCAGGATTCATCCCGGCAGAAGGCCATGAAGAAGGCGGCGATGCCCACCATGTCGGTGGATTGGTCCATCACCACCATGCCGCCGGAGCCCATGATCGTGCCCAGCTCCTGCAGGCTCTCGTAATCCACCGACGTGTCCAGCAGGGAGGCCGGCACGCAGCCGCCGGAGGGACCGCCGGTCTGCACGGCCTTGATGCCGGCTCCATCCGGGCAGCCCTCCCCCATCTCGGTCACGATCGTGGCCAGGCTGGTGCCCATCGGCACTTCCACCAGCCCGCCCCGGCGGACATTGCCGGTGAGGCAAAACACCTTGGTGCCCTTGCTGCCGGCGGTACCGATGGCGGCGAACCAATCGGCGCCCTCGCGCAGGATCGGCACCACGTTGGCGAACGTTTCCACGTTGTTGATCAGGGTCGGCAGTCCCCATACCCCCGCTTCAGCGGGGTAGGGGGGGCGCGGCCGCGGTGTGCCGCGTTGGCCCTCGATCGAGTGGATCAGGGCCGTTTCCTCGCCGCAGACATAGGCGCCGGCGCCAACCCGCAACTCCACCGTGAAGCCGAACGGGGAGCCGAACAGCCCCGCTCCGAGCAGATGACGGTGACGGGCCTGCTCGATCGCCCGTCGCAGGTTGACGATCGCCAGCTTGTACTCGGCGCGGATGTAGATGAAGCCTCGATCGGCCCCCACTGCGTAGGCGGCAATCGCCATGCCCTCCAGCACGCGGTGCGGATCACCCTCCAGCACGCTGCGGTCCATGAAGGCGCCGGGGTCGCCCTCATCGGCGTTGCAGACAACCACCTTGCGCTCCCTGGGCATCTTGGCCACCGTTGCCCATTTCAGACCGGTGGGATAGCCGGCGCCGCCACGGCCGCGCAGGCCGCTGCAGCGGATCGTCTCGACCACCTCGGCCGGGGTGCACTCCTGCACGGCGCGGCGCAGCTGCTCGTAGGCGCCGCGCTCGATCGCCGCTTCGATCCGCTCAGGGTCGATCAGGCCGCAGTGCTCCAGCACGATGCGCCGCTGCCGCGTGAAGAAGGGCCGCTCGGTGTCGACCCGCTCTCCCGCAACAGGGGTCCAGGCCAGGGGCGCTTCCCGCTCGGCGGACGTGGCTGCCTGCAAACGCTGGGCCAGGGCCGTTATCAGCCCGTCGGCATCGGCGGCCGTCACGCCGGCGAACAGGGCGCCATCGGGATCAACCGCCAGCAGCGGGCCCTGGCTGCAGGGGCCGAGGCAGCCCACGCCGGTGATGGCCACGCGTTCCTGCAGCTCCCGCCGGGCCACAGCGGTGGTCAGCGCCAGCCGCAGCTCGGCGGCGCCTCCAACCAGGCAGCCGGCGGAGCTGCAGCAGCGCACCCGCAGAACGGAGCAGGGGGTCGGGGAGAGGGGGGTCATGGCTGTGGTTCCGATCCGCGTTCAAGCTCGTGCTCTGCATCGAGGCCACGCACCGCCGCCAGGACGGAGCCGACGGTCTGGTGTTTGCGAACCTCGCCGTCGATCACCACCACCGGCGCGGCGCTGCAAGTGCCCAGACAGCGCACCGATCCCAGGCTCACCCAGCCATCGGCACGGCAGGCGCCCAGACCGATCTGCAACTCCTGCTCCAGGGCCTCAATCAAGGCAGCCGCCCCCTTCACCTCACAGGCCGTGCCGTTGCAGACGACGCAGCTGTGCCGTGCCGGCGGGCGGAAACGGAACAGGTGATAGAAGGAGGCCGTGCCATAAACGCGGCTGAGCGGCAGCTCCAGGCTGCGAGCGACGTGGCCCAGCAGATCGTCGCCGAGATAGCCGTAGAGCTCCTGGGACTGGTTGAGGATCTCGATCAGGCTGTCGGGGCTGTGGTGATGCCGGCGCAGCAATGGCTGTAGGGCTTCAAAGGGTTGCGCCGTTGGGGCGGCCGCCCCAGCCGGGGGTTCTGACGTTGCTGTGGGCATCATTTCGGCCATCGAGCTGGGCATTGCTTGGTCCCGCCTCTTGTTTCACCGTAGGCAGCAGCAGCGGTTTGGATGAGTGGTGAGCTGCATCCCAGCACGGGATGTAACTAAGCAGCCGGGGATTGGGCCTGATCAGCAGATTCGTGGCAATTGCTCACCCCGGCCCAGTTCCAGGCGGCGGTGCAGTCCCAGGCTGTTCTCAAGCAACACGGCCTCACCCCGTACAGAGCCGATGATGGCAGCCGAGGTCTCAAAGCGGCGCAGCAGTTCCAGGGCCCGTTCCGCCTCGTTGGCAGGCAGGAACAGCACGAAGCGTCCCTCGTTCGCCATGGCCAGGGGATCAAGGCCCAGCAGCTCACAGGCGGCATCCACCTGGGGCGCGATCGGGATGGCGTTCTCTCGCACCAGGACCCCCAAGCCGGCGCCTCGGCCAATCTCATGCAGGGCGCTGGCCAGACCGCCGCGGGTGAGATCCCGCAGGCAGTGCAGCTCCAGGCCGGCCGCCAACAGGGCCTGAACCGGCTCATGCAACGGGGCCAGATCGCTGCGGAGCTCCGTGCGGAACCCCAGCTCCTGGCGCGCCGCCAGGATCGCCACCCCATGGCGGCCCAGATCACCGCTCACCAGGATGGCGTCACCGCTGCGCACCGCCTTGGGGCCGATCACCAGCCCATGGTCCACCCGGCCGATCCCGGCGGTGTTGATGTAGATCCCATCCCCCTTGCCCCGCTCCACCACCTTGGTGTCACCGGTCACCACCGGCACGCCGCAGCGTTGGGCGGCAAGGCGGATCGAGGCGACCACCTGCTGCAGGACGGCCATCGGCAAGCCCTCCTCCAAGATCAGGCTGAGGCTGAGGGCAATCGCGCTGGCCCCCACCATGGCCAGATCATTGACGGTGCCGAACACCGCCAGGCTGCCGATGTCCCCGCCGGGGAAGAACAGGGGGCGCACCACATAGGAGTCGGTGGTGAAGGCGAGCGGCCCAGCTGCGGCGGGCAGCACGGCCGCGTCGTGGAGCACCCCATCGGCAGGGCCGAAGGCCGGCACCAGCAGCTGGTCGATCAACTGCTGGCTGAGGCTGCCACCACCGCCATGACCCAGCAGCACCGTGGCATCCCCAGCAGGGGGCAAGGGACAGGCGAAGGAGTCCATGGCTCAGACGCGGTAGCGGTGATAGGCGGCGCAGGCCCCTTCCGCCGATACCATCGGCGCCCC
>JBBASD010000183.1:0-4928 GCA_040399485.1 Cyanobium sp. | reverse complement strand
TAGAGGTGCGCAGTTCAAGCACCCCGAGCGGACAACTTTCCTGATAGGTACCGTCGCGATATCTTTCAGATTGCGCACCTCCCACCCCTCCGGAATCTCCCCCAGCGGCGACTCCACCATCCGGCACTCCTCATGGCCGGGGAAGCGGAAGTGGACGAACCACTCGCGGTAGAGCCGGCGGGCCATCTCCTCCAGGATCTTAATGCGCCGCTGGCTGTTTTCGATCAGGTCGTCGTAGGCGGAGAGGATGCCGGCGATACGGCGTTGGATGGGGAGTGGTGGGTATCTAATTGGCACACTGCGCAGAATGCCAGTATTTAAGTTGGGCATCGTTGAGCCAACAGCTTGATTGGTGATCCAGCCGACTACCTCATCTTGACTCAAGTAGTAATGCAGAAAGAGTGGGTTGAGTATGGATTCACCAAGGCTTATGCGTAAGCAGCCAGTACCGCACATCCATCCCACCTGCTCTGACCTAATTAGGGCTTGTCGACCAATGTCGCCACGACGCCCATACACGATATCGCCACTATTCAACTTATGGCGAGACAAGCGAACGACGTGATCCCTAGAAACGCGAGCCACAGTTTCTGAAGAAATACGACCCCCGACAATATCCTTCGGCATCACAACAGGAACACCGTGTTCGGAATAGTCAGACTGGTGAAGCTGTGAACCGAATGGACCAGTTTGGATCAGTCCATGTACTGCATCGCATACTTCTCCAAGGGTCGTTTCTTGCCAGTCGCTCATTTTCGCACCACCAGAATCCTCACCAGATTTGCAGCAAATGTGGCCTCTAGATCCAGTGTCTGGATATTAAGGATATCCAAAGTCATGGCTTGCCACCTCTTTTCGTCGGTTTGGCCGCTGGCAACTGCCTCACCACCTCATCAAAAACATTTCCTGCCAGATAAGCATGCTTGATTCTAGCGGCATGAAACTTCTCATACTCAGTTTCGGCGAGCTCCTTGGCAAGATCATGAGACACCTTGCCAGCATGGGTAAGGACGGCACGATCGTTCAGCGTTAGAAAGCCGTGTAGTTTTGTAATCCAATCCTTCATGTGCATGGGAACACGGAGCATGGCCTGGCCCTCGGCAAAGATAAAATACTGCTCAACAAGATTGTTCAAGAAGAATAGCTCTTCCTCGCTGAGGTAGTTCTTGACAATGGTGACATCTTGCTTGCGGACTTTAGCGCCGCGCCAAGTTGTCAACCCCATATTGGGTTGCTTGCTGTCAGCACGCGACTGGATGAGGCTGTATAACTTAGTACGATAGTTTATGCCGTTCGCTGCAGTTGTCAAGGATTCCTTGACAACTGAATCTTCGTTTAATTCGCCCTCGTTGAAGATATTGTGCAGATGCAGGCTCACGTTTTGCTTGCTAGTCTGAAACAGGGTGGCCATGTGCTGCTGGCTCAGCCAGACGGTCTCGGCCTCCAGGCGAACCTCGATCTTCAGCTCCTCATCCTCAGTTTGATAAATGAGAAATTGCCCCTCAGGCTGTGCCGTCATGCCCATACACCTCTGGTCCCAGTCCTCACAAGCAAGTCTCCGGGCATCAGCATGATGTCTTCGACTTCACGCTGGCTACCAGAGCCAAGATCGACCATTTTGCTGACGTCAGCAAAATGGTCTTTAACCTGCCTGCCTGAAAGTTCACAAGCCGTTTTTGCTTTGCCGATAATGCTCACAAAGTTCCGCCACTGCGTATAGCCCAGCAGCGGCTGAAGATCGCGGCCCTGCCAAAACTCGATGCCGCTCTCCGTCTGCTGGGCATGGCCTACAAATGTGGCTGTCAGTTCCTGAATGAATTCGCTGTTCATAAATCGAGGATTCCCGCCACATTCAGACTAATCGTAGCCTCCAACTCCCTGGCCTGAGCATTCAGCCCCTCCAGTTCCTCCTGCAGCCACTCCCTCCAAGCCCTCATCTCAACCCTCCCCAATTCCAAGCCCAGCATCCTCCCGTAACCGCTCAATTGCCGCCAGGACTCCCTCGCGACTGGCCGGCAACGGAAACGGCCCTGCCTCATAACGTGCCTCCACGGCATAGGGCTGCAGCGCCAGCAGCACCGGATCCAGCTCCATACCCGCCAATGCCACCAACTCATGCAGCATGTGGCTGAACGGCGGCCGTTCATCCCGCAGCACAATGCGGATCTTGAGCAGCTTCTCCACCGCTTGCTGGGCCGTGAAGCCCCATTCCTCTTCCGGGTAGGCCGGGTCGAGGTTGAGCCGCAGGGCACGCAGGTGGCGATCCACCAGGCCAACAGCACGCGGGCGTCCTCCTGGGGCGTCATGGCCGCACCACCAGCACCCGCCCATGGCGCGCCGCTTCGCTGATCACATGCCAGCGGGAGCCGGCCAGACGGGCGGCATCAGCGCTGCCGCTCACGATCAGGTCCACCGGCAGCCGCAGCGGCTTGAGCGGCTCGAAGTGGCTCCACCAGCTGGCCACCTTCGCCTGGCCTTCCAGGTGGGGGGTGTGTTCCACCACCAGCAGGTCGAGGTCCGAGTCGGGCCGGGCGTTGCCGGTGGCGCGGGAGCCGAACAGCACCAATGCCTGCACCATGGGGTCGGCCGCGATCGCCCGCAGCGCCAGTTCCAAGTCCACGCGCCGTTCGCCCTCAAGACCCGGACCCAGATCGGGCAGGGCGAAGGGCTGGGGGGTGGTCCAGTCGGCGAGGGTGGCGGCGGTCATGCTTCCAGTATCCCCGCCACATTTGCTGCGATCCTCTCCTCCAGCTCCCGCGACCTTGTGTTCAATCCCTCCAGCACCTGACTCAGCCCCTTCAAAAAACACACCATTTCAACCCTCCCCCAGCAATGCCACCGCCTCATGGCAAAGCTGATCCATCGCCGCCAGGAGGGCTTTTCGGTTGGCCGTTAGCGGGACCAGCCCCTCCTCATAGTGAGTCTCCACTGCCATCAAGACCTGCCACTCATTCATGCCTCAGCTCCAGCGACTCGCTTTGTAGCCCTGGGATCGCCAGCAAACGCTGATCATTGGTCAGCAGGGTGGCGTGGTGGGCCAAGGCGCTGGCGGCGATGATGGCGTCAGGCAGGCGCAGACGATGGGCACGACGTAATCGCACCGTTCTTTCCTTGATCTGCTCATCCAGTTCGACGATGGAGATATCCGACAAAAAAGCGTTGAGCCATGACTGACTTTCTGCGTCCAGCCCATGAAAAGAGCGAAGTTCTAATTCGCTAATCACCGAAAGTAGGTACTCCCCTCGTGGCAAGGGCCGTGCGAGCAGGCCTTTCTGCAGGTAAATCACAACATTCGTATCGAATATGGCGTTCACTCCCACTCTCCCCGCAGCCTCTCCTGGTAGGCCATGCCGTCTACTGGCCAGGACACAGTACCGCTATAACGCATCGGGTCGAGTTCGTTGGCTGTCTTTGCCGGAGAAGTTCTGACTTTGGATTGTGCAGTCAGAGAGAGGATGAAGTTGAGCACTTCAGCCTTGCGGTCGTCATCCAACAGCAATAGCTGCTCGATGATGGCGGATTCGATCGCTGGATTCAGCATGCCCTCCTCCCTATGGCATTGATGATGCTACCGCCGCAGTGTGAGTTGGTGCGTCTCAACTGCTTAGGGCCGCGTCGGCGAGGGTGGCGGCGGTCATGCTTCCAGTATCCCCGCCACATTCAGGGCAATCGTGGCCTCAAGCTCTCTGGCCTTGCCATTGAGCCCCTCAAGCTCCTCCTGCAGCTTCTCCAGCTGCTCCTTGAAGTCCTCATCGCTGAGATCTTCCCCCGCCGCCACGCCCACATAGCGGCCGGGGTTGAGGCTCCAGCCGTGGGCTTCGATCGCCTCAAGTGTGGCCGCCTTGCACAGGCCGGCGATGTCGCGGTATTCAGGCGCTCCGCCAGATTCCGAACCGAAATAAGCCTCAATCCAGCGCTGGGCCTCTTCGCCGCCGAGGGTCACATCCACCGCTTCGCCGCGGTAGAGGCGCACGATGTTGGCCAGGAAGCCGATCTGGGCGTCGCTCCAGTCGCGATGGGCCCGGTCGATCTGGCGATAGAGGTGACGGGCATCCAGGAACAGCACTTTGTCTTCCCGGTCCGTGCCCACTTTGCCGCGATCGAAGAACCACAAGGTGCAGGGTAGGGTCACCGTATAGAACATGTTTGGCCCCACCGCCACCATCACATCCACCGCCTTCGCCTCGATCAACTTCTGGCGGATTGCCTGCTCCGATCCCCGCGCATCGGAGGCGGAGTTGGCCATGACGAAGCCGGCCCTGCCCTTCTCGTTCAGCGAAGAGTAAAAGAGCTGAATCCACAGGTAGTTGGCGTTGTCCACGCTCGGCGTACCGAACGGGAAGCGCCGGCCGGGGCCGGTGGCGGCGCTGAGCTTTGCCATGTCCACCGCGTTCACATTGAACGGCGGATTGGCCATCACAAAGTCAAAGGCTCCCACCGAATCGTGCGGATCCTGGTAGTAGCTGTTCATGTCGCCACCGTGGAAGATGCGACCCTCCAGGCCATGCACCGCCAGGTTCAGGCGGCATAGGCGCCCGGTTTCATCGGTCTTCTCCACACCACAGATCGCCAGGTCACCGGCCGGGTTGCCGCGGTGTGCCCTAACGAAGCGGGCGCTCTGCACATACATGCCCCCCGAACCGGAGGCCGGATCCAGCAGGCGACCGGCGAAGGGTTCCACGATTTCGGTGATCAGCACCACCATCGGCGGCGGCGTGAAAAACTCACCGCCCTTCTGCCCCTCGCTGCGGGCGAACTGTCCGAGGAAGTACTCATAAATACGCCCGAAGGCATCGAACTCCAGGCTGGTGGGGATCTCGGAGATGCGCTTCAGCAGCTCCGCCAGCAATTGGGGCGTGAACAGGTTGTAACTGCGCGGCAACACCCCGGCGAGCTTGCTGTTGGCCGCCTCGACCAGGCCCATGGCC
>JBBASD010000182.1:2682-5006 GCA_040399485.1 Cyanobium sp. | reverse complement strand
TGATCAGCCAGCTCCAAAGCGGCGCTTTCCCCCTGAGGCTGCCGCTGCTGCCCCTTGGGGCCCGTTCCACCTTGGTGCCGCTGCCCCCTTGAGCCAGCGGCTTTGCCGCCTTTCGGACCGGCGATG
Organism: Cyanobium sp.; assembly: GCA_040399485.1. Classification (GTDB taxonomy): domain Bacteria; phylum Cyanobacteriota; class Cyanobacteriia; order PCC-6307; family Cyanobiaceae; genus Cyanobium. The sequence continues at coordinate 4,880 of JBBASD010000182.1, read as the reverse complement.
GCGCTGGCCCGAAAGGCGGCAAAGCCCCAAAGACAGGCAGAAAGCCACAAAGAATTGGCCGGAAAGGCTCAGTAAGCTCCGACCAGAGCCCTCCCCAAGCCATGGCTGAAACGCCCCACTCCCAGGAGCCCCAAGACGACCAAGCCGCGCCCCCGATGGCGATCGGCTCCTATGGCGCCCAGTCCAGCAGCGAAGGCCAGGTGGCGGCCCCATCCGAGCCCGAATCGCCAGACCCGGGCGCGGCTGAGAGCCCCGTCCTGCCGCTGGGGTACGCCCCCGTCAGCAGCGCCCCCGCAACCACCCCCGGCAAGGCCAGGAGCGCCACGGTCGCCGGCTACGCCACGGTTGCAGGCGACCGCCTAGAAGGGGCCGCCGCCGCAGACCTGAGCGCGGCCCCGCTCACCGGCTCCTATGGCGGCTCCATTGCCGGCTCCTATGGCGGTGCCAATACCGGCTCCATTGCCGGCTCCTATGGCGCCAAGTCCATCCCCACCATTGGCTCCAGCGTCGAGGTTGCCCCCCTGGGGGGCGAGAGCGCTGAAGGCGGCGAATGGGATCTGCTCAGCGGCAAGCTGCGCGACTGGTTCCACCGCAACGACCTGGGTGGCCAATGGGATCGCCTCGGGGGCCCGCTGCGGGCGTCCGGCCTGCTCCTGGGCGGCTTGATCCTGCTCAAGCTCTACGAAGCCCTGATCGACACCCTCGACGACATCCCCCTACTGCCCCGCCTGCTGCAGCTGGCCGGTCTGCTGTATCTGCTTAATTTCGCCTTCACCCACCTGATCAAGAGCCAGGACCGGGAAAACCTCTACCAGGTCTGGAAAAAGCGCTGGCACGACTTCACCGGTCGCCCCTGATCCAGCCCATGGGGCCAGCGGACCTGTTGATAGTTTGGCCCCAACCCGTGTAACCGCCCGTTGACCATTCAGCTCGGCCGTTCCCGAACCGTTAGGCGCGCCTACGGCATTGATGAGATCGCCCTTGTTCCCGGGGGCCGCACCGTCGATCCAGACGTGGTCGACAGCCGTTGGACCCTGGGGGGTATTGAGCGCGAGATCCCGATCATCGCCAGCGCCATGGACGGGGTCGTTGACCCTGCCATGGCGATCGAGCTCTCCCGCCAGGGCGCCCTGGGCGTGCTGAATCTGGAGGGGGTCCAATGCCGCTACGACGATCCCAACCCGGTGCTCGATCGCATCGCCGCCGTTGGCAAAGAGGAGTTCGTGCCCCTGATGCAGGAGCTCTATAGCCAGCCGGTGCGGGAAGACCTGATCCGCCGCCGGATTGGCGAAATTCGGGCAGGCGGTGGCATCGCCGCCGTCAGTGCCACCCCGGTGGCGGCCATGCGCTTCGGCTCGGTACTCGCTGACGCTGGTGCCCAGCTGTTGTTCGTGCAGGCCACGGTGGTCTCCACCGAGCACATCAGCGCCGCAGGCCGGGCCAGCCTTGACCTGGCGGCCCTCTGCCGCGACCTTGGGGTGCCGGTCATCCTCGGCAACTGCGTCACCTATGAGGTGACCCTCGACCTGATGCGCGCCGGTGCCGCCGGCGTGATGGTGGGCATCGGCCCCGGCGCCGCCTGCACCTCCCGCGGGGTGCTCGGCATCGGCATCCCCCAGGCCACCGCCGTGGCTGATTGTGCCGCCGCTCGCGATGACTTCGAGCAAGAAAGCGGCCGCAGGGTGCCTGTGATCGCCGACGGCGGCATCGTCACCGGCGGCGACATTTGCAAATGCCTGGCCTGCGGTGCCGATGCCGTGATGATCGGCTCCCCCATCGCCCGGGCCTCCGAAGCCCCCGGCCGGGGCTTCCACTGGGGCATGGCCACCCCCAGCCCGGTGCTGCCCCGCGGCACCCGCATCCGGGTTGGCACCACCGGCAGCCTGGAGCGCATCCTGCGGGGACCTGCCGCCCTGGATGACGGCACCCAGAACCTGCTGGGGGCGATCCGCACCTCGATGGGGACCCTGGGAGCCCGCAACCTGCGCGAAATGCAACAGGTTGAAGTCGTGGTGGCACCGTCGCTGTTGACGGAAGGGAAGGTTTATCAGAAAGCCCAACAACTGGGCATGGGTAAATAGTCTGTCCCAGATCAAGACCTCTCTAGGGGCGCCGAGATTGGCGCTACGCTTAAGCCGTGGGGGCTACGGCTCGCACACTCCTCACACCCTCCGGCCCGGCGTTGCCGGGCTTTCTGT
>JBBASD010000182.1:0-2582 GCA_040399485.1 Cyanobium sp. | reverse complement strand
GTGCTGAACAGCGAGCAGCCGGTCTTGGTGGATTTCTGGGCTCCCTGGTGTGGCCCCTGCCGCATGGTGGCCCCGATCGTCGATGAAATGGCCAAGACCTACGAGGGTCAGATCAAGGTGTTCAAGCTCAACACTGACGAAAACCCCAACATCGCCAGCCAGTACGGCATTCGCAGCATTCCTACCCTGATGATCTTCAAGGGGGGCGAAAAGGTCGACACCGTTGTCGGAGCTGTGCCGGCCAACACCCTCTCCCAGGCGATCGGCAAGCACATCTGAAGTCCAAAACCGGGGCCGATCGATCGCCATGGGCCGCAGTCCCCTAGAGGCCCTGGCCGACCAACTCCAGGGCCATCCCCAGCGGCGGCTGATTGAGCGGGCCGTGGTCTCCCTGCTGGAGATGGCCCGCTCCGAGACCCAGGAAGACGAATGGCGCTTGATCAGCGGCACCCTGGCGGACCTCAGCGAGGCCCTGGAGGTTTTTCAACCGCGCCGCGCTGCCCGCAAGATCACCGTCTTCGGCTCGGCCCGCACCCGACCAGAAGACCCTTGCTATGAGCTGGCCCGCCAGGTAGCCCAAGAGGCCGTCGCCGCTGGCTTTGAGGTGATGACAGGGGCCGGCGGCGGGGTGATGGAGGGGGCCAACAGCGGCGCCGGCAGCGCCCACAGCATTGGCCTCAACGTCGACCTTCCCTTTGAGCAACACTCCAACGCTTTTGTTAAAGCCAGTGAGGGGGGTCTGGTCTATTTCAGGTACTTCTTCACCCGCAAGCTGTTCTTTTTGCGCGAGAGCGATGCCCTCGTCGTGATGCCGGGCGGTTTCGGCACCCTCGATGAGCTCTTCGAATCCCTCACCCTGATCCAGACCGGCCGCACCCCGCCGATTCCGCTGGTGCTGCTGGCGCCCGAAGGTGATGATTTCTGGCAGGCCTGGCGGCTGCATGTGCACGAAGAACTGGCCAACCGCGGCCTGATCTCCCCGGAGGACCGGGACCTGGTGTTTGAAGCCACCCATGCGGCCGAGGCGGTGGCCCGCATCTGCCGCTTCTATCGGGTTTTCCACAGTGCCCTGCTGGGCGAAGACCGGATCGAGCTGCTGCTCAACGCGGCGGTGCCCCGCAGCCTGCTGCCCGAGCTGAGCCATCGCTTCGCTGACCTGCTGCAGGAAGGTTCGATCCAGGCGGGCGAAAATGTGGGCGAAAACGGTTTGCTCTACCCCTGCCTCAAGTTGCGCTTCGACAAGCGGCGGGTTGGGCGCCTCTATCAATTCATCGACCACCTCAATGGCCTCGAGCTGGAGAACTGCGACGCCCTGCAGCACCCAGCCGATCGCTGCGTCCAGGTGGGGGGGCCGCCGTGAAAGGCTCCATTGGCCTGGTGGACTACGGCATGGGCAACCTGCACTCGGTAGAGCGGGCCTTCGAACGCCTCGGCGCCGACGTGCGGGCCGTGAGGGGCCCCGAGGCCATCGACGCTTGCCAGGCCCTGGTGCTGCCTGGTGTGGGCGCCTTTGACCCGGCCATGGAGCGCCTGCGGGCCGCCGATCTGGTCGAGCCCCTGCGGCACTACTGCGCAGCGGGCCGCCCCCTGCTGGGCATCTGCCTGGGCCTGCAACTGCTCTTTGAAGGCAGTGATGAGGGAACAACCACTGGCCTGGGCCTGCTGGGCGGCCGGGTGCGGGCCCTGCCAGCCTGGCCCGGCCAGCCCATTCCCCACATGGGCTGGGCGCCATTGCTGGCGGCCAACCCCAGCCCCCTGCTGCCCGAAGGCAGCCCCCCCAATTGGGTCTATTTCGTCCATTCCTATGCGGCGGTCCCGAGCGATCCCGCCGGCGCCACGGCGCTGGTGGAGTGGGGAGACACGCCGGTGACGGCAGCCCTGTGGCAAGACAACATCGCCGCCTGCCAGTTCCACCCCGAAAAATCGGGCCGTACTGGCGAGGCGATGCTGCGCCGCTGGCTGGCCTGGGTGGCCGCCGAGGGTTGAAGCGCAACCAGGGAGCCGGCGGCCTCGCCCCCCGTGGCGGTGGCGGCCGGCGCCCCAGTAGCGGTGGCGGCCTGCGCCTCAGTGGCGGCCGGCGGCTGCTGAGCCCCCCCGGTCAGGCGGCCCGACCAACGGCGGCACGGGTGCGATTGGCGGTGATGAACCTGGTGGCGGACCAGCTACCGGGCTGCCGCTGGCTCGACCTCTGCTGCGGCAGCGGCGTGATGGCCTGCGAAGCCCTGCTGCGGGGCGCGGCACTGGCGGTGGCCGTCGAACAGGATCGACGCATCGCGGCGGTGGCCCGGGCCAACCTCGAAGCGGTGGGCCAGGAGCGGGCCCGGGTGATCTGCCAGGAGGCCCGCCGCTGGCTGGCGCCGGGCCCCGCCAGCGATGGCAACCGTTTTGACCTGATCTACCTCGATCCGCCCTGGCCCGCCGGCCTGCATGGCCCCCTGACGGAAGCGGTGGCCACCGGGGGCTGGCTGGCGCCGGGCGGCACCCTGGTCTGGGAATGCGACAGCACGGCACCCCCGCCCCTGCCGGCGGGCTGGCGCGAACGCCGCCGCCGCACCTATGGCGGCAGCAGCGTGGTGCTGCTG
>JBBASD010000181.1:0-5070 GCA_040399485.1 Cyanobium sp. | reverse complement strand
AACGACGATTCAGCTGTAAAGCGCCTCAATCGCCGCCTCGTCCCGCTTGGCAATCCGATCCCGCCGTTGCTTGAGGGTTTGGGTCAGCAGACCGTTCTCAATCGTGAAGGGCGCCACAACGGCCACACCAGCAAGCCGTTCATCGGGGCGGGACCCCGCTCGGGCGGCCAGAACCCGGTTGAATTCGCGGTTCAAGGCCTTGAGCAGCGCCGGATCGGCCGGCAGCGGACCGGCTTCCCCAGCTTCGGACCCCTTGGATATAGGCAGACCCTGCGCCGACGCCCAGGCGGCGAGGGCCTCGGCCTTGGGCACCAACAGCAAGCCCAGCTGACGGCGATCCTGGCCAACCACCATCACCTGCTCGACCATCGGTAAGGCGGCCAGGGCATCCTCCAGGGGGCCGGGTTCAATGTTCTCGCCACTGCTCAACACAATCGTGTCCTTGGCCCTGCCGGTGAGCACCAGGGTGCCATCGGCCATTAATAGCCCCAGATCGCCGGTGTCAAACCAGCCCTCGCCATCAAGCACCTTGGCAGTGGCCTCCGGTTTGCCCCAGTAGCCCGCCATCACCTGGGGGCCCCGGGCCAGCACCAGCCCCCGCTCGCCGATCGCCAGGGTCCGGCGGCTTTCCGGATCCACGATCCGCAGGGAAGTGTCCGCCAGGGGCTGGCCCGCACTGCCGCGGCGATTGGCCCACTGGCGGCGGCAGGTGAGCACCGGGCTGGTTTCGGTGAGGCCATAGCCCACCAGCAATTCGATGCCCACCGCCTCAAAAAAGCCATCCACATAGGGAGCCAGGGCGCCGCCACCGCTGATGGCGGTTCGCAACCGACCCCCCACCAACTGTTGACGCATTCGGGGCCACAGCTGGGCCGCCGCCAGGGCTTCGGCCGGCCAGCGGGCCAGGCTTTCGACCTGGGCCCGCAGGCGTGTTGCCGGCGCTTCAGGGGCCAGGGTCAGATCACGGGCGGTGCGGCGGGCGGTGTGGAAGGCCCTGCTGTTGGCGAGGGCCGCCCGCAGCAGCCGCTGGCGGCCTGGGGGCATGGCTGCCAGGGCATCTTCGAAGCCCGAGAGGATCGCCTCCCAGAGGCGCGGGACACTGACCATGTAATGGGGACGAACCCGCTGCAGGTCATTCTTGAAATTGCGCAGAGTTGTGTAGGTCTGGCGGCAGCCGCAGGAGAGCAGGAAATATTCGACACTGCGCTCGTAGGCATGCCAGATCGGCAGCACACTCAAGACTTCGTCACCCGGCTTGGGGTCGACCAACGCCCCCAGGCTGCGTACCTGATGCAGCAAGTTGCCATGGCTGAGGGGCACCCCTTTCGGTTCGCCGGTGGTGCCCGAGGTGTATAGCAAGGTGGCCAATCGCCCTTCGCCGCCGCTGGGCGCCGGCGGCGGCGGTGCGGCAGCGCCCTGGGCCATAAAGCTCGCCCAGCTAAGGCAGGGCAAGTTGGCCGGACCAGGGGCGGCGGGGGCTTCCCCCTCCAGCAGCACCACGAACCGCAGGCGCTGGCAGGCCTCGCCGTCCAGCCCAAGCCGGGCCAGCAGGGCCGCCGATTCGACCACCAGGCCCACCGAGCCCGAATCGGCCAGGATGTAACGCAGTTCTTCGACAGGGGCGCTGCTGCCGCGTACCGCGTTAGCAGCGCCGCAGCGCATCAGCCCCTGGTCCGCCACCAACCACCGGGGGCCGTTTTCAGCGAACAGCGCTACCACCTCACCACCCCCCAACCCCAGGGCCGCAAAGCCGGCGGCGGCCTGGTCGATGCGTTGGCGCAAGGCGCTGAAGCTGACGGTTTGCTTGTCCTCGGTGTCATGGGGGGCCACCACGGCTACGGCATCGCCGTACAGGCGCTCCAGTTCGGGCCAGAGCTGGTCAAGCCCCTGCAGGGCGCTCCAGTCATGGCGGCGGGCCTGGGCCTGCCTGTCTAGCTCCGGATTCGACCAGTTGATCTCGGCGGGCAACGCCATCAGCAAGCGGCGACGTGCCCAATGGTTACCACCCCGGCAGCCGTTCTGCCGGCCGCGGCGGCCGAAGCGTCAGGTCGAAGTGACGGCCAAAGGCCGCAATCAACGGCGCGCGCAAGCTCTCGGCGCTGAGATCAGGCCGCCAATCGCAAAGCCTGCCCACGGGGCGATCCCGCAGGCCGCAGGGCACGATCGCGCCAAAGGACTGCAACGAACAGGAAACGTTGAGAGCCAGGCCGTGCTGGCTGATCCAGCGCTTGGCCCCCACGCCGATCGCCGCCACCTTGTGGCCATCCAGCCACACCCCCGTCAGGCCCGTACAGCGCTCGGCCGCCAAGCCGTAGTCCCCGAGCAGGTCGATCACCACCGCTTCAAGGGCCCGCAGGTACCCATGCAGATCGGTGCCATGGCGGCGCAAATCGAGGATGGGGTACAGCACCAGCTGGCCAGGACCATGGTGGGTCACTTCACCGCCGCGGTCGATGCGAAACAGGGGCAACGGCGGTGTCTCAACGTCAAAGCCCAGGTGATCAAGGCTCGCTCCACGGCCAAGGGTGTAACAGGGTTCGTGCTCCAACACGATCAGGGCCTCGGGGCCGCTGGGGGCCTCCAGCAGGCGCTGCTGCAGCCGCCGCTGCCAATCCCAGGCCCGGGGAAAGGGCACCGGCGCCAAGGCTTCAAAAAGGATTGCGGATCGTTTCGGAGCCATCACTCCCGTTCTTAGCCTGGATGAGCATGAAGCGCCCTGAGATGCGATGAAGCTTCTGATCCACGGCCGGAATCTCGAGATCACGCCCGCCATCCGCGAGTACACCGAAGCCAAACTGACCCGGGCAATCCACCATTTCGAATCCTTTGTCAAGGAGGCGGATGTGCACCTCTCCGTGGCCCGCAACCCCAGAGTTGGCCAGCAAACGGCCGAAGTCACGATCTATGCCAATGGCGTCGTGGTGCGCGCCCAAGAACGCAGCGAAAACCTTTACGCCAGCATCGATCTGGTGGCTAGCAAACTGGCCCGCCAGCTCACCCGCTACAAGGACCGCATCCAGGCCCGCGAGCATGGCAACACCCCGCGTGGCGCCATCCACCTGGGCGAAGTGCCCGCCATCGACCAGGACATCACCAGCACGGCCACCTTGGTGGAGGGCAAAGAGCCGGCCCTGCCCCAGCGAGGGGTACGCCGCAAGTATTTCGACATGCCAGCGATGTCCCTAGACGAGGCCCTGCATCAGCTCGACCTCATCGACCACGATTTTTATGTATTTCGCGATGCGGCCAATGGCGACATCCAGGTGGTGTATCACCGCAACCACGGCGGCTTCGGAGTGATCCAGGCCAAAGGAGCGTGAGCCGGGACCTGCCTGACCTGGCCCCACTGATCGATCACGCCCTGTTGGATCCCCACCAGGGCCATGGGGCCATTTTGCGCTGCTGTGATGAAGCCCGCCATTTCGGCTTTGCGGGGGTCTGCCTGGCCTCCCGTTGGTTAGCCGTTGCCCGGGAGCGATTGCCGATAGGCGGGCCTGTGAGGCTGATTTCGGTGCTGGGCTTTCCCTTTGGGGCCATCCCCGCCGCCGTGAAGCTCGCCGAAGCCGAAGCCGCCGCCGATGCCGGTGCCGACGAACTTGATGTGGTGCCGGACTTCGGCGCCCTGGCCGATCGGGACAGCCGTCTACTGCTCGACGACCTGGCGGCGATCACCAGCTTGGGGCTGCCAGTCAAGGTCATTGTCGAGAGCGGGCGACTGGAGGCCGAAGCCCTCGAACTATTGGTGGAAGTCAGCCTCGATGCAGGGGTCCGTTTTCTCAAGAGCGGCAGCGGTTTTGGTCCCCCCGTCAGCGTCGTCCAGGTGCAGCGGTTGCGGCAACTGGCCCGGGGTCGGGCCGGCATCAAAGCCTCCGGTGGCATCAACAGCCTGGAACTGGCCCTTGACCTGGTCGAAGCCGGCGCCACCCGCCTGGGCACCAGCCGGGGTGTGGCGCTGATGGAGGCCCTGCGGCGGGGTCCCCAGCGCGCCACGCCCGGGCCCGAAAGTCCGTTGCCATAGGACTAACTTGGCCGATCGCACCTTGGAGGGCTTGGCCCTGATCAGCCGCCCCCTGGGCGAAAACGATCGGCTGTTGACCCTGCTGAGTGAAGCCGAAGGCTTGACCCGTTTGGCGGTGCCCGGTGCCCGGCGCCCCCGCAGCAGCCTGGCCGCTGCCGTGCCCTTCGCCCTGCTGCAACTCCAGGTTGGGGGCGGTCGGGGCCTGCAGCGGGTGCGGCAGCTGCGGGTGTTGCGGCACTACGGGCACCTGGGCCAGCGGCTCGAAACCCTGGCCGCCGCCCAGGCCCTCGTGGAGCTTTGCCTGGCGCTGGTAGCCGAGGCTGCGGCCCCTGGCATGCTCGCCGATCTCCTTTTGCAGCTCGGCCGGCTCGAAGACGTGGTGCAAGAGCGCAGCCATCGCAGCGAAGCGCTGGCCATTGCCCTGCAAGGCAGTGTGCACCTGCTGGCTTTGGGCGGGTTTGCCCTGCCACTGCAACACTGCGCCCGCAGCGGTGATCGCCTCGATCCCCCCATTGGTGACTGGGAATGGCGCTGCAGCCTGATCCCCAGCGAAGGCCTGGTGATCGGCGCCCAGGCGGGAGCCCGGGTGCTGCTCAATGCCTCCGAGCTGGCCCTGCTGCAGCGTCTGCCCCGGCCCCAGCCGCCGCGCCGCCGCGATGGCGCCCTGATGGGACCGGAAACGGTCTGGCTCCATCTGCTCGACCTGGTGGAGGCCTGGTGTGGTGAACACCTCAGCCGGCGCCCACGCGCCTTCAGACTGCTACGCACCGGCTTTGAATCCATGCCCCAGCCCATGCCGGAAAAGCGATGAGTACGGATCCAGACAAAACAGCACGGGGGCTGGCTGGCGTGCTGAGCCGGGATGGCTTCCGCCGGCTCTGGGTCGGCCAGATCTTCTCCCAGCTCGGCGATAAGTTCTACATCGTGTTGATGGTCTTTCTGATCGCCCAGTACTGGGTGACGGACACCCCCGGGGCGGATTCCGCCCTGGCCGAGGCGGCGGCGGCCATCCGCATCAATCTCGAATCCCGGGCCCAGGTCATCACCCTTTT
>JBBASD010000180.1:0-5071 GCA_040399485.1 Cyanobium sp. | reverse complement strand
GCCTTAATTGGGCCAGTATCGTCGGCATCGTGCTGGCGGTAGGTGGAGCTTTCCTCTATTTCATGAGGAACTTCAAGCCGGCTCTCGCCAGGGACTACGACGTTTTTTTTGCGGCCGTAGGCCTACTCTGTGGCGGAATTTTATTCTTCCAAGGCTGGCGACTAGACCCGATTCTTCAGTTCGGCCAATTCCTCTTGGCGGGAACCACTGTCTTCTTTGCTTACGAAAGCGTCAGGCTGCGGGGGATCACCACCGAGCAGGCACGCCGCTCTTCATTTTTTGATGAGGATGAGCCCCAGCCGTTGCGCAGTCGGGGTGGGGGAGAGTTTGGGCGTGATTGGGATCGGGAACGGGATGTCGATCGTTTTGAGGATCAGGACTCAATCCGACGCCGCATACCCACCCGCCAAGAAGATGATGACTTTTACCGTCCACGCCGGTCCAGCCGGGCCGCCATTCCTGAACAGGCCGCCAGCCGCCTGGGCGGACGCTCGGATGACTGGGATTCAGAACCCAGGCGGGGTGCCGTGACGGATCCCCAGAATGCCAGCCGCTACCGGCCTGGCTCCAGCCCTCGGAGCAGCAGCCAAGAATTTGGAGAGCGCCGCCGGGACCGTGACGGCCAACAAGACACCAGGCGAGGCAGCCGTCCCGCGCCTGTCACCGATCCAGCCGCCCGATCCAGCCGCCGGCCCACTGCTGCCAGTACGCCCGCTTCTTCTGGTCTTTCGCCAAGTGGCGTTCCCGAGGGCACACCCCTGCGTGGCAAACCCATGGCGACCAACGACGTGAGTGATGCTGATTACTCACCAGTTACTGGGCCTCCTACCCCCCGCAACCGGCCTGACAGCCCGACCGCCTCCCGCGATCCCCGGCCCTCCCGCGACCCCAATAGCAGGGACAACAGTTCCCGCTTTGACGATTGAGAGTCTGGGTCAACTCCCTGTTTCTACTGGCTATCACCCTTTCAGTAGTGGGTTGCGGCGATTTTGGCTTAATTAGGCGACGGGCCGGACCTGCCGGCCTTGCCCTCGGTGGCTACGACCGAGAACAGCCCGCCCTCAGCGGCCAGGGTGAATGGCTGGCCAGTGTTGTCGAGCGACACGGTCGTCAGACCCTGATGATGCAGGCCCAGCCCTCAGGCGCCGAGGTGCCGTTGCCTTCGCTGCGCCGCTTTGCACCCCATGACTCCCCCTCCTTGAGCTGGAATGGACGCTACCTGGCTCTGGTGGGCCAGCAGGGTGGCAAGAGTCGTGTACTGATTTTGGATCGAGCCAGTGGCCGGTTGCTGCCTTTGCAGCTTCCGGGAGATCTCCAACCTGAACAACTGAGCCTGGCACCTGATGGCCGCCGTCTAGCTCTTGCAGGGATTACAAGGGGCCGCCGTCTGGTCCAGGTGTTTGACCTGGCCAACCTGATCGAACCGGATCTACCCCGGGGACTGGCCATCGGCACGATGGCAAACCCAACGGTTCCATGATCAAAAGGGGGTGGAGCAACAAAGGTTTGCGACTGGGTTTGGTCGCTGGGGGGATGGGGGCACTGGTCAACCTCACTAGCTGCATGGGGAGCGTGCCCCAACCCGTCTTCCCCTTGGATCGGCGCCTAGAGGAGCTGGGTCCTAGCCGTGCCCCAAGCCTGGCGGGGCCCTGGCTTGCCCTGATCTCCAACCGAGGTGGCCGAGACCAGGTAGTGCTGCTGAATGTGGAAGATCAGCGGCCAGTGCCCCTACCGGGTCTCAACAGGCCGGATGCGCAGCCCCTGAGTGTGGGGGTGGAGGCCAAGGGTGAACGCTTGGCCCTGGTAAGGCAGCTAGAGGGAAGGACCGAATTGCTGGTCTATCGGCGCCGTCTGATGGGCAGCCAGGTGATCGCCATGAATCCACCGGGGGTTCCCAGGCGAGTGGTGCTGCGGGCAGATGGGCGGGAATTGGCGGTGGAAGTCAGCCGGGATGGCCACTGGCAGGTCGACCTGATCGCAATTCCCTGAACGGACCAGGACCCACAACACCAAGACTCATGGCACCAAGCCGGCCCAGTGCAAAAAACTGTCGCGACTGAGAGTTTCGATCAGCACCACTGCTGAAAAACCAAGCATGGCGAAACGGCCATTGACCCTTTCGGCGTAGGCACTCCAGCCGAAATCAGGCACATCACCGGTGGTGGCACTTGTGGCCGGGGGCACCGACACGGCGTGCGCTTTGGATTTGGCGTCGACATTATCGACGGGTTCTAAAGGGGTGGAGGGATTCATAAGGGCTTCAGCGACCGAATTGATAGCTGGAGGATGGCATCAGACGCCAGGCGCCCGTGCCATCCAACTCCAGCACGGTGTCGTGATAGTCGCGCAGGGTCGGGCGGTGGCCGACGCTGACAAAACCCATGTCCAGAGCTACGAGCATCCCATAGAGAGCCTGTTCTGTAGCCACATCCAGGGCACTGGTGGCCTCATCTAGCACGACAAAGCGAGGCGAATTAAGCAGCAACCTGGCAAAACCCAGGCGCTGTTGCTCGCCTAGGGAAAGCAGCCGGGGCCAGTCCTGCTTGATGTCCAGATCGGGATAACGGCGCACCAGGTCGGGCAGACGCACCTGTTGGAGAACATGGCGCAACTGGTCATCGCTGAACTTTTCAGGAGACTGGGGGTAGCAGAGCTGCTCCCGCAGGCTACCCAGCAACATATAAGGCTTCTGCGGAATGAACATCAGTTCACCCACCGGCGGCCGCTCGACCTGGCCCGCTGCGGGAGTCCAGAGTCCGCTTACCAAGCGCAAAAAGGAGGTCTTGCCACAGCCCGAAGGCCCTACCACCAGCAGGCGATCGCCGGATGCAATTGTCAAGTTGAGATCACGGATCAGGTGACGGCCACTGCGAGGAGGCACCAGATCGGCATGGCGCAGCACAATCGCGTCGCTGAACTGACGGGCATCAACTGCCAAAGCTGGTACAAGCGATGGGTCGAGGAGATCGTGACCCCCAGCCAAAGAATCGATCTTGCTTTGGAACCCTTCCAAGCGGCTGATGGAAGCAGAGAATGCCGCCAACCGATCGACATTGTTAACGATGTAGCTGACGGAAAAGAGAACCTGGGAAAAAGCAATGCTGGCCTGACCAAAGACACCAAAATCAACTTGCTTGGCAAAGTAGATTGGAGCAATAACCAACCAGGGCAGAAAACGTGAGAAATAATCGTAGGAACGCTGAATTACACTGATGAGAGCTTCCCAAACAATCAGCCGGTTGTAGTTACTGATCGCTCCGCCAAGGCGCCTCTGGGCTTCCTTGCCTTCCTGGGCTTCACCTCGATAAAAAGCAATCGACTCGGCATTGTCTCGAATATGAACAAGCCCGTAACGGAAATCGGCCTCAAGCTTGAGCTGTTGATAATTGAGTGCCACCAGACGCCGACTTGCAAAAACAATCAAAGCAGTACCGGAAACCGCATAGACAAGCAGCAACAGAGCCAATCGAGAGTTGATACTCCAGAGCACCAGAATGAAACTTACAAATGTAAGCAATGCAGATAGAATCTCCACCGAGACACTCAGGCTTGTATTTGTGAAACTCGCAGTGTCCTGGGAGATGCGCTGGTCTGGGTTGTCGATCTCCTCGGTGCTTTCGTCATTCGGATTCAGCTCGTAATAGGCGCGGTTACTCAAATAACGTCCCAAAAGACGACCACTTAACCACTCTCGCCATAACAAACCAAGGCGGGGAATCAGATAGGCCTGCAACGCCCTGATGGGCAGCGCCAGCATCAGACAGAATGCGTAGATGGCGACCGTTTTCCAGAAACCATCCTGGTCGTAAGCCACCAGTGAGTTATCGACATTGCGAGCGACGAAGCTGATGCCGACGTTGATGCCATTGATAACCAGTATCAACAGGGCAATCACCCCAAGCAATACCCAAGGAACCCAGCGCCCCTGTCGCAACTGGCCGCGATAGAGCCAAAAGCAAAAGACCCCTGCCGCCATCAAGCCCATGAGCAGCCAACCGATCGGGCCAGCCCAAAGGGCAGCCACCTGCTGGGGGACACCTGGCAGGAAGCGACCCTGCAGCTGGGGAATCAGGGCACCGCTGAGGGCTACTGCCCCCGTCAGCAACACAAGGGTCAAGCCGACCACGATGGCCAGCAAGGCTGCCAGCAACAGGAGAAAGGAACCACCTCCTGTCCTTCCCTCTTCCAAGGGAAGGAAGTAGGGCTGGGCAAGCCGCTGCAGTTTGCCCAGCTGTTCGCGCAGGGCCTTGGCGGGATTCATGCACAACGGCGATTTGCGCCATTGTCGCCGTCCGCATGCAAGCCAGTAAGCCCCAGGGCGCGGATTATGGGGCGGCACGCTGGCCCGGGGCCCCCCTGCTGACTACCTGCAGGGCGAAGCGTTCAGGGATCAGCCCGGGGGCCAGCTGAGGGCGCGACCGCCGATGACATGGACATGCAGGTGGAAAACGGTCTGACCCGCCTCTGCGCCGCTGTTGATCACAGTGCGCCAACTGTCGAGACCCTCCTGACGAGCCACCTTGGCGGCCACCAACAGCAGATGGCCCAGCAGCGACTGATCCTCAGGACCGGCCTCAGCCAGCTGAGCGATGGGCCGTCGGGGAATCACCAGGGCATGCACGGGCGCCTGGGGATTGACGTCCCTAAAGGCCAGACAGAGATCGTCGCTGTAAAGGGACTCACAGGGTATTTCTCCCCGCAGGATGCGCCCGAAAATCGTGTCCGCACTGGCACTCATGGAAGGGGAAACTCCGCGCTATTGGCAACCGCCATGCTCCTGGCGAGAGGGCCATTCTACCCATTTTGCCTACAGGTACAGGTGGTGGCACTAGCAAACCAGAGACGTTGATTCCCCCATGGCCCTGGCCCACTGCCACAGCGGCGCCCTGCGAGGGATTGAGGCGGTCGCCGTGCGGGTTGAGGTGGACATCGGTCCCGGCTTGCCCGGGCTGCAAATGGTGGGTCTGGCCGATGCGGCGGTCCAGGAATCGCGGGAACGGGTGCGGGCGGCCCTTCGCAACAGTGGCCTACGGATGCCGCTGAACCGGGTTGTCGTGAGCCTGGCCCCAGC
>JBBASD010000179.1:0-5114 GCA_040399485.1 Cyanobium sp. | reverse complement strand
GACGGCTATGCCGCTTCAATACCTGGTCGGATTGTGCCCCTGGCGTGATCTCGAGCTTGAAGTTGGCCCGGGGGTTTTGATACCGCGCCAGGAAACCGAACTCTTGGTGGAGCTGGCTTTGTCGTTAATGCCTACTGCGGAGCCCCAGCGGCCGCCTTTGGTTTGGCTGGACCTTGGCACTGGATCCGGGTGCCTGGCGGTGGCGTTGGCCCGGGCCTTTCCGGGGAGCTCGGGATGGGCCGTGGATTGCAGTGATTTGGCCCTGGCCAGGTCGGAGATTAACCTTGAGCGTCACGGTTGCAGAGACTCTGTTCGCCTTCTGCATAGCAATTGGTGGCAATCCCTGGATTTTTTGAAGGGTCAGCTTGATTTGATCGTGACCAATCCCCCCTACATACCCACTACCGTGCTGGCGAACTTAGATCCGGTGGTGCGTCACCACGAACCTCGGTTGGCCCTCGATGGGGGGGAGGATGGCTTAGGTGAGATCCGTTCGATTGTGGCGCAGGCTAAGACTTACTTGGCACCAGGTGGACTATTTCTGATGGAACACCACTATGATCAAGGTGCTGCTGTAATTGATCTTCTTGCCTCAGCCGGGCTGGGTCACATCAAGTCCCACCGAGATCTTGAAGGTATCTTGCGTTTTGTGTCTGCGAGGCAAGTCGCCATAACCGGGAATCAACCCAGCCCCCCTGCGTGATGGTGGCTCCAACCCTGACCGCTGCCGAACTTGTCGCCGCCGTGGGGAGAGGTGAAGTTGTGATGTTTCCCACGGATACTCTTCCGGCACTGGCGACCCATCCCTCCAAGGCACAGCGGCTCTGGGACCTCAAGACCAGGCCCGCCCACAAGCCCCTGATTTTGATGGGTGCCAATCTGGAACAGCTCCGCGACCTGTTGGCGGTCCCCTGGCAGGATCCCTGGTTGCAACAGGCCTCAGCTTGCTGGCCTGGCGCATGCACCCTTGTCCTTCCGATGGCAGGCCCCCTGGTGGATTTGTTGAATCCGGGGGGCGCCAGCCTTGGCCTGCGGGTTCCTGACTGTCCGCTGGCCCAGCAATTTCTTGATCACTGCGGACCTCTGGCGACCACCAGCATTAACAAGTCCGGCGAACCACCTGCTTCCGATGAGCAAACAGCTCGCTTGGTCTTTCCGAACCTGCCCCTGCTCGCCCCACTGCCATGGCCAGCTGGTTCAGGTCAGCCCAGTCGTGTAGTTCATTGGCATGACAATGGTTGGCAGCGACTCCGCTGAAGCCACCGTTTCGGTGCGGCTGGGATCGTCGCCCTGCCTGACTCTGGGCGGGTTCCCGATTGAAATCAGAGGGTTTTGTGCAACCTGTCGTTCTGCTGGTCCTGATCACCTTGGTGGTCAGTCACTGGTTTTTGGAGCCAATGGTGCTGCTGTTCAAACCCTTTTTTCTCCTGAGCTGGTTGCCTTGGGTTTTCCTCGGCGTCGCTTTGTGGTTGCTGGCTGGTGATGATTCCCAAAACTCAGGGCGCTGAGCGAGGTTTGGCGGCAGGCAAGAAGCGGAACCAGTGGAGGTCGTCGATGCCGCCAAGTCGTTCAGGGGACTTGCCTTGGCGCTGAACAGTCAGGAGATCGGGGCGTCCTGCTAGAAGGCGCAGCCCCTTGCCGAGGGGGAGCCGGCGCTGGCCTTGGAACGTTTCAGCCAGAAGGGGGCGATTGTTGTCATCCCGCACCTCCAGCCAGGTGGGTTCGGAGGCCCGCAGGATCAACTCTTCGGCGGCGGGGGCGGGGGCGTGATCATGGCCAAGGGCCGGGGGAGACACAATCTTGGTGGGTTGCCGCTTGGAAGGTTGCCGGGATGGGAAAAAGCGGGGAATTCCCAGGGAGTCCCATAACGAAACGCTGGCATGGTGTTTGGCGCCTATCGGTTTGGAACTTTTTAGTTGGGTAGGTGTGGCTGTTAATGCGCTGATGGGGGTGCCTGCGGACGGACTGCTGGCTTGGGGCATGTAACGGTGCCAACCGAGGTCATCGATGCTGCCGAGGCGCTTGGGGACGGCTTGGTCGATGGCGACACTGACGGCGTCGGCGCGGCCGGAGAGCACCTCCAAGCCCTTGCCCAGCGCGAAGCTGCGCTTACCGCTAAGCAGACCCGCATAGATGGCGCCTCCGTTGATTGCCCGCACTTCGACCCAGCTTGGTTCGCTGGCATGGACAACGAGCGTCGGGGCGTCAGGGCGGCCTGCTTGTGGTGATGGTCGGGTGCCCTGGATGGCTGGGGCGGCAGTTTGATGGCTGGCTGGAACTGGGTGGGGATTAGTGGGCTTAATGGTTTGCCAACCAACCGCATCAATGCTGCCCAGGCGTTGGGGCGGGTTGCCTGGGAGCCTGATTGTGATGAGATCGGGGCGACCTGCCAAGAGGCGTAGGCCCTGGCCAATGGGAATCCGACGCTGTCCCTGAAAGGTCTCGGCCATCAGCGGATGATCGTCGGCGTCGTGGACTTCCAGCCAGGTGGGGGCCGATGCCGTGAGGATTAACTCGCCTGGGGCAGCCGTCAAAAGGGGCGCCGGTTGCTTGGGGTGGGTCGGCGAAAGGGGGCCGGACGCCGAGGAACTTCGATTCAGTTGATTAATCCCAATGGCGAGCGGGCCGAGAGTCGCCAGCAGGAGAATTGATGCACCACTCGCCAAGCCAATGGGGAGCAAGTTTCTTGATCGGACGCTGGGGAAGACCGGCGGTGCTGCCGTTGGCCTGGGTTGGGCTGCCATGGGCGCATCGGTTGCTGCCGGCAGTCCTTGGCGTTGGGGTTGATGGGCTGCAGGTAAAGCTCGATCAAGTTGCTCGCGCAGAACTGCCCCTTCTTGACTTAGGTCTCGATTTTGATCTTGAATGGGTCTGAGACGCTCTTCAAATTTGCGCTCGTAAAGTTCGGGCAGATCCCGTAGCAAAGATTGGTAGTTGGCGAGTTGATTGCGCGCCGCCTCCAGCTCTTCCAGGGTAGAGAGATAGTCGTCTTGATTTTCCATGTTTATTGTGCAGTGACAAACTGCTCAGAAGCAGCCTTGGCAAGTCCTGAGTTTTGCATTTTAATCATTTTTATGTTCTTCCAACGCACCAGAATCCTTTGGGAGGTGTCGGCATGCAAGGTCTTTGCGATCTCAAGCGTTCCTCGGGGTTGGTCAAGCTGGCTGATCGGGAGCCACGGAACGGTGTTGCCATTGCGGCTGTTGTCGATGAGTGTTTCGGCAATGCATCGACGCTCCAGCGCCTGGGGTAGCGAGGCGATCTTTGAAGCTTCGCCCACATCCAGTGGTCTAAGTCATGGCTCAAGGTGGGATAAGCGCTTCGAGCCCGTTGCCAATGGCACCCCAACAGGCTGTCATGCCGTGGCAATGGTTGTCGATTGATATCAGCTGCCGTGGGCGGGCTATGCGGAGAGATTAAGGCGGGCCAAGGGAACCGCTTAATGATCGACACCGCCTTTAGGGGCGGGAGGGAAGCCGGCTAACGGATTTGAACCGATGGCCTTCGCTTTACAAAAGCGCTGCTCTACCGCTGAGCTAAGCCGGCACTTGAACTCTGCTTCTGCATCTTACGACCGCGTCAGGGCCCAAACCAGCAGTTCGCAACGCTGGCGACAGCCACTCTTCTCCAACATGCTGGAGACATGGCTTTCCACCGTTCGGGGGCTGAGGACCAAGGCCGAAGCAATGGCCCGATTGCTCATGCCTTGGGTTAAGAGGCCTAGGACACGGCGCTCGGCAGGGGTCATGCCCATCAGTCCTGTGTTTGAGTCATCGAGCCCATGGTGCGGGGAAGGGGGGAGCATGGTCGTCAGGCTGAATGAAGGCTCAATGTTCCCCCTTGTCGTCATTGCGAAGAGCTCGGTTCAATGGCGGCTTCCTGGACATCCATCCCCTCGGCGCTTTGGGATGGGCTGGGTTGAGGCGTTTCCGGAATATCAACAAGTGCATGCACCTCCGGGTCAATCGGGTTGGTTTTGGCCCTGGTTTCCAGGGAGTGACTGGGTAGGGGGCGGGCACGGCGGATCGGCAGGTTGGCCACCAGGGCCGTCACCCGGTCGTCGGTGGCCAGGCTGACATCACCGCTTTCGATGTCAATCTCGACATATTTCTGCACCACTTCAAGGATCTCCCGACGCATGCGCTCAAGCAGCTCCGGGTTGAGGTCACTGCGATCATGGGCCAACACCAACTGCAGACGTTCGCGGGCTGTTGTGGCGCTGGGCTTTTGCAGGCCAAGCAGGTGTTGAAGGAAGTCGAACAAGGCCATGCCGCTCAGAAAAGGCCAGTTGTTCGGCGAATCTTGCCCATCAGTCTGGCCCTCAGGCCCTGGCGTTCACGGGTGGGGTCTATTAGGGCCACTTCTTCGCCCCGAAGCCGACGCGCCACGTTCATATAAGCCCGACCAGCAGGTGAGAGAGTCCCTTGGAGGGTCAGGGGTTCCCCCCGATTGGTGGACGTGATCACCTGCTCGTCTTCAAGCACCAGTCCCAACAGGGGTAAGGCCAAAATGTCCGTGACATCGCTGACCCCGAGCATTTCCTGGTTGGCCACCATCTTGGGACGAACCCGGTTTAAAACCATTTGTATCGGCGCCACCCCCTGGGTATGGAGCAGACCGATCACCCGATCCGCATCCCGAACCGCAGCCATCTCGGGAGTGGTGATGACGATGGCTTCCTTGGCGGCGGCGGCGGCATTACGGAAGCCGGTTTCAATGCCAGCAGGGCAATCGATCAGAACAAAGTTGGCCCGATCTGGGAGCATGCCAACGATTTTTTTCATGTCGTCGGAGGTCAGCCAGTCGAGCATCCGCGCGTTGCCGGCGGGCAGTAGCGAGAGGTTCGGCTCTTGTTTGTGCTTCACCAACGCCTGCTCTAATCGACAGGTTGCTTCGAGCACGTCCTGGGCGTTGTAGACAATGCGGTTCTCCAAGCCCAGGAGCAGGTCAAGGTTGCGCAGGCCGAAATCAGCGTCCAGCACAACTTTGGTCTCACCGAGACGAGCCAAGGCAATGCCCAGGTTCGCCGTGAGGGTTGTCTTGCCGACCCCTCCCTTGCCTGAACAGATCAGGATGATGCGAGCTGAGGTAGCTGTCACAGGGCACTGGGGCTG
>JBBASD010000178.1:0-5114 GCA_040399485.1 Cyanobium sp. | reverse complement strand
GGGCGGAAGTAGTTGTTGAGAACGAGGTTGAGGGTGTCTTTGGTGTAGCGGTGCAGGTAGATCAGGCAGGCGAAGCCACCCCTTGATGGGCCAGCGGGGCTTTGCACCAGCCAGTAGATCGGGCGTTTTTTGTAGGTTTGCAGGTGATCTTTGTAGAAGTCTGTGCAGAAGTATTTGCGGAGGTCTTTGCCGAGGGCGGTTTCGATGAAGGCCAGATCGGTGTTGAGGGAGCTGGCGGGGAAGCAGACGCGCAGGAACTCGCGGCTGCGGGCGACGATGTCGTCTTCAAACCACTCGCCATCGAGCACGGGGATGATGCCGTCGCGGTCGGGGGCGAAGGTGAGTTCGGCCAGTGGCTTCCCGCCTTTTTCCAGAAACTCACGCAGGGTGTCGCCGGCGTTGGCGAGGATGAGGCCGGGGTGGTCGGGGGAATAGCGGCCCATCATGCAGCCGACGGCATAGGAGAGGAAGGCGGCCATGTCGCGGCGGGCCTCGGCGCGGGCGAGGGTGATTTGCTCCTCGGGCACTTCGGGCTGCAATTCGCCATCGAGGCCGTAGGCGGCGATGAAGAGCCGGTTGTTCTCCGTCTCCAGCTCCTGCATCCGGAGGATGGCGGCGGTGCTCTGCGCCTCCCAATTCCGCCAGCTCGCCTTCAGCGTCGCGCCCTTCAGCCCCGGCCGCAGCAACGGCTGGTCGCGGAAGTCCCACGAGGTCTCGAAGTTGTCCCAGTCGCGTCTACTAATCGTTAAGGGTTCGTCGCAGCCGACCGAGGTTGTTTCATTAGTCGAAATGAAGGGCAGATTCCCAATGTCCTGGATTTGAAAATTGAGTGTTGGATTGAGCGTGTCGAGGAGCATCTTGGCCACGGAGGAACACAAAAAGCTTAGAATTGTGCGAATGGGGATTTCGTTCTCCAAAGCGCACGACCCAGCGACATCAAAGAAAACTCCCGGCTCTTTATATCGGCAACCAAAGTATGCTGAGCTCACAAAAGACCATGACGCGGCATCACGGAAATAGTTGGGGATCTCTCTAACTCTCGACCGCAAAACACCGTTGACGTAGCAGTTCCGGATTGCGCTCCCATCATTCGACCAATCGACTACGTGTTCGACGTTCCCATACCATTTCCGAAAATCGCCACCTTTCGAATAAAGGAACCACCTTCGTGGCGAAACCGGGTAATCGCTCGAAGTAGGATTGATGTCACTCTGTCGAACCTCGTGCCAATAGCGTAGGAACTTCTCATTGTCACCGGTCTGCATACCGGTGCGCACGTCGGTAAGTAAGGCCAGCGTGTTTTTCTCTTCAAATACCTTCCGGATATTTGCACCGACGGAATAGGCAATTGGGCTGCCTGGAATTGATTTGAATTCGTCAGCAGAGGCACGGAAGAACCAACCACAGTTTGGATTAGCGACGGCCTCTAGCATTTTAGGCTCCATTGCGGCCGCTCCCTTAAAATCGCACAAGCGAACGAATCCTCCCCGGTGGCCATTCGAGTGGTGGTTCTCAAAAGTAAAAGCACATATCTGAACGGTGGCTCCTGAGAAGCCGGTCAATGGCAGCTCAACGAGCGACGTCAGGTTTTGGAAATCCAACAGGTGCTTTCGTAGTGGCTCGTGTGTGGAAATGGACATCCAGACATTGGGCGTCATGAATCCTAGATAACCCTTCGTGACTGCAAGAGATGCCCCGCGAAATGTGAAAGCGGAAAACAAGTCGGCCTTGAACGGCTCGAAATGATCACGGATGAAGCTCTTTAGCGCACCATTCATCGCCTTTCCTCCCAAATAAGGCGGATTGGCCACGACGACGTGATACCGCTGGGTGAGCGCCTCTGCGTGTTCGAGCACGCGCAGGACCTTGATGTGCGTCTCGCGTAGGAAGAGTTGGCCGCCGAGGTCCTTCGCCTCGATGGCGCGGCGGGCGTTGGCGATGGCCCGTTCATCGAGGCACGGCTGGATGAGCGAGCCGAAGGTCTTCGCCTCCTCAAACTGCTGGAGCAGCTTGAACAGGTTTGGATCGAACAGCTCACCGAGGTCGAATGCTTCGATGTAGTCATTCAGCTCGCCTGCTTCAAATCGCACATCCTGCAGCTCGATAATCTGAGGCTGCACCAGCTGTCCTGGCTGGAAGAATCGCCTCGATTGTTCCCGGGCTTTGAGGGCCAAAGCCAGACCAGCCAACTGGGCAGCGCGAGGGCAAATGTCCAGCCCATACAGATTATACCGCAGGATCAATCCGGGGATCTCAGCCACCGCATAGCCTTCCTCTGTGTAGATGTGGCTGAGCAGATCAAAGGCATAGGTGAGCATGTGCCCGCTGCCACAGGCGGGATCCAGCAGTTTGATGTCTTCTGGATTGGTGATCCGTAGAAAGTCGGTTTCTGGTTCGCCTTCGATGTAGTACGGCATCTGCTCTCGCAGCTTCGACTCCGGCCGGTTCAGCAGCCAGAGTCTTCCCAGGGAGTTCTCAACCAGGTAGCGCACGATCCAGTGGGGCGTGAACAGCTGGGTGACAGCCGGGATGTCTTCAGTGGGTACCGCCTTCTTGCGGGCCATCACCTCATCTTTCTTTTCGGCGATGTAAAACTGATAGAGCCAGCCCAGAATTTCCACATCCTCGCAATCGCTGTCGCTGATCTGGCTGCGGAAGCCGCCGGCAATCGAGCCATCACTGAGCAGGTCGTCCGGCAACAACAACTCGCTGGCATCATCCAGTCCCTCAAACAGATTCGGCAGCAGCTGGTGATAGGAGCGGCACACCGCCAGGATCAGCTCGCGATACACCTCCCCCTGGGGATCGGCGCCGGCCTGGGCCGTGGGGAGCCGGCCATCAAGCAGGCCCTGCAGGCGCGCTTCATCGGTGTGGGGTTGCAGTTCAGCGGGCAGGCTGCCGCTGCGCAGCAATTTCAGTAACTCGGGCTGGGTTTCTGTTTCCGTCTGCGGCATCAACACCCTGGCGCCGAAGGGATGCCAGAGCCGGGCATCGAGATAACGCAGCGCCGCCAGGCGATTGAACCAGCTGTAGGCCACCCGCTCCAGCAGCTCCTGGCGATTTCTTGCCTCCTGCTGCCGCAGCTCCTCGATCGGGCCGGCGGCGCTGGTCAGCGTGTCGGCGCTGGCCTGGTGCAGCAACAGGTCTAGCTTGCGGCCCACCGCCTCGATCAGCTGCCGCCGCATCGCCGGGGCGAAGGTTTTGAGGGCGGCGGTGTTGACGGGCATGGGGGAGATGGGGGTGGTGGATCGGGAGTGGCTGGCAGCTATGGGGGTGGATCCAAACCGCGCAGCAACCGCGCAGCCAATCCCACAAAGCCAGCGCGGGCCTCCGCGAATGGCACCGGTTCGCCCCAAACAAGTTCGCTCACAAACCGTTCGTACAGCTCCCTCACCTCAGCGCTGGTCTGTAGCTGTGCTAACGCCTGCTGCAAGCGCTCACGGGGATTGGCGCCAAAATTTGAATCCTGGCGGCCGAATTTCGCCAGATCGCCGGCCACGATCTTGGTGAACAGGTAACTCTGCAACTCCTGAGCCTCAGGGTCAGAAGGCACCACCTCCAGCAGTTGGTGCACGTCGTACAAGTGGCGCACCAGCATGTCGTCGTCGGGGTCACGCTCCGCCTGCTCCTGCCAGCCTGCGGTGCGGCGCAGGAATGACACGACCTTCTCCGCCAGGGTTTCCTGCAGCAGCACCGCCTGATGCTCCACCACCTGGGCGTCCAACGCCATGAACTCCGCCAGCAGCGGCCTCACTTGTACCGGGACAGGATCCAGCAATGGTGTGTGGGCGGTAAAATCGAGCCGCAGTTCCGCCCGCAGTGCCGGCACTAGCGGGAATTGCGGCAGGTAGCCGAGGGAGAAGCAGAAATAGCGGTTTTCGTTGAGGGTCACGATGCCTGCTTCTGGTAGGTCAAAATCGGCAGCCCGCATCGTTTCCGCCAGTTCTTTGCGACAAGCGCTGAGCTTGCGGCGGGCCTGGCTGCGGCTCCAGGAGGTAGGCAGCGCCAGCTTGAAATCGATGTCTTCCGACATCCGCTGGATCACACCGTGGCCCTTGCTCAGCGAGGTGCCGCCGCAGAACACCGCTTGAATCTCACCCCAGTCGAAGGCGGCGAGCATCCCCAGCACTTCGGTGATCAGCAGATCCTTCTCAAGGATCGAGGGCGCCAGATCAGTGAGGCCGAGGCGCAGCGCTTCTTCGACGGCGCCACACTGGGCTGGTGAGATCGTTTTCATAGTTCACCACCTGCTTGCCGATCTGCAGGCGGCGGCTGATGCGCCGCTTGCCGGTGTCGAACGTGGTGCGCCAGGGCACCTGGGTGGTGAGCCGCTCGTTGTAGCGGCGCTGCGCTGCCCCCAGCTGCCAGGGGATGCCCAGCCGCTCGAAGGTTTCGACCGCCAGCGCCCCCAAGGGTTGGCGTGCCATCGGAATGCCGGATATCGGGCCGGGCGCCGCCTTGGCATAGACCCCCAGGCCGATGCGCACCAGCTTGCCCTCGGCCACCAGCTGATTCAGGGCCCTGCTCACCTGGGCCGGACTTCCGAACCGTGCCAGATCGCGCCGCAGCACCACCTCGCCGCTGCGAGCCGCGATCGAGCGTTGCAGCCGCTGCTTCACGCTGGCAGGTCTGGCGGCTGGTTGCTTGGGGGTGGTCGTGGCTGGAGCAGTTGCCACAGCTTGGATTCAGGCTGCTAAGGATACTCATGCTAATCCCCTGCTCCAGAGCCAGGCCCGCCAACGCCAGTAAGATTCTTACTTCTGCCGCTATTACAGGCCATGCGGATCACCAGCAAGGGCCAGGTCACCATTCCCCAGGACATCCGCGAGCAGTGCGGTCTGTTGCCCCACACCCAGGTGCGCTTCGTGGTGGAGAGCGGCCGGGTGCTGATCGAAAAGGAGCCTGCGGAAGGCTCGCCCGGCAGCGAAGGCCTGCAACGACTGCGTCGGGCCCGCCTGCGCACGCGCCTCAGCACCGATGAGCTGCTCGCCCTCAGCCGCGGCCAAGAGCAACCCTGATGGTGTTCGTGGATTCCAATGTGATCCTTGATGTGATCACTGCTGATCCCCGCTGGCAGGCGTGGAGCGAGGAGCAACTCAGCCGCTGGCTCGACC
>JBBASD010000177.1:0-5118 GCA_040399485.1 Cyanobium sp. | reverse complement strand
AGGGCCTCGCCCCGCACCTCCACCCAGGCCGGCGGATCGGCCAGCTGCAGGCGCAGCGGCACGCTTTGGATCGTGCGCACATTGGCGGTGATCTCCTCACCCCGTTCGCCGTCGCCCCGGGTGGCGGCCCGCACCAGCAGGCCGTTCGCGTAGCTCAGGGCCAGGGCATTGCCATCGATCTTCAGCTCCCCCACCATCGGCAGCGCCGGCAGCGTTTCGCCCGGTGCCGGGGTGCGATCCAGCACCTTCAGCAGGCGGCCATACCAGGCCTCCAGCTCCTCCAAGGAGAAGGCGTTGTCGAGGCTGAGCAGGCCGATCCGGTGCTCCACGCTGCGGAAGCCTTCGGCCGGTTGTCCCCCCACCCGCTGGGTCGGACTGTCGGGGCTGAGCAGCTCGGGGAAGCTGCCCTCCAGCTCCAGCAGTTCGCGGTAGAGCCGGTCGTAGACCGGGTCTTCCATCACGGGCGCATCGAGCACGTAGTAGGCGTGGGCGGCTCGTTGGAGCAGCTGATGCAGTTCGGCCGCCCGCCGGCGTTCGGTGTCGCTGGTCCCCCGGTTCGGGGCCGGCAAGTCGGCCGGATCAGGAGACGCTGGGCTGGGCAGCTCAGATGGCCGCTCAGAGGGCAGTTCGGATGACAGTTCAGATGGTGCTGGGGACGGCACTGCGGATGGTGCTAGGGACGGTGCTGGGCGGCTGCAGATCGTCTTGGCGGCGATCGCGACGACCTTGCCTGCAGGGCTCTCCATGCTGCAGGGCTGGCACCCCTGTCGACCGTGCAGGCGTTCACAAACCCCCCCCGGATGGTCCCTACCCGATGCCATGCCAGCCGGCAGCGGCCCCACGGTGAAGGTCCTCTGCACCGATCCGAAGGGCCAGTCGCGGCTGATCGAGCGGCGTTGGATCGCTCCCTGTTGACGCCCTGAGGACAGTATCCTCAGCGCCTCGCGCCAATTCTCCTAGGCGAGGATGCCCGTGGTGTCCGAGACGAACGGATCCCTGACGTCATGGTCAGTCCCCTTCTGTTCCCAGCCTTTCTGTTCATCCTAGCTATGGCCCCCCGCGCTACGGTTTTGTGGTACTCGGTGCTGGATTGGAAGGGCGGGCGGTTTTGGCCTGTCCCGGCGGCTTTGCTCCCGCCTATCCTTGCTGTATCTAGCCGTCTTCAGAGCGGCTCCCCACTGGCCAACCAGCTAGCCACTGCTAGCGTTCTACTCACTGCGATAGCTTTTTTTCAGGTTTATGGACAAGCACGTGCTGAACGATACAGAAAGGCTGCGGAAGATCGCCTCAACGAACAGGCAACTCTCCTCGACGCTATCGGCATTGCAATCAGTGAACAGGGACCTTTGCTTGTCCGTATCGCAGATGGAGTTGCGCCTACGGACCCAAGTTTCTGGGCGCGGGCATCTGAAAGCAGAACTGACTACGGCGGCGCAGCAACAAGCCGCAATCAATTATAACCACCTGCTGCCCTTCCGACCTCACTGGAATCACCGTTACATCCGTGAGAAAAACTTGGATCGTCAAGCAGACGAGACCGTTGAGAGGCTCCACGAAATACCCGAACGGTACCAGGATGGGCCGATCCGACACACAATCCCTAAGCGTGGATTGAGTTGTAGCACTCGCTGACAGGTCAGCCCGGTGAGATGAAGTGCAATGACTCGCTTACGCAAGGTTGCGGGTCCTTCCGGGGGGAGGGGGAGATTGAGATGTGTTCGGACCTCGCGCTTTCGCTATAGAACGCATGGAAAATCATTAAAGTGTGAACTGAACACTTCCTTAGCTTTAAAAGAAGGCCTGCAAACCAAGCAGGGACAATGCCGCGGCCTCGTCTGCAACCGGTTACAGGTTGCAGATTGCGCATACAAACGGAGTTAAGGAGAAACTGGAAAACCAAGCCCACCTGCGCGAAAATAGGCCTGTGATTGCAGGTATGGACTGGATTGATGGGCAGCAAGCGGCTTGGTTTCGGTGATTGATTACGATCAGACCACGGCAAAAAAACGCACCAGACACGAGCGTTTCCTCGCGGAGATGGAGGCCGTTGTGCCATGGAAGGCGCTGATCGACCTGATCGAGCCCCACTACCCCAAAACCAGCTCCAAGGGCGGTCGCCCGCCTTATCCGTTGGAAACCATGCTGCGGATTCATCTGCTCCAGCAGTGGTATGACCTCAGCGATCCAGCCATGGAGGATGCACTGATCGAGGTGCCGACGATGCGCCGATTCGCTGGCATCGAACTGATCAGTGACCGGATCCCTGATGAGACAACGATCCTGGCGTTCCGGCACCTGTTGGAGAAGCACGATCTTGGCGATCAGATCTTTGAGGTAGTAAAAGCGCACCTCAAGGCGAACGGCATGGCCATGAAGCAGGGCACCATCATCGATGCAACCTTGATCACGGCACCAAGCTCCACCAAGGTCGAGAAGAAGGAGAGGGATCCGGAGATGCACCAGACCTGCAAGGGCAAGCAGGAGTACTTCGGGATGAAAGTCCACATCGGTGTGGATAGCGAGAGCGGCCTCATCCACTCAGTGGAAACCACGGCTGCCCATGTGCATGACCTCACCCCAGCCGCTGATCTCCTGCACGGCGAGGAGACCGTGGTTTATGCGGATGCCGGTTATCAAGGGATTGAGAAGCGAGACGAGATGCAAGGCCGGGGGATCGGCTTCCGCGTCGCCATGCGCCCCGGAAAGCGGCGAGTGCTGCCAGACACGCCGGAGGGACGACTGGATGATCTGGTCGAAACAGCCAAAGCTCACATCCGCGCCAAGGTGGAGCACCCATTTCGGGTGATCAAGCGGCAGTTCGGCTTTCAGAAGACACGGCTAAGGGGCATGTTCAAGAACCGCAGCAAAGTGAATGTGCTGGCAGCGCTCTCGAACCTGTTCATGGCTAGGCATCAGTTGCTATGCAGGACATGATCAAGGGATTGGTGTGCCCATTGGGGGCCAGACAGGCCTCAATAGGAGGGTGAATTAGCCGAAAATCAGTAGAATCAGGCCAATTCTTCCTCAATCTGCACCAAGAACGTCCATTTAGAACAAATCGGAGTGCAAGCTGCGTTTCACGGCCTTGTTGCCCAGAGCTTCCTTAGCCGTTTTGCGCAACTCCGCAGGGTGCGCAGCTCGGCTTCGCTCCGCAACGTGCGCCTCTGGGACGTGTTCGCCAGCAACCCAGCACATGGCCCTGGGCATGTCCTGGCAGTGGCCTGATATGTGGCCATCAGGCAACCCATGAGCCGTTTATGCTGTCATCACGCAACTTCGTCGGCCGGCCTTGGCCCAGCTCAGTCCCATCGTTCAGCGCCCCCCGGCGGCCCTGGAGCAGGCCCTGCAGCGGCTGGGGCGCAACATCCGCACCGCCCGGCTGCGGCGCCGCTGGCGGCTGGAGGACGTGGCCGAACGGATGGGCGTGAGCCGCTTCACCGTGGCCGATGTGGAGCGCGGCAAGCCCGGCACCTCCATCGCCGCCTACCTCGGTGCCCTGTGGGTGCTGGGGCTGCTCGATCAGCTGGAGGAGGTGGCCGATCCCGACCGGGATGGGGAGGGCAAGGCCCTGGAGGCGGCGCGCCAACCCGGCCAGGCCCCCCGGCGCCATCGCTTTGACGACGACTTCTGATCCAGCTCGCTCACCTGCGGCGCTCTCGGCCCATGCCATCGGATCTTGAGTGCTAAGTCTATGTGGCCCTGCCGGGCAGCACGGAGTTCGTCACGGCGGGTCGGTTTTCGCTGAGTAGCGATCGGCAGGGCCAACCGGTGGGCACGTTCGTCTATGGCCGCCGCTATCGGGAGCGGCCGGACGCGGTGGAGCTCGATCCGGTTGAGCTAAAGCTGAGCCAGGGCCCCTTCGAGACCGCCCGGCTGGGTGGCTTTTTCGGGGCACTGCGCGATGCCCTGCCGGATCACTGGGGACGCCGGGTGATCGCTCGCCATGGCGGCCTGGGGGAGCCCAACGATTTCGATCTGCTGCTGCTCGGGCCAGATGACCGCTGCGGTGCGGTGGGCTTTGGCCGGGGCGTGGAACCGCCAGCTCCCCAGCGTCGCTTCCACCGCACCCTCGATCTGGAACGCATCAAGCAGGCTGCCGACGCGATCCTCTGCGATAAACCCCAACGGGCAGGCTCGGCCCTGGAGCAGGTGGAGGAGCTGCTTGGCCAGGCCGGCACGTCTATGGGGGGCGCCCGCCCCAAGACCACCGTGGAGGCCGATCAGGCCCTCTGGCTGGCGAAGTTCCCAGCGCCTTCGGACACCTGGAACCAGCCGCGGGTGGAGCACGGCCTGCTGTTGCTGGCACGGCGCTGCGGGCTGCAGGTGGCCAGCAGCCGCCTCACCCGGGTGGGCGATGCGGATGTGTTGCTGGTGAAGCGCTTCGATCGCGACTGGAGCGAGGCGGGATACCGGCGCCATCGCATGGTGAGTGCCCTCAACGTGCTGCAGGCCGAGGACAGCGCCACTGATCGCGCCAAGTGGTCGTATCTGCTGCTGGCCGACGAGCTCCGCCGCTTCAGCGCCCAGCCGGCGGTGGATCTGCGGGAGCTGTTCGGCCGGATCTGCTTCAACGCGGCGGTTTCGAACATCGACGACCATCCCCGCAACCATGCGCTGCTGGCCCGCTCCCGCAGCTGGCAGCTCAGCCCCGCCTACGACCTCACCCCTGCACCCGTGCAGGCCGAGACCCGCCGCGACCTGGCCATGGCCTGCGGGCTGGTGGACCGCAGCCCCAGCCGCTGGGCCAACCGCCGGGCAATCCTGGCCGCTGCGGGCCGGTTTCTGCTCCAGCCGGCGGAAGCCGAAGCGATCGCCACTCAGATCTTCTCCACCGTGGCCAGCAGCTGGGAGGCCAGCCTGCGCGAAGCCTCGGTGAGCTCCGGCGACTGCCAGCGCCTCAGTCGTGCCTTCCTCTACCCGGGCTTGGAGCTGGATCCGGTGGTGGAGGAGTGATGGCCGCGCTACTGCTCGCCGCCCGGCACGGGCACAATCCACCCAGGCGGAGCCCCCAGCGCGCACCCCTAATGTCCCCCACCATCGACTGGAGTAGCCGGTAGGGATCAGGCGCCCACCTTCTGAATCCGGTCCACCCGCCAGGCCTCATCCACCTTCACGAAG